>PLBR01000216.1:247-48630 GCA_003135435.1 Nitrospira sp. | reverse complement strand
GCTCTGCTCGACCTCGCGGAGCAGCTCTGCGCCGTACTCCTGCTCCTTCTCTTCGTAGAGGCCGATCAGCTCGCCGCTGAGCGTTTCCGACACCTCCTCGACGGAGTCACCGAGGCTGTCCATGCTGACTTCGGAGAATTGCGGCAGCCCCGCTGCGAACTGGTGCATCTGCGTCCAGAGCCCCTCGAAGTCCCACGCCTCGCGATGCCGCCCCTCGCAGTACGCCGGCACCTCGGTCGCGACCACGTGCTCGACCATCGAGATGAAATTCGAACGGGTGTCGGTCCCCTCGAGGATCTTGCGGCGCTCGCCGTAGATGATCTCGCGCTGCTTGTTCATGACGTCGTCGTACTCGACGACATGACGGCGGCTGTCGAAGTTCTGTCCCTCGACACGAGCCTGTGCGCCTTCGATCTGCCGCGACACCATCTTCGATTCGAGCGGCGTGTCCTCGTCAACGCCGAGCTTGCCCATGAGCCCCTGCATGCGCTCGCCGCCGAAGACGCGCATGAGGTCGTCTTCGAAGGACAGGAAGAAGCGCGACTCGCCCGGGTCACCCTGGCGGCCCGCACGGCCGCGGAGCTGGTTGTCGATTCGCCGTGACTCGTGGCGCTCGGTGCCGATGATGTACAGGCCTCCAACAGCAGCGACGCCGTCACCGAGGACGATGTCGGTGCCGCGGCCCGCCATGTTCGTGGCGATGGTGACGGCGCCCTTGCGTCCGGCCTGAGCGATGATCTCGGCTTCTCGCTCATGCTGCTTGGCGTTGAGGACGTTGTGTTTGACGCCGTTCCGGCTCAAGAAGCCGGCGAGTCGCTCCGATTTTTCGATGGAAATCGTGCCGACCAAGATGGGCTGGCCGCGCTCGTGGCATTCCTTGATCTCTTCGACGATCGCGGCGAACTTTTCTTTCTCGGTTCGGTAGACGACATCCGCGTAATCCAGCCGGATCATGTTGCGATTGGTCGGGACCACGTTGACGTCGAGATTGTAGATCTTGGCAAACTCCGCCGCTTCCGTATCCGCCGTGCCGGTCATGCCGCTGAGCTTCTTGTACATCCGGAAATAGTTCTGGAAGGTGACCGAGGCCAACGTTTGATTCTCGTTGGCGATCTTCACGCCTTCTTTGGCTTCGACGGCCTGGTGCAGGCCGTCGCTCCAGCGTCGTCCCGGCATGAGTCGCCCGGTGAATTCGTCCACGATGATGACTTCGCCGTCTTTCACGACATAGTCCACATCCCGGTTGTAGAGGGCATAGGCCTGGAGCGCCTTGACGACGTGGTGGACGAGTTCCATATGGTCGGGGTCGTAGAGGTTGTCCACGCCGAGCAATTTCTCGACCCGGACGTTACCGTCTTCGGTCAACGACGCGGTCTTCGTTTTTTCCTCGACCGTGTAGTCCTGCTCCGGTTTCAGCTGCGGGATGATCGCGTTGATGCGGTAGTAGAGATCGGTCGTTTCATCCGTTGGACCGGAGATAATCAAAGGTGTGCGGGCCTCGTCGATGAGAATACTGTCGACTTCGTCCACGATGGCGTAGTGCAACTCGCGCTGCACGCACTGGGCCAAATCGGTGACGACCAGGTTGTCGCGGAGGTAATCGAACCCGTACTCGTTGTTGGTGCCGTAGGTGATGTCGGCACGATAGGCTTCAGGCCTCGTGCAGGGGCGGAGAGACTGGAGCCGCTTGTCGGAGGCGTCATAGGTCGGATCGAAGAAAAAGGAGGCATCATGTTGAGTGATGCCCACCGAAAGTCCCAGCGCGTGGTAGAGCACGCTCATCCACTGCGCATCGCGCTTGGCGAGGTAGTCGTTCACGGTGATGAGGTGAACGCCTTTCCCTTCGAGCGCGTTCAGATACACCGGCAGCGTGGCCACCAGGGTTTTCCCCTCGCCGGTCTTCATTTCAGCGATGCGGCCTCGATGGAGAATCATGCCGCCGATCAACTGCACATCGAAATGGCGCATGTTCAGCTTGCGGCGGGACATTTCACGGCAGACCGCGAAAGCCTCAGGCAGGATATCGTCCAGTGTCTCCCCGGCCTCAAGACGCTTCTTGAACTCCGGGGTCTTGTCCGCGAGGGTCTGATCGGAGAGCGGAGTCAGGCCGGATTCCAGGCTATTGATCCGCTCCACAATCGGGCGGAGTGCCTTGATTTCACGATCGTTTTTACTGCCGAAGATCTGGTTGAGTAGTTGCGTGACCATGGTGCTATCGCTCGGAACGAACGTCGCTGCCTCCGAAATTAATCTGCGCAGTATACAACATCTTTTCCATGAATCCTATAATAAGCAGAGGCCCTAGCGCGAGTAGCCGGCTTGACAGGCCTCGTCACCGTCCATTAACATTCGGCCAAGTCACATTGGGTCGTCCTCTGATGAACCGCATCGTCCTCAAATTCATCTCGATCCTCCTGGTGCTCTGTGTCCTGTCCGTCGGCGGATTGGCGCAGGCGCAGTCGGTCGAGCATGCCGGGCACCATGCCCAGCATCAGGCTGCCACGCATGGCACCGTGCTCTGCTCCTGGATGTGTGCCGCCGGGACGGTTCTCGATAGTGCGGTGGTCACGTTTCAGGCCGAACTCAGTCCTATCGCTCTCATCACGCTCCCCCAGTCTACGCAGCCCTCAATCGAGGTGTGCCAGACTTCTTCCAGCCGCGCCCCTCCGTCTTTCTCTCTGTAGTCTCCTTCGCTCATCGGCTCGCAGCAAGGCCGTGTTCCGCCTCTCACACGATCCACTGAGTGGGTTGTAGGACAGGCGGATAGGGACGATTCTTCTTGAGAGAAAGGACCAACATCATCATGGCAGCGATACGGTTCATACTCGGATGCATTCTCAGTCTTGCACTAGTCTTCTTCTCGTGGCTTGGCGCCCAACAGGCACAAGCCTCCTGCGGCGCTGTGTCGTGTTTCGTCGTCATCGGGTCTCAGCAGCAAGTTCCATCGGCGGGCCTCCTCACGGTCAATGCGATTTATAATTACACGCCGATGCGATTACTGGATGGAACTATGGGAGTGATCCCAGGGCTCGACCAGGGGAACCGGCAGATGATCCTGGATCATCATCAGGAGGTTCGGACCATTACGCAGCAGGCGACGCTCGACCTTAATTATGGTCTCACCGAACGGTTCGGACTACAACTCACGATTCCGTATGTGTGGCGCACGCATCATCACATCGATGGTCTAGGAGAGGATGGAGCAAATGGTGAAGGTCAGTCGACGAATTTCTCCGCTAATGGGGCTGGGGACTTGCGTGTGGGTCTCAAGTACAATATGTTGCCCACCCTGCGGAGTATGGTGGTGCTAGGGTTTGGCGTCTATCTTCCGTCCGGCAATACACACGCGCAAGACAACGTGGGGAATTTGATGGAGTCGACCTCACAAATCGGTCGGGGGGCAGTCGGATTGAATCCGACAATCTACCAGACCTATGAATTGATCCCCCATCGGATCAATCAATTTTCGTCAGCCAGTTACCGACACACATTCCGAAACAACGATGGGTACCAGTTCGGGGATCAGTGGGATTTCAATGGTGGTTTCAATCTCGTAACGGTTCCTTGGTTGGTGCTTTCCTCGCAGCTCAACTACAGGTATATGGTTCACGACAATTTCAGTTCTTCGCTCTATCGCTCTGCAACACCTGCCGATGCACCAGACTTTCCTGGTGAACCAGTCGTGATTGACCCAACCATAAAAAACCGGGCGGTGCCCACCACTGGCTCGACGTTCCTCTCATTCTCACCGGGCTTTAACCTTAGCTTGGATGGGATGATCGACTCTGCCTGGACGAGAATGACCTCCGTATATTTCTTTGCGGCGATTCCGATAGCGCGAGACTCCAACAACAGTCTGGCGCAGGAAACCAGTTACATCTTTGGGCTTACACGCTCGTTCCAAATGACGAACCCATCGTAAGCGAAGCGGTTGAAGCAGAGGAGGCTGACATGAAACCGAGGAAAACCAACACCGTGTTTGTGGTAATCGCGCTGCTTGTCGCATTGGTGGGATTGCCCGCCTTCGACGGCTGGAGCATGGGCTCACGCGTCCCGGCCGTTGGCATGCAGGCAGAGGATTTCACCCTGATCGACTTGGAGGGCAAATCACAGAGCCTCAGCCAGTATCGCGGCAAGATCGTGCTCGTGAACTTCTGGGCCACCTGGTGCAAGCCCTGCACGACGGAAATGCCGGCCATGCAAGTCAGCTTCGAGAAGCTCCGTGACAAAGGCTTTGTGGTTCTGGCCGTCAACGAATTGGAGGACGACGCGAAAGTGCGTGAGCACATCAAGCAGTACCGCCATACGTTTCCGGTCCTGATGGATCGCGGCAACAAGGTGGCGAATCAATTTGGGGTGTTTGGCTTGCCGGTGAGCGTCTTCATCGATCAAGAGGGACGCGTGCAGGAATACATCAAGGGTGGCCTGCTCACCGAACAGAAAATCGATGAAACCGTCGTGCGAATTCAGAAACAGGAGCCGGTCAAGGCAGCGGCTCTTCGATAAAGGCCGATGAACTGCAGGATTCGACAATTTGCAGTCGGAGGGTTAGCGCTCTGGCTTGTGGCGCTCAGCGGGATTGTATACCCGCAGCTAACCGCCCACATGGCACAACATGAACATCACAATGCGGCGACTCACGCCACCGTACTCTCGTAAACGAAGCGGTTGAAGCGGAGGAGGCTGACATGCGACCAAGGAAAACAAACACCGTGTTTGCGGTAATCGCGCTGCTTGTCGCATTGGTGGGATTGCCTGCCTTCGACGGGTGGAGCATGGGCTCGCGAGTCCCGACGGTCGGCATGCAGGCAGAGGATTTCAGCCTGATCGACATGGAGGGCAAGTCGCAGAGCCTGAGTCACTATCGCGGCAAGATCGTGCTCGTGAACTTCTGGGCCACCTGGTGCAAGTCCTGCACGACGGAAATGCCGGCCATGCAAGCCAGCTTCGACAAGCTCCGTGATAAAGGCTTTGTGGTGCTCGCGATCAATGAGTTGGAAGATGATGCGAAAGTGCGAGAGCACATCAAACAGTACGGCTATACGTATCCGGTCCTCATGGATCGTGACAACAAAGTGGCCAACCAGTTCGGCGTGTTCGGGCTACCCGTAAGCGTGTTCATCGATCAAGAGGGACGCGTGCAGGAATACCTCAAGGGTGGCCTGCTCACCGAACAGAAAATCGATGAAACCGTCGCGCGGATTCATAAACAGGAGCCGGTCAAGGCAGCGGCTCTTCGATAACGATCTATGAAGAGTGTGATTCAACGACTCACCGTTGGTGTATTGACAGTATGGCTCGTCCTGGTGAGCGCTGTCGCATACCCGCAGCTGACAGACCATGCTGCCCAGCATGCGCATCATGACGCCTCCACCCATTCAACCGTACTCTGTTCGTGGCTCTGTATGGCTGCCGACGCGGGCGAGGGAATCTCGTCCCATCTCATTCCTATTGAACCAGTCGATGTCATAGAGCAGGAGTTTCTTGAACCACAGATCAGTGCTGTCCTCACGGTTCATCCACCATCGCGTGCGCCGCCTTTCGCATAGTCCCTCTTCTTTCTTCATCGTCTAAGCATGTCGGTGACAGCGGTCGCGACTCCTTTCCCCTGAAGGAGATTGAGATCGTTGACTGGCCAGACATGGCAGAGGGGAAAGAGTGTGACGGAAACGTATGTGCGGCAGAGCGCATATCGCATCTGTGAAATGGAATCAGACTGAGGAGAATGAATCGATGAGGCACAGTCAGTCTTTCTTCACGAAGGTTGTGATGAGGGGGCGAGCAAGTCCTCCGGCAAGCCGAGGATCTGGTCCAGAAACGGATGTGAAGACGCTCGACGCCCTGCACATTGCATCAGCAGTCATGTTCCAAGCCGTCTCAGGACTGACGGTTCCCTTCATCACCAGCCACGCCGCAGAGCGCGACGCGGCACAAGCCATGGGCTTGATTGTTATCTGGGTGGAATAACAACACGTGCGGCTTATCCACTGTGATTCGCTGTCGTTGGGCACGAGAAAATCGAGAAAGGCCGACGCGAGGTTCGATACTCGCGGTTCGAAGTTCCGACACTTCGAACTTTCGTTCAGCCCGCCTAGCGCAGTAGCAGTTCGAAGGCGATACGTTCGAGAAAATATTTCCGGTAGGATTCTGACTTGCGGACTTGACGGCTCTCCATCGGATTGTAGTCGTCCGTAATCGTAAAGCTATCGTTGCTGAGCATCGTGTGTTCATGATCGAGCAGCCATCGCACGCGGCGATCCTCGCTGGCGGGATCCAGGTAGATTGGCTCCTCCGACGCCAGAAACACGAAATCAGTGAACTCTTTCTTGTCTGTGATGAAGACGCGTACCTGAGGAAACACACTCTTGAGCGTCTGATGCACGGCGGCGACCGCATCCGATCCTTCCCCGCTTGTAAATCCCACGTAGTTGAGCGCGAGGATACCTCGATCGGTCAGCAACGATCGAAGGGATGCGAGCATTTCTTGGCTTAAAAGGTGTGTCGGTTCGGACCCACCGGTGAAGCAATCGTGAATGATGAGATCGTAGCGGGTAGCGAGAGTCTTGATCTCATAGCGTGCGTCGCCGACGATAAATCGACCTGTGGGCTGGAAATGAAAATGTTGTCGGGCGGCAACGGCGACCGCTGGATCGATTTCGATCGTGTCGGTTACAATGCCTTTCGATTTGAGATCCCGCGCGACGTGTCCACCGCCCAGGCCGATCAGCAAGGCTCGCGCTGCCTCAGGATGAATCGCGGGGAGTAGGCCCAAGATTTCTTGATATCCCAGCAGGCTCCGATCTTCTTTGATGTGTACCGCACTAATTATCGATGCATCGGCGAGCATCAGGCGGAAGCCCCGGCGTTCATCGTCCACCACGCGCACCCAGCCGTAGATGCTTTCGGCTTCGGATCGGACCGTGAATCCTTCCACCGAATTCCGAGAGAAAGAAAGCCCGTACGTAGCCAGGATGCCAATTGCCACACAGGTCGCCACAACCAACCAGACGGATCGGAGACGCGCGCCTGCGGATGGTTCAAACCAGGCGACCAGGATGGCAAGGACGCCGAGCAGGAGGCTGAGTGAGAAAATGATCGCCCTGGTTCCAAACATCGGTAACAGGAAAAATCCCAATAGTAATGTTCCCGCCACACTGCCGACCGTGCTGATGGCATAGACAGACCCGGCGGCAGTGCCCACTCCGCTCAAGTCGCGCGTCGCGCGCTTGATTACATAGGGCCCCACCATCGCCAACGCCGTCAATGGCGGCGTGAAGAGCAGGAGCGCGCTCGCGAAAGCGCCCGCCCGAAGGCCGAGTGAATCGGTCGCGCGGAGAATCGGCCCCGTCAGAAAGGGGATGGTCACGGTCGTGAAAGCAGACAATAGAATGATGTGAGCCAAACGGACTGCCGGAAATCGATCGGCGATCAATCCCCCGAGGAAGTAGCCCAAGGCCAGGGCAATCAAGGTGACGGCGATCAGCGACGACCAGACGTACAGGCTGACCCCATAAAACGGGCCGATGATCCGCGTGCCGAGCAGTTCTAGAATCATCACGGCTGCGCCGGTGATCGTGACGGTTATGTACAGCACGAGTTGTCCCTGATGTGGCGAAGACGATGTGTTGTTCGGAGCGGTCTGGATCATGGCTCTCTCTGTCACAACAGGCGATGTCGGGCAGGCTCCTTGACCGCCTTCACCGGTTTCGCTCCAGCAGTGGCTTAAGCGTTGGGAAGACCCTCTCGACAATCAGGCGATAGCCCTCTCCCGTCGGATGAATGCCGTCGGCCTGATTGAGCGAGGATGAGCCTGCCACCCCATCGAGAAAAAAAGGAATCATCTTCAGGCGATATTGCTTCGCTAAGGCCTGATAGAGCGCCTCAAACCCCCCGGTATAATCCTGCCCATAATTCGGGGGGAGTTTCATCCCCGCTAACACGACGGTGACCGAGGCCTGTTGGAGTTGTTGAATGATCCGTTCGAGGTTGGCTTTCGTCTCTTGAAGGCTGAGGCCGCGGAGCCCATCGTTGCCGCCGAGTTCCAGAATAACGATTGCCGGCTTGTTGTTCAGGACCCAGGAGACCCGCCGGACTCCGCCGGCTGTCGTCTCACCGCTGACTCCCGCGTTCACGACCTGGTAGGCATAGCCTGCTGCGTCCAATATCCGTTGTAGGTGCGCAGGATACGATTGATCCGGTGACACGCCTAATCCGGCGGTCAGGCTGTTGCCGAAGGCAACAATGCGTGGGCGTTCGGCGGAGACCTGAGTCTTCGGTTGGCCAGGTTGCGCCGTAACCTCGGTTTCCAGACGTGGTCCAATGCCCTCACGAGGGGGGCTCGAAGAGGGGGGAGGCGAGGAGGACGCACCGCCGCGGTCACAACCACAGAGGGCGATCAAGGAGAGGCAGAGGCAGGAAAATAGTTTTGTGAGAATCCATGATCGGCGCATCGTCGTCCAGTATAATATAGCCTTCACCTGGACGATACTGTAGGAGCCTGACCGATAACATGATTACCATCTCTCACCTGACTATGCGCTTGGCCGGTGGTGGCCATCAGATCACGATCCTCGACGATGTCACACTCGAGATTCCTGATAAGCAGCGCGTGGCCATCGTCGGCCCTTCCGGAAGCGGTAAGTCCACCTTGCTGGGCCTCATCGCGGGGCTGGATCGCCCGACGTCAGGTTCCATCACGTTGAACGGCGTGGAAATCTCTACGATGCGCGAGAGTGCCTTGGCGCGGTATCGTCGCGATCACATCGGTTACATCTTCCAGTCCTTTCACCTGATTCCCACCCTCACCGCCCTGGAAAACGTCCTGGTGCCGCTGGAGTTGGCAGGGATGTCCACGGCGCAGGATCGCGCGACGGAACTGTTGCAGACCGTCGGCCTGGGAGATCGCCTGCATCATTACCCCGTCCAACTGTCGGGTGGCGAGCAGCAACGGGTAGCTGTGGCCAGAGCATTCGCTTGTCATCCACCGATTCTGCTGGCCGATGAGCCGACCGGCAACTTGGATTCGGCCACGGGCCAGCATGTGATGGATCTGCTCCGTTCTCTCCATCGCGATTACGGCACCACATTAGTCCTCGTCACGCATGATCGAGCCATCGCGTCTTCGATGGAGCGCGTGATTGCGTTGCGCGACGGCCGCATCGAATCCGATACCCTCACCGACTCAGACGGTCGGGTTGCAGAGTCATCCCTGTGAATCGCTTCATCTTGAGGATGGCCTGGCGTGAAACCAGGGGAGCCTGGCGGCACTTTCTCTATTTCTTCGCCTGTATCGCGATCGGTGTCGGGGCCTTGGTGGGGGTGTCCCTCTTTGGCACGAATATGGAGCGCGCCGTCACGAAAGAAGCGCGGGGCCTGTTAGGCGGTGATCTTGAAATTCGTGTGACGCATCCCCTGAGTCTCGCTGGACAGGCAGTACTGAACTCGCTGGGCGAACGAGACATGGCCTTCACCCATGTGAGCGAGCTCGTGGCCATGGCCGCGCGCACAACAAAAGGGTCCGCTGCAACCCAATCGATCCAGATCATTGAACTTAAAGCGGTCGAATCGGCGTATCCCCTGTATGGGGCGATTCGACTCGACCCAGCGCAATCGCTTGATGTCCTGCTCCACCCGGATGAGCGCCGCTGTGGCGGGCATGCCTGTTTTGGAGCGGTGGTGCAGGAGTCGCTGCTGATTCGGATGGGCCTCTCGGTCGGGGATCAATTGAAGATCGGTCAAGCGATGTTTCTGATCACCGGCCTTGTGCGAACCGAGCCGGATCGAATGGCCAATGCCTTCACCTTGGGCCCTCGGGTAATGATTGCGCAGGAGGGATTACGGGCGGCGGAGCTGATCAAGCCTGGAAGCCGGGTGCGAGAACGGTATCTCGTAAAGACGTCTGCCGATATCTCGCTGGAGCCGCTCCTCTCCGAGCTGCGCGATCGGCTGGCGGCAGATTCAGCACGCGTATCCAGCTATCGAACGGCCCAGTCACAGTTACGGCAATTTCTCGAACAGCTCTCCCGCTATCTCGGGCTGATCGGTCTCACCGCGCTATTCATCGGTGGACTGGGGGTCGGGACCTCGATTCATGCGTTCTTGCGGGACAAATTGCGGACGATCGCGATCTTAAAAGCGGTCGGCGCTGATTCGGCCACGGTGGTCTCGACGTATGTGGTGCAAGCGATCTTTTTGGGATGTGTCGGGAGCCTCGCTGGAATCTTGCTTGGGATTGGGCTCCAACGAGGGCTGCCCCCTCTCATGGCTGCTCTGTTTGTATCCGATCTCCTTGAGCAATTAGGCGTCTCCTCAGAATTGTCGTGGTTCTCGGTCTGGCCTCTGATGAAAGGAGCGGCGCTGGGGCTGTTGTCGACGTTGCTGTTTACCCTGTGGCCCCTGTTGAAGATTCGAGATGTTCACCCAGGTGCGATCTTTCGGCGCGATGCGGAACAGGCGACGGTCGAGCACGGGACTCCTCCCTCACGATGGTGGGTGAAATGGGGACTGGCTGATCGATGGAACGTCGGCACGGCCGCAGTGATCATCCTTGGGCTGTGCGCACTCTCGGTGTGGCAAGCAGGCTCATGGTCGATCGGCTTCCTGTTTCTCGGTGCGTTGTCTCTCGCCATCACGATCCTCTTTGTCTGTGCGCGAGTGTTCGTGCGGGGGCTGGCCTGGGCGCCGATGCCTCGCGTCATGAGCCTTCGCTATGCCCTGGGCAATGTCGTGCGGCCGGGGAGCCAGGCGACCGGGATCATGGTCGCCATCGGCATCGGCGTGATGGTGATTGTCACGGTATCGCTGGTGGAACAGGCGTTGCTCAGCCAAATACAGGAGAATCGGCCGGCGGATGCCCCGACCTTTTTCTTTATCGACATTCAGCCTGATCAAGCAAAGGAGTTCGTGTCGTTGGTTGATCGAGAGACTGGTCGAGCGCGTCCGGAGCTTACGCCACTGGTGCGTTCGCGACTCCATGCGATCGATGGACATGTCGTCATGGCGGAAGAGATGCTGGAGAGGGACGACAAGCGCACGGAGGGGAAAGATGCGCGGGGAAAACAGTGGTATTTCACCCGGGAGTATGTCCTGACCTTCCTCGACCAGCTACCGAAAGACAATCAGCTGATCAAAGGGGAATGGTGGAAGCCTGGGCAGGTCTTTTCGACCCCACTGGTTTCAGTGGAGGAAGACGCTGCCACGCATTTAGGTCTCGCGATCGGGTCGATCGTGGAGTTCGATATTCAGGGGGCTACGGTGTCGGCGAAGGTGAGCAGTATTCGTAAAGTCGAGTGGGGAAATTTCTCGACAAATTTCTACATGATCTTATCCCCGGGCGCGCTGGGGGAAGCGCCATTTACCTATGTGGCGACGGTGCGGGTGTCGCCGGAAAAAGAGGTACCGTTGCAACAGGCGGTCGTCGCCTCATTTCCGAACATCAGCGCGATCCATATCGGCGACGTGCTCGATGGTTTCGCGCGTGTTCTCGATCGCCTCTCGCTGGCGATCAGGGCGGTGGCGTTATTTTGCGTTGTGGCCGGCGGGTTAGTCATGGCGGCGGCACTCGCTGCGACACGCTACCGGCGTCTCTACGAATCGGTCATTCTGAAGGCGCTCGGCGCGACCCGCGGCCTGATTGCACGTGCCTTTGCCATGGAGTATGTCTTGCTGGGTGCGGTCGCTGGGTTGATCGGATTGACCCTCGGGAGTGTCTTGTCATGGGCCGTGTTGCGGTATGTGTTCGATCTTCCCTGGAGCATACATCCACGGGTGCTTGGCATCGGCCTCCTCCTCACGATGTTGCTGACGCTGATCGTGGGTTTTGCGAGCACCTACCGGATTCTCGGCCAACGGCCGCTGGCCGTCCTTCGGCACGAATAAGACCGCGGTGAGCCCTTCCACAGCCTCCTTCTCGCCGTGCGGCTACGTGTAACGGCATCCGTCGTACTACCAGCTCTGGGTGGCCTGGTGGAGTGTCAGTGCGTTGCCCTCAGGGTCGAGTATCACCGCCATCCGGCAGACGGACGTGGAGAAGGGTTCAAGTTTGACGGTCGTTCCCTTGGCGCGAAGTGTTGTCACCATGGCGTCCACGTTATCAACCTCGAAGCCGATCCCGCCGCCGGCATCGGCGCTGGGGCTGACGCCTTCCGCAAGCGTCGTGATGGCGAAGGTGCCGCCTGCCAGGTCGTATTCGATCCAAGCATCTTGAAACACTCGCGAGACTATCAGCCCGAGATCCTGCTCGTAGAATCTCCGCGCGCGGGCGATGTCTGTCACGGGATACATGGTGAAGGCAATGCTCGTGATCATGGGCGCCCTCCTTGCCAATAAGGGTCTATCGGTATCTGTCCAGGTAGGTACCCAAGGCGCGGTTGTCTCGCTCTCGGACCGTGACCGCGATCCGTAATTGTTCGAGATATTGATCGAGCGTTTTCCCGCCAAGGTCAATCTTGCGCATTGCAAAGAAGTTCCGTACGTCTCGCTCGAGCTCAGGTGTGGCGAGACTGACGATCCCACCGCACATGCGGCGCAGCCCTTGTTTGGGGAACAATTGGTCCATCTTCTCCCAGTTCGTTTTCACAAAATCCCAGGCCAGTTCTCTGCCATAGACATTGCCCAGGATGGCGCTGACGAGAAACGGCGCGTCTTGTGTGCGGATTTCTCCGCTGATGGTGCGGGCGAGTGTGCGTTCGAGCAATGCCTTGGGTTGGAATGCCGCGAGCGAAAAGAGATAGCGCCGTTCCTCTTGTGGGGTGGTGGCGGTGCGAAACCGTTCGTTAAATTCGTCGTACCTGGTTGCGTCGCCCGTATGCGCGAGGATCGCCACGAATGCGGGAACGACATTGGGATCAACGGCGGCCGCGTCGTTGCGGTAGACCCGGTACAGCTCGGCTGCGCGGTCTTGGATGGCAGGATCGTTGCCGAGTTTCCCCTGTGCACCGATCAATTCACCCCGTAATTGCTTCGTCCCTTCGCTCTCGCCGCTTCGAGGCACCCAACCCAACGCTGTAACGGAGGGACCGACCTGACCGCGTACGAACGCTTCGAGCGCCGGTCGATCCTCCACGGTGATGATCCGGTTCAAGAAGGAGAAGGAGTCGAGTAGCACAGCCCAGACATTCTTGTCCCGCTCCGCGGTGAAGCGGGCTGTCAGGTCAAGATAGTCCGTGAGGGACATGAGTCCGGCGACGGTGGTGGCCCAGGCGTCGTTGATGACGTTGAATCGCTCGGTGGAGGCGAGTCGGTCGAGGCCGGCGTTCAGGAGCCGACTGAGCAGGTCTGGCGCATAGCGCACCCGATAGAAGCCATGGCCTCCCTCGTTGATCAGTACTGACTCCCAATCGTGAGGGAGCTGGACGGTCGTGTCCTTCTCCGTCAGCAACATGCGTGAGGTGTTGGTCTTGCCTCCGGCGGTGACTCGCATCTGGAGTGGGATCTGCCATCGCTGGTCTTTTGAGGGGACGGACTGCTCGTCGCTCAAGTAGCTGAACCGTTGTTGTCTGATCGTGAGCTCGGATGACGGACTCACCTTGGCGGTCACGAGCGGGAACCCTGGTTGGAAAATCCATCCGTTCATGAGTTCAGGCACCGGCTGTTTGGCGATCTTCCCCAGCGAAACCCAGAGATCGTTCGTGTCTGCGTTCCCATAGGCATGCGCGTGCAAGTAGTCGCGGACCCCGTCGCGGAAGACTGTCGGTCCAATGTGTTGTTCTAACATCCGGAGCACCGACGCGCCTTTTTCATAGGTCAGGACGTCGAACATCGCGTCGGCATCCTTGGGGGCCTGCACCGGATATTCGATCGGTCTGGTACTGTGCAGTCCATCTACTGAAAAGGCTGCGGCGCGTGAGACGCCAAAGCTGTCCCATCGTTTCCATTCCGGTTTCCAGGCGTCGACGGCCAACATTTCCATGAAGGTAGCGAAGGCTTCGTTCAACCAGAGCCCGTTCCACCAGGACATGGTGACTAAATCGCCAAACCACATGTGCGCGTTTTCATGCGCGACCACATCGGCCACGCGCTCCAATTCGCCGTGCGTGGCGCTCTGCTGATCGACCAGCAAGGCCGTTTCACGGTAGGTAATAGCGCCCAGGTTTTCCATGGCCCCAGAGGCAAAGTCAGGAATGGCGAGCAGGTCCAGTTTGTCGCCGGGGTAAGTGATTCCATAATAGCTCTCAAAAAAGGAGAGCGATGCCGCCGCAATGTCTTGGCCAAATCGAGCGAGATGCCCTTTCCCAGGGACGGCCCACAAGCGAAGCGGGGTCTGTCCGACCATCACCGGTTTGGTCGGCTCGATCCGGCCTACGATGAACGCGACCAGATAAGTGGACATCTTTATGGTATTGGCGAAGCGCACCAGCTTCTTCCCACCCGCAAGCGTTTCGGATGCGATCGTGCTGTTGGACACCGCGGTTAACGTTGGATCGATGGCCAGCGTCGTCGCAAAGACGGCTTTGAAGTCCGGTTCATCCCAGCAGGGAAAGGCCCGGCGGGCATCGGTGGCTTCGAACTGTGTCGCGGCCATGCTGTGAGTCGCACCACGCTCGTCTTTGTAAGTACTGCGATAGAAACCGCGGAGCTTATCGTTGAGCGTCCCGCAGAATGTCATCGTCAGCCTCCAGGTGCCTGGCGAGAGAGGCGTGGTGAATGTGAAATGGCAGCGCTGGAGCAAGGCATCCAACGCAATGGTGGCCTGTCTCGCTGAGCCTGAAACTCCTTCGATCTGCGCCGAGGTGATGTCGAGTTCAATGGCGTTGAGGACGATTTCAGAGGTTGGCTGAAGGATCGTGAGGGTGATGGTTTCTTGTCCGGAAAAACTTGCAGCAGTCAGGTCCGGTTCCAATCGTAGATCGTAGCGAGTCGGGACCACATGTCTTGGAAGCCGGTATGGATCGAGCGTGCCCGGAGAAGAGGTCTGGTTCATAGTGTCACCTTTCGGTTGTTCGGTAGTCGCTTGTGCGAAGAGAGTCTGGGGGCACGAGCTGAAGGAGTGTGTGAGTGGAACGACGACGAGGAGTCGGACATGCTTTACAAGGGCCTGTAGGGTCTGTCGCCTGCTGATCGGCTCAGTCATGTCCTCGTCGCAGGGTACGTCTCAACTCCGTTGGCGGCGCCCACGATGAGCAGGTCCGTTCGTCCGACAAAGAGGCCGGTCTCGACGACTCCGGGTATGTGGTTCAAACCGATTTCGAGTTCTCGCGGCTGGTCGATCCGCGCAAGGTGCACATCCACGATCATGTTGCCGGCCTCGGTTGTGAACGGAGCCCCGTTGCGTTCTCTGAGTACCACACGGCTCTTTGTGAGGGACTCAATTGCTCGTGCCGTACTTCCCCAGCCGAAGGGGATTACCTCGATGGGGAGCGGGAAGGATCCCCCTAGTACGGGGACTCGCTTGGTCTGGTCGACCAATACGATGAACTGCTTGGCCGAGGCCGCGACAATCTTTTCTTTCAGGAGCGCGCCGCCTCCGCCCTTGATGAGATTGAAGCCAGGATCGACCTGATCTGCCCCGTCGATCGCGACATCGATTACCCAGGCATTATCGGCATCGATGAGAGTGATTCCTTGTTGCCTGGCGAGTGTGGCCGTTTCCTTCGACGTGGGCACTCCGCGAAGTGTCATGCCCGCGCGGACTTTTTCCCCCAGCGCGATGACCATATGTTTCGCCGTTGAGCCGGTCCCGAGGCCAACGACCATACCATCGCGGACGAACTCGACGGCTTTCAAGGCCGCGGCCTTCTTCAGGCTGTCAAGGTCCTGGTTGCTCATCATGATGCGGGGGTATGGGCGAGGGCCGCAGCGACGGATGCGGCACCAAGTAAGGCGGTCTGCTGATTCATCACCACTTTGACCGGGATCGAACTCATCAAGCGTTTATAGCGACCTTTGTTGGTGAAGGCCTTCATAAATGTTCCGTCTTTCAGTTTGGCCAGTAACTTCGGTGCGATGCCGCCGCCCAGATACACGCCGTTGAGTGTCATGGCCTTTAGGGCAAGATTGCCTGCTTCGGCGCCATAGATGGAGGCGAACAGGTCGAGCGCCTGCTTAGCGATGTCTGCCTGCCCCTTGAGCCCGGCTGCTGCGATCACTGCAGCGGGGTCGCCGGCTTTGATTTGTTCCGAGAGCCACGTCGGCTCATTCTTCTTGCTATCCCGCACATAGTCATAGATCGCATGCAGGCCGGGACCAGACAACACGCGTTCGTAACTCACGTGCAGGTAGTTACCGCGCAGATGGCGCAGCAGTTCAATTTCGTTGTCATCGTTCGGTGCGAAATCCGCATGACCCCCTTCCGATGGCATAGGTTGATAGCGCGAGCCGTTCCAGAAGAGAATAGATTCGCCCAGTCCGGTTCCCGCCGCGATCAGGGCGAGCGCCTGGTTGTGCGGTGGAGGAGTTCCGCCGTTGAGGATTTCGACTTCGTCCGGTCGGAGCAACAGAATCCCGTGGGCCATGGCTTCGAGATCGTTGAGCAGCCTCACTCTCGGTATGTCGAAACGTTTTGCCAGCGTTGCGCCATCGACCACCCACGGGAGATTGGTCGTCTGACAACGGTTCTGAATGACGGGGCCGGCGATGCCGAAACATGCTGCGTTGATCTTCAGCGGTTCTTCCGCTGGGCGCTCTGATTCCAGCTCGGCAGCGGCGCTCTTCTCGGTTGCGAATTCGTCGATGGGTGTCGGGGGCTTCGGCGGGACGAGAAATTCAGTGAGCATGTCCTCGAGCGAGGTGTAATCGGCACTGTGGAATGACTCCAATCGGACGGGATCGACGCGATCCTTGCTCCAGTCGAATAGGCCCAAGTGAGTTTTGGTGCCCCCGATATCTCCAGCAACAATCATCCTGCCCTCATGCGCTCGTCCGCTGTTGATGTCTTGGAAGCTCGGATGCCGCAGCTTGGTCGAGGAGCCAGATGCGGCGGCCTTCCTCTGGCGCGACCAGCGCGGCCGGGAGCTGTCGTTCTGCCTCGGTCTTCGGATCGAGGATGGCTTTCACGACTCCTGCTTTGCCGGCTCCCGCGACGAGAAACAGTATCACACTCGCCTGGTTGATCACACCTAGGGTCATGGTCAGTCTGGTCGGAGGATCTTTCGGAGATTGGGTCACGGCAATCATGCGCTGGTTGTCCCGAAGGGCTGGTGACCCAGGAAACAGAGAGGCCGTGTGCCCGTCTTCGCCTAACCCTAAGAGGATGAGATCAAGGGATGGCTGGGCCGATGGTGAGGTTTTTGTAGCAAGACGCAATTGCTGTTCATACTCATGAGCCGCCGCCTCTGGGTCACGGGGTTCCTCTGCCATACGATAGACCTGTGAGGGCGTAATTTTCAGAGGGGTGAACAGGGTTTTGTGGGCCAAGGCGTAGTTGCTCCGAGGATCATCCGGAGGGACGCAGCGTTCGTCGCTAAAAAAGAAGGTGGTCCGGGACCAATCGAAGCGATCGGCGAAGGCGGGAGAGGCCAGGGTTCGGTAGAGGGTTTCCGGCGTCGTGCCGCCGGAGAGGGCGATGAGGAATTGCCCGTTCGCGCGAACGGCCTCTTGGCCGACCGCGTGCACGAGTTCCGCTGCTGCCGCGGCCCATGTTTGACTGTCGTGAGAGATGCGGATCTCGGGGAGGCGGGTCATCTTACTTCTTACGGGTGCGCCTGCCTTTGGTGCGCCGTATGGTTGGACGACGAGCCAGCGTACGAGGGGCGAGGAACTTCGTCAGCGCCTGAATCGTCGCGATGGGGTTCTTGCCCAAAGGCAAGAGGATGGCCTGTTGATCATGCGCTTGTAGCGCCTGTATGTCGCCGGCGGCTTGGGCCTGCGCGAGCGTGCGAAAGGTGAAGGGTTTTCCGGGAATGTTGAGATCCGGAATCATCTGATCGACGAGTTGTAGGAAAATTCCGACCCTCGGTCCACCTTTGTGGAGTTGGCCTGTCGAATGGAGATAGCGCGGGCCATAGCCGGCTGTCGTGGTCACATGGTGATGGGAGACGAGTGCTCTTCGGAGCGAGCGAATGGCCTGTTCCATCTTGGAGGAGGGTGTCGTATAGGCCAAGATGGCTACGTAGGCGCCGGGTCGACACTGTCGCTTGAGTTGTGCCGCGGCTTGTGCCGGAGTTGCGGTGGCTTGTTTCGGCAACCGGCCGGTGGACTGGACGGTTTCCAGTACACGGGCGGTGTTGTCTTTGCTTTCTTGGACGTTCGGTTGATCGAACGGGTGAATCCCCAGGAGGTGGCCTGCCAGGGCGGTGGCGACTTCCCACCGGAAAAACTCTGCCGCGAGATCGTAACGGTCTTGGAGCATGAGCGTCAAGATTGGATGGCCCTGTCGCGCAAGCCCGGCGATCTGTCGGTCGAGCTGGTTATTCTGATCTCCCTTCAACCGAAGATAGACAAAGAGCCGGTCCGTGCCATAGGCGGTCGGTGAGACAATCGGTTCATTTGCCACGGGGATGAGGCCGGTTCCTTCCTTGCCGGTGCTTTCCGCGAGGAGCTGTTCCGCCCACAAACCAAATGCGGTGATCTGTGGTGAGGCGATCAGGGTGATCTTGTTGCGTCCTGCTTGCGCCAGTGAGGCCATCGTTGCGCCAAGGTCGGCACCGGGATTCTGTCCAAGGGGGCGCTGGATTTGACAGGCCTGGGCCATGGCTGTGGCACGCATGAGCAATCGTATGACATCGACCCCCATCAGGGCCGCAGGGACTAATCCAAAATATGAGAGGACCGAATACCGTCCACCGATGTCCGGTGGGTTAGTAAAGATGCGCCAGAACTGATGTTCTGCGGCCAGTTTTTCCAACCCGGTGCCGGGATCGGTAATGGCGAGGAACTGTTCGCTGCCTTGGTGGCCCAGTGTCTTGTGAACCATTTCCCAAAAGTGGGCAAAGAGGGACATGATTTCGATGGTTCCGCCTGATTTGCTGGCGAGAATGAACAGGCTTCGAGCCGGGTCGATCGACCGCGTGACCTGTCGAACCCAGCCTGGGACGGTAGAATCGAGGACCCACAAGCGGGGAAACCCACTGCTTGACCCAAATGAGGACCGCAGGACTTCCGGTCCCAAGCTGCTGCCACCCATCCCGAGCAGGACCACGTCGCGGATGCCGCGCTTCTTGGCCGAAGCTGCAAAGGTCTGCAACTCCTCGGTTCGATCTTTCATGTACTCGATGATGGTCAGCCAGCCGAGGCGGTCGGTGATGTCGGTGGGATCTTGTTTCCAGAGTCGATGGTCGCGGGCCCACAGTCGCTCGACCGCATGGGATGCGGAGAGCCGTGCGTTCCCCGCAGCGACGAGGGATTGAAGTTCCGATGAGAACGATCGATCCATCTGGAGTTTCATGGCAAGCCTTTCGCGTATTGTAGATATCGGATGAGAGAAACACAAACATGAGGCCCCACCTATGTCGTCGTGGTTCGACGGATGAGAATGAGCCCGTCTTCTGGGATTGTCTCGGCGGAACTTGCGCGTGGTCGAGAGGGACGGTGAGATGTTGGGGAGGAGATGATAGGAGCTTGCTTCCCGTAGGTCTGAAGCCGAGGGGCAAACCCGCTGGAAAAAGGTTCGTCGTAGCAGTGGACGGCGATTGCCGGAGAATCGCTCATCAATCATGCGGGCTGCAGGCTGCTCAAAAAAGCCGTCCAGCAAGGCCGCAGCGAGTGAAGACCGGAGGCGTACCCTCTGGGGTACGATGAGGATCTGAACGATGCGAGAACGCTGCTGGCGGACTTTTTCAGCAGCTTGCTAGGTTTCTTCCTTTCGATCATCGAGCGTCGCCAAGGTCAGCGCCACCGAGTTCTGTTCGTGTAGCGCGCCGACGATGGTGACCGGCGTCCCCTCCTCGACTCGGTCATAGAGAAGGGCCATTTGCGGATTGTCGAGCATGACACACCCCAATGTTTGGGCCATCAGTTCATTCTCAACTCCGTGGATTTCGATGTGTCCCCCGATGGCTCTCGATGGCGGGATCTGCCCCGTCTTCCGCCCGAGCTGGTAACGTCGTCGATCGTCTTCGTTGGGATAGTCGAGAACCAAGGCCCGGTAAAACTGAGTCTGCCCCTGTCCGCGCTTGTTGCTGATCCGATAGTGACCTTCCGGGGTGGCGCCATCGCCCTGGTACCGCTTCTCTCGAATACCATTGAAACCGAGCCGGACGGGGTATGATAGTATTTTTTGTCCGTTTCTGTAGAGAGTCAACACGCGATCCGCCTTGTTGATGACAATCGCCGAGGTTCGGTGAATGTGTGACCAGGTGATGGTGTCCTTGGCCATCTGTTGCCATCGGCTGATTCGATCGCGATCGGCGTACCGCCCCAATTCGCTGATCAGCATGGCCGCTTGCGTCGCCAGATTCTGCGCAGCCTGGTCAGACGCGTCGAGGGACCGATCGTACTGACCCTGTTGATAGAACGCATGGGCCTGCTTCATGAGTAGGTCGGTTTCAACGGGTTTCTGTCCCAACACGAGCCGACTATCAATGGCACTGACTTGCAGGGTCATCATCCGGAATCGATCCTCGACCCGGGCGATCTTGTCTTCGGCTGAGCGGCGGAGTGATTCACGTTCCTTCGTGAGGCGGGCGACCGTGTGGGACCCTTCTTCTTGTAGCCGGCGAAGAGCAACTTCCAAGTCGTTGGGCTCCCACGGCCAACGGATCAGATCTTCATCGGCCTGGGCACGAGCTTTTAGGGCCATCCACTGCTGTGCGAACCGGGTATAGTCGGTCGGCGAGAATTCAGCTGCCCGTAATTCCATCAAGTCTCGATCGATGTTCTCAACCGCCTCGATCACGTCTTGAGGCACAGCCTCCACGCAGCCAGAGAGGGAGCCGGCTAGCGCCAAGGCTCCCCACCTCAAGATCGCCCATGTGAGTCGTGGAGAATGGCTAGACATATAGCAAGTCTACCGTACTTCGTTTTTTTTGCGGCAGAGGGTCTTCCTTTTCCGATCCTGGCAAGGGCTGCCTCGACTTCTCCGGAAACGGCCTGACTCTTATCGTGAATGGCTTTCGCCTTAGTGTGTGCGGTCGGATAGCCTGCTGTGTCGATTGCCATCTGCACCTGATTGAGAGATAACTTAACGCATCCGGTTGAACTTGAAAGAGTCATTTGTGTGCTCGCAACCCATTGATTCGTAATGAGGCCGGTTTTCGTTTCACGTTTAAGTCGGAAACACCTCGACCTCTACCAAACGCCGCGTTGTCATTAGCTTCCAGAGCGAGCACCAGTTTTCTACGGACGTTACTGATTTCCTTCCTCTCAAAAAAAGCCGACGGAGAGTCGATGTTCAATTCATGTTCGATTTTCATTAGCGCCCTTCCACGCAAGATGGTGAGAGTTCTAGTTAATGCGCAAGGGTAATGCCAGGAACGGCATAGCAAGGGCTGGGAGGAATCTGAGCTGTTACAGCAATATAGCGATGTGAAAGATTGCGAGGCTCACGAAACCCTGGGGCAATCTAGTCTGTCAGCGACATAATCGCCTCAATACGAAAGAGTTATCAATTGGTTAGGATTGCTGTCCCTCGGGGTATAAGCAGGCCGCAGGAAAACTATGTTGGCACGCAAGAACTTCCATGGTCCGCGCGTGTGGCACAAGCCCGGTCTGTCTGGTCCATCTGGTGAGTCTCATGGTAGCAAACAAACCAGACAGACCGAACAGANNTACTTTTCGAGCATCCCGTTAGAGAGGATGTACCTCACGATGGTCTTGGGCAAGGTGATTGTTCTTGAACGGATAGCACGCAGTTTGACAGGGTGCCACCCCGTCCCTATAATGTTCCGCTCACCTGTGAGTCTTCTTAGGCAAGGAGTGATCGCATGTCGTTTACATCTGCGCAGCCATCGAACCTCAAGAAAAAACGTGAGCATGGATTCCGTAAACGGATGAGCACGAAGAATGGCCGGAAGGTCTTGGCTCGTCGTCGCGCGAAGGGGCGGGCCCGCTTGACCGTATAGGCTGAGCGACGCTGGCTAGGGCTTCGCGAAGGAATCTTCGCCCTCCGTACGTGCCCCAGACAAGGTAGTTCCCTGCACAGGATGACGGTGTGTGGCATGACCGAGTCTGGAGATCTGGTCTCGAAGGAGAAGTCCTGTGCGAGATGGCCTTCTCCTAGGATGATGGCGATGTCGCAGGGTGGTGGTGACAAGGATCTATTTCTCAAACGCAGCCGCGACATCGAGTTTGCTAAGCAGCACGGTCGTCGTATCTCGACGGCTCTGTTTAATGTGGTGATTTGCCGAACAGACGTGAGTGCCAGCCGGGTCGGTATTGTGGTAGGGAAACGATTTGGGGGAGCCGTCAGCCGAAATCGGGTGAAGCGCTTGTTTCGGGAGCTCACGCGGCAGCTGCGCGGGCAACTGCTCCCTGGACATGCCCTTGTGGTCTTCCCTAAGCGGGATTCGATTGCGCAACCGTTTGCCGTCTTGAAAGAGGTATGGCTGTCGTCGCTCCAGCGCCAACGGCTGTTTCGCATCCATGAGGACTAGCGTGCGCGAGGGCTGTCTCCCAGTGCTTGGCGGCTATCGATATTGGATATTTTTCCGTTCCTTAGGCCAGCCTGCCGTTGTGAGCCGAGCTGCCCCCACTATGCAAGTGCCGCAATCGGTCGGTATGGGATGGTCGGTGGACTGAGCTCGCGACCTGCCGTTTGCTGACATGTCACCCGTTTCATCCTCGGGGAATGGTTTCTGGGAAGTAGTAGAGTCTTAATTGTTCACATCGGGTCACGGTCTATATGGATAAACGCGTTGTCATCTTTCTCATTTTGTCGGTAGTGCTCATCCTGGGATATGACGTGGTCCTCAAGAAGATGGGGTGGCTTCCTGAGTCGCCTCCTGCTCAGGACGGCGCTGACCCGGGCTCCTCTTCCGTAGAGCGCGGGTCAGCTCCCGCCCTCGTGACAGGCAAGGACAGTGGTTCGACCGGTCTGAGCGTCCCAACCCAATCGGGTCCAAAGTCCGGTGCTCCCTCGTCGGATATTTCGCCATCAATATTGGAACAGACGGTGACGGTTGAAACGGATCTGGTTCGAGTCGGACTGTCGAATCGTGGTGGGGTAATTCGAAGTTGGGAGCTGAAGCGATACCATACATCGCCCCCCGAAAAGAAGCCGGTGCAACTCGTCTACCAAGAGGGGAAGTTCAAAGGCCCACTCTCGATTACGGTGGCGAATGCCGACACCGACAAGACGATTCGAGAAGGCCTCTATAATATTGAGAAAGACTTCACGACTCTCGATGCCGCTCATCCCGTCGGACATGTCACGATGCAGTTCCACGATCCAGTCACCCATCTTGGCGTGGAGAAACGGCTGACCTTTCATCACGATAGTTATGTGGTGGATGTATCGGTCGCCATGGAGGGCGTGACCGAACCCTATGATGTCGTGTTGGGGACTAACTTCGGTATCGTGGAATGGGGTAGTGGGTTCATCGGTGTGATCGGATTGGCCTCGCTGGTTGACGACAAAGTAGAAAAGGAGATGCCAGATAAGGAACTTGAGCGGAAGGGGGCGGTTCAGTGGGTCGCATTGCACGATAAGTACTTTGTATCGGTGTTGATACCAAAACAGGGTACGGCCGCGCTGGCCACGAATGAAGGCACTAAGGACAATAAGATCGTGTCGGCTGGGGTGCGGATGGCTGCGTCCGGAGTCGCGTCCTCGGTTGCGCTTCAGCTGTATGCAGGCCCGAAGGAATATGACACGCTCCGCTCGTTGAACGTGGGCCTAGAAGATACGATCGATTTCGGATTCTTCATCTTCGGCAGTTGGACTGTTGTGAAGTCGGTCGCCAAGCCGATCTTTTATGTGCTGCGATTCATCCATGACTATGCCTATAACTATGGGGTCACCATCATCCTGCTGACGATGGCGATCAAGCTGTTATTTGTGCCGCTGCAATACAAGAGCTACAAGTCGATGAAAATGATGCGGCTGATCCAACCCAAGATCAAAGAAGTCCAGGAGAAATATAAGGGTGACCGCGACCGTCTGAACAAAGAGTTAATGAAGCTATATAAGGATCAGAAAGTGAATCCGCTGGGCGGCTTTCTCCCGATGATCTTGCAGATGCCGGTCTTCGTGGCCCTGTTCAATGTCCTCTATACGACGATCGATTTGCGCCAGGCCCCTTTCATGCTCTGGATTACCGATTTGTCGGTGCAGGATCCCTACTATGTATTGCCGGTGATCATGGGGGTGACGATGTTTATCCAACAGAAGATCACGCCCACCACGATGGATCCTGCACAAGCGAAGATCATGCTGGTGCTCCCGGTGGGCATGACATTCCTGTTCGTAAATTTTCCTGCGGGCCTTGTGTTGTATTGGGTGACGAACAATGCCCTGACCATCTCCCAACAATTGATCACGGATCGTTTTCTGTTTCGCAACAAGGCATTCGTCGCGGCAGGGGCCGAGCAGAGCGGCGGCACGAACTCATAGGCGCCCCTCGGTACGCTGCTGGCTACAATACAGGCCCGCTGGTGATAAGCGCAGCCACCTAGCAGAAGTACTGAAACAGTCCGCCAGTCTCGACGACGATTCTACGCAGTCCAGTATTTCACTGACCTGCCCGTCTGGAACGACGGGAGAATGCCACGCAGGATGCTCAAAAAGTCCGTCCAGCAAGGCCGCAGCGAGCGAAGAGGCGAGGCGTACGCTTCGGTACGTTGAGCTTTTGAGCGATGCGAGAACGAAGCTGGCGGACTTTTTCAGCATCCTGCTAGTGAAAGAGTCGTCATGCATGGAGGACTCGAAGACACGATCTGTGCTATTGCCACCCCCGCAGGCGAGGGGGGCATTGGGATCGTTCGTCTGAGTGGCCCTCAGGCGCTTGTCGTCGCTTCCCAAGTTGTTCGGTTGCGGTCTGGCGATCCCCTCTCATCGGTTCCCTCGCATACGCTGCATCTTGCCGATCTTGTGATTCCTGCATCAGACAAGCGGAATGAGGCGAGAGTCGCTCATAAACGCCCGTCTGTATCGGGCCTGCTCGATGAGGCGCTCGTGGTCTATATGAAGGCTCCACGGTCGTTTACGGCAGAGGACGTGGTGGAGATTCAGTCTCATGGCGGGGCCTTGGTGCTTGGGATGGTTTGCAAGGTTTGTATAGAGTCCGGTGCGCGGATGGCGGAACCGGGAGAGTTTACAAAGCGGGCCTTTCTCAACGGACGGTTAGATCTCTCACAGGCGGAAGCGGTACTCGATACCATCAGGGCCACATCATCCGTCGGATTGAACATTGCTCAGCGCCAGCTGCGGGGTGATCTCGCTCGGGAGGTGGAGCAGGCTCGGGCCTCACTCCTGACGGTGTTGGCCCATGTGGAGGCAGGGATCGATTTTGTGGACGAAGATATTTCTTTTCTTCAACGCGATGAGCTGCTGCGTATCGTGAGAGAGGCGTGTGCGGTGGTTCAGAAACTGGAAGCGACGGCGCAGGAAGGACGGATCTTGCGGGAAGGAGCGCGCGTCGTCATCCTTGGCCGCCCGAATGTCGGCAAGTCCAGCTTGTTGAACCGTCTCCTGAGGGAAGAACGGGCGATTGTGACGGCCATTCCTGGGACAACGAGGGATGTGATTGAGGAATCCATCGATCTTGACGGAGTGATGATTCGTTTAATTGATACGGCAGGCTTGCGGGAAACCGAAGATTTAGTCGAGCAGGAAGGGATTAAACGGACGCGTGCCGCACAAGACGAGGCGGACCTTTTGTTAGTGGTGATGGATGGGAGTGTGCCCCTCACGAGCGATGATCGGGAGCTCTTGAGTGCGGTCAGAGATCGCAAGCATGTGGTGGTGCTGAACAAGGCGGATCTTGCCAATACGGTGGAGACGGACGCCGCGCTTGCGGGGCATCGGGTGTACCTTATTTCGGCGAAGACGGGTTTGGGGGTTGAGATGGTGAAGTCGGCTCTTCGTGCCCAGCTAGTGTCCAGAGGCTTTGAGGCAGCGGAGAGCGTCACGGTGACGAACGTGCGACATCGTGACGCATTGCGCCGGGCTGGTGAATCCTTGGGCCAGGCTCTTGAGTCTGTGCAGTGTGGGATGGCCGGGGAGCTTGTCTCAATCGATGTGCGCGCCGCAGCCGACGCGCTCGGAGAAATTACGGGCGCCATTACGACGGACGAGATTCTTGGTCGGATCTTTTCAGAATTCTGTATCGGCAAGTAGCAAAAGGTTGAACGTGGGACAGGTTGTTGACGTCATTGTGGTGGGTGGGGGTCATGCCGGCTGTGAGGCCGCCTTGGCCTCGGCGCGCATGGGTGCGCAAACCTTGCTGCTCACGATGGATCACGACCGCATCGCGCAGATGTCGTGCAACCCGGCGATCGGGGGAATCGCCAAAGGACATCTGGTAAAGGAGATCGATGCGCTGGGTGGGGAGATGGCGCGGAACACCGATCAAGCCGGCATCCAGTTCCGCTTCATCAATACGAGTAAAGGCCCGGCGGTGCGAGCCCTCCGAGTACAATGCGACAAGAAACTGTACCGAGACGCCATGCAACAAACATTGAGCCTGCAGGCAGGGCTGACCATCGGCGAGGGGACGGTCGATCGCTTGCTGACGCATGCCGGTGCGATTACAGGCGTGGTGACGGATCGCGGTGATCACATTCAGGCGAAGGCCGTTATTCTAACATCAGGTACATTTCTTAAGGGACTTATCCATATCGGCTTGAATCATTTTCCTGCGGGACGAGCCGGAGAGGCGTCCGCCGAGCACCTGTCTGATTGTATGTGCGACCTGGGGTTCGAAGTGGGCCGGCTCAAAACCGGCACGCCTCCTCGCTTGGATGGGGCAACCATTGACTTTTCCGTGATGGTGCCGCAGCCGGGCGATGATCCGCCGCCGCCATTTTCGTATCGGACCGACCGGATTGAGAACCGGCAGCTCCCCTGTCATTTGACCCACACCAGTCGTGCGACGCACGAGTTGATCCAGCGCAACTTAGACCGGTCACCGCTCTACAGCGGCATCATTGAGTCGGTGGGGCCGCGGTACTGTCCGTCGATCGAAGATAAAGTCGTACGCTTTGCAGACAAAGAACGTCACCAGATTTTTATCGAGCCGGAAGGGTTGGAGAGCCGTGAATTTTATCCCAACGGGATCTCCACCAGTCTACCGGTTGACGTACAGGCCGCGATGCTGAAAACGATTCCTGGGTTAGAACAAGCCATCATGCTCAAGCCTGGGTATGCGATCGAGTACGACTACTTTCCTCCACGGCAATTGCACCCAACTCTGGAGACCAAGCTTCTGGCCGGTCTATACCACGCGGGACAGATCAATGGGACATCTGGATATGAGGAAGCAGCGGCTCAGGGTCTGATGGCCGGGATCAATGCAGTCCTTAGACTTCGAGGCGAGTTGCCATTAGTGCTCGACCGGTCGCAGGCCTATATTGGCGTGTTAATTGACGATCTCATTACAAAAGATGCACGTGAGCCCTATCGCATGTTTACATCACGCGCAGAATACCGTCTATTGTTGCGCCATGGAAATGCTGATCTTCGATTAACCGATACTGGACGGCAAGTTGGGTTGATCTGCGACGAAGTCTATACAAGGTTCCAGTTAAAACAGAAAGCAATTGAATCTGAGCTCGTACGGCTCGAAGAGCTTCGACCAAGACTCACGGAAGCTGTTCGTGAACGCCTAGCCAAGGTTCAGATTGAGGAGATCTCTGGGCCCTGCACGGCGGCTCAACTTTTACGGCGCCAGGGGGCTAGCTATAAGACTCTGTTAGAGGCACTTGAGGTGAGTGCAGTGCAAGATATTGAAACTGCTGATGAAATAGAGTTACAAGTCAAGTATTCAGGTTATATCAAGCGCCAACTTCAACAGATAGGGCGATTCAAAAAACTCGAAACTAAGCCCATTCCGGTAACCTTCAATTACGATGGGACTCCTGGTTTTTCGCGAGAGGTCCGAGAAAAGCTAAAAAAAGTTCGCCCTGCGTCTATTGGCCAGGCATCGAGAATTTCAGGAGTCACGCCAGCAGCAATTTCCCTTCTCCTTGTGGCGCTCGAAAAATACAAGGGCGAATCCGTCGAGATAGCCTTCTGCAAGTCTCATCCTAGGTGAGCGAACGCAGAGACTTTAACTGTCCATTCCGGAATGTCTTGACCTCATCTGCTGATTCACGTAATTGTTCCACGTGGAACATGAGCCAGAATTACGCGAATTCACGATTAGTTCCGTAAGGGAGCTGGGGCTAGCTATCGGGAATAGCCAGGCCGGTCAGCTCATGCGCTATCTCGCTCATTTGATTGAGTGGAATAAGACGATTAATCTCACGGCGATCATCGATCCCAGGGAAATCATCATCAAGCACTTCGTTGATTCACTCGCTGCGCTTGTTGCGACAGGTTTTCCAGAACAGGCTGTAGTGCTTGATGTGGGGTCTGGTGGAGGATTCCCTGGCATTCCACTTAAAATTATGAGATCTGACTTGCAACTGGTTCTAGTGGAGCCAGTTCAGAAAAAATGCTCATTCCTTAACTCAGTGATCGGTCTATTAACGCTTCGTGGTATCTCCACATTTGACGGCACCATCGAGCAATATGCCAAACGACCAGTCCACCATGTTGTTGACATGATCATCGTAAGGGCCTTGAAGTTTGAAGAAATAAGAAAACACATTCCTGCCTTATTGGTTTCAAAAGGGAAAGTGGTCTTGTATCGAACAGAATCTATGAAAAATCAGGAAATCGGAGAAGAGTTTCATCTTGTGAACGAAACAGATCTTGTTCTTCCACAAGGATCTGGAAAGAGAGTCGTCGTAGTGGTTGAGAAAATTAATTAGTAATATAATCAATAGTATGTGTATAAGTTCCACGTGGAACATTCTTGGTGAGTACGTGAGAGAGTGAGTGGCTCAACCTTAAATATGGCAAAGATTGTAGCGATCGCAAATCAGAAGGGTGGCGTAGGGAAAACTACAACGGCCGTGAACCTCGCTGCGGGTGTCGCACTATTAGGCAAGCGTGTCTTACTTGTGGATATGGATCCGCAAGGGAACGCCACAAGTGGGCTGGGGGTTGACCCACGCTCATTGCAGACCACTGTATACAACTGTCTGGTTAATTATGTGAAATTTCAGGATGCTGTGCATGTCACAGAAGTGAACGGTTTGTCACTTTTGCCGGCAAATGCTGACTTATCAGGGGCCGAAATAGAGCTGGTGAATGTTGAAGAGCGTGAAAAACTGCTTCGACACTTCTTGCGAGATATTGAGCAACTATTCGACGTTATATTTCTCGACTGCCCGCCGACATTGGGAATTCTGACGGTGAATGCGCTGGTCGCAGCGCGCACCATTTTAGTTCCGGTTCAATGTGAATACTATGCCATGGAAGGGTTAAGCCGCTTGGTTGGAAACATCGATCGAGTTCGTCAGTCGTTTAATCCGGATCTCGAGTTGGAAGGGATCGTCTTGACAATGTTTGATGCGAGGAATACGTTGGCGCGTCAAGTCGTTGAGCAAGTTCGCGAGCATTTCAAAGACGTCGTCTACAGCACCGTGATCCCTCGAAACGTGACACTCGCCGAGGCTCCAAGTTACGGACGTCCGGCCATGTTGTATAACGTCGCATCGGCAGGATCCCAAGCTTATTTGTCTTTAGCCAAGGAGTTTGTGAGTCATGGAGAAAAAAGCGCTCGGTAGAGGACTCGACGCACTGCTGCCTGCCACCAAACTTGCGCCAATGCCGGAATTGCCGGAGGTTCAACGCCTGCGGGTCGATGCGATTGTGCCGAATCGGTATCAACCGAGACAAACGTTTGCTCCTCATGAACTGGCAGACCTCACGGCCTCATTGAAGCAAAGTGGATTGCTGCAACCAATTTTGGTGCGCCGCAAGGGCGACGGAATATACGAACTCATTTCCGGCGAACGGCGTTGGCGCGCGGCGAAAGAAGCAGGGCTGGAAACGATTCAAGCCGTCATTCGCNNGACGAAGAGTCTGTCGTCCTGGCGCTGGTAGAGAATCTTCAGCGAGCAGATCTCAATCCCATGGAGATGGCCAGAGCCTACCATCGGATGATGAACGAATTTGGACTGACTCAGGACATAATTGCGCAACGAGTCAGTTGTGAGCGATCATCGATCGCCAATGTCGTGCGACTTATAAATCTTCCCTCAGAGATCCAGCAACTGATCGAAACGAATCAGCTTTCCATGGGACATGCCAAAGTCATTCTCGGTCTTCCAGGCCAGAATGAACAGCTTAGAGTCGCCCAGCTTGTGATCTCAAAAGCCTTATCGGTGAGAGAGACGGAAAAACTCATAGAATCCTCACTGGTTGCAAAGCAGCGAGGGGCAAAGGAGTTACGGCGAACACCATGGTCTGATGTTGAAGAGCGGTTGCAAAAACGATTCGGTACCAAAGTCATGATCCAAAAAGGAAGACGTGGCGGGAAAATCGTCATTCACTACTTCTCTCCTCCTGAACTCGACGGGATACTCGAGACTCTTCTGAATTAACCCGCACCGCATTCCTACCTCGAAGAATTCATGAGAGGTAGAGGCATACTTGTTGCTTCTACGTATTCGTGACCTTATCTATTTCATATCTTACCGGCTATTTCCCATACAGCATTACAACTGCGCTGGAATAGTGGGGTCAACAACTCGAGGAGGCGCGCTCATGTGGGGGCAGGACAATAGAGAAGAGACGAGCTCAAACGAGCAGGAAGGCAAAGAAGTGACTAAAGTTGCTGCCAGTTCAATCACCGAGGGGCCCGGGGACATTAGTGCATTTGTGGGAAAGGGAGTTGAGTTCAAGGGCACTATCTCCTATAGTGGCACAGTGAGAATTGACGGGTATCTCGACGGAGAAATTCATACTGATGGCGTGCTCCTTATCGGTGAAGACGCCGTCATCCAAGCAAAAATTACCGCTGGAACAATTGTGTGTAAAGGAAAGGTTACCGGGGATGTCGTTGCGAAAGAGTGCATCAAGCTCCGGGCTCCGGCCGTGATGAATGGGAGCGTCAAGGCACCAGTCCTTTCAATGGAAGATGGCGTGCTATTCAACGGTGCACTCGAAATGGCTCACGGCGTGCGCGAGCTCCCTCGGGACGCTTCCCTGCATCCCGTCGCAATGATAGTGCCCCCTAGCATTAAGCGAGTCAACGGTTAGGGGGATATTACTATTTAGGTATGTATCCTGCGCATTCTTTGTGTGGTGATGGGCCATGCATGTGTGGGAAGAGTCTTAGGAGGCGATCATGTGGGCAAAGAAAGAACGGGGCCAGCAAGCCGAACAGGACAGCGAGAATTTTACACTCCTGGGGAAAAGCGTGGACTTTAAGGGCATCGTGATGTTTGATGGCACCGTTCGGGTTGATGGGCACGTCGAAGGCGAGATCTATACGACTGGAACGTTAATCGTCGGAGAGCATGCCGTCATCGAGGGCATCGTGTCAGCTGGGGTGCTCATGAATAGCGGCAAGATCAATGGCACCATCACTGCCATTGAAAAGATTCATATCCTTAAGCCCGGTGTTCTTGTTGGCGATATCCGAACCCCTGTCATTGCGATCGAAGAAGGCTCTCATTTCCATGGCATGTGTGACATGGGCGCTCATCATTGGAGCGCCGAACGTGCCCTTTCGGTCGACGTGCCTCACGGCCTTATTGCATCCGCTCATTAGCCGCAGGAAGCAGCCCTCTAGCCCTTTTCCTGTCTCCTCAGTACAATAGCGACCTATGGCTCGCCCTACAGTTCTTCTTGGCATGAGCGGCGGAGTGGACAGCTCTGTCGCCGCAGCGCTTCTGGTTCGCCAGGGCTACGACGTTCATGGCGTCACCCTTCAGGTCTGGGAACACGAAGACGAAACAATCTCGGTCTCTAAGCGCTGGGAGGAACGTGGGTGCTGTAAGGTCGGCATCGCCCGGTATGTCGCGCAGACATTGAAGATCCCGCATGAGGTAGTCGACACCAGAGAAACCTTTCGTGTCGGCGTCATCGACGACTTTATTGCCGGCTATCTCGAAGGCACAACGCCCAATCCCTGTGTCCGGTGCAATGAGCGCGTCAAACTGCGGGGTCTCGTCGAGCTTGCGGACGCACGCGGGATCAATTCTGTGGCCACAGGCCACTATGTTCGCATTGGCGAATCCGAGGGGCTGTCGACTCTCCAGCGAGCAGCCGATCCCAAGAAAGATCAAAGCTATTTTCTCTATCGTCTTCGTCAGTCCTGGCTTCCTCGCCTTCTCTTTCCTGTGGGGGGCATGCAGAAGACGGACGTATGGAAGGAAGCAGAGGTCTTAGGCCTTCCCGCGGACGAATTGAAGGAAAGCCAGGAAATCTGCTTCGTGAGCCATGGCGATTATCGAACCTTCATCGAGAAGGAAGCGCCTGCCGCCAAGAAACCAGGAGCCTTCGTGGATGATGAAGGCCGATATTTAGGCGACCATGAGGGGATCGCCTTCTATACGCCAGGCCAACGACGAGGTCTCGGTATTGCGACCGGCCGTAGGCTTTATGTGCAGCAAGTACAACCTGCCACCAACACCGTCGTCCTTGGAGCAGAAGAGTCGTTGCGTCGAAGTCAGTGTGATGTCGCAGATCTGAATCTCTTCGATTCCTCACTTCTCACTGGATCAACAGAGATCGAGGTCAAGGTCCGGTATGCCACTCCTGCAACTCCTGCGACCGTTCAGTCTCTTTCAGAGGGTACCCTTCGCATTCTCTTCCATGAGCCACAACGCGCGTTGAGCCCAGGACAGTCCGCGGTCTTCTATCGAAACGATCACGTGCTCGGCGGCGGCATCATCCAATCATTGTAGCTTCCTCATGATCCGCACCATCGTATTGACAGTTCTCATCTGCCAATGCTACCTTGGCGCGCCGCTTTTCGTGCGAGCGCACGAAGGCTTCTCCCTTTGTCAAAAAGAAGAGCGAACGGACCACGAATAGTGATTAAGACAGCAGTGGCGCGACGTTACGCACAGGCACTCTTCGAGCTACTAGACGAATCAACCATTGAACCAACCCGTACGGCCTTAACGGGGTTGGGCCACGCGATCAAGGACTCGGTCGCGCTGCGTCATGTCGTGGCCTCGCCGGCCTTTGGTGCCGAAGACAAAATTGCCGTCCTCGCGGAACTCGGATCACGCCTGGGGTGTCCTCCCGTTGGAAGAACCTTTCTCGCGCAGTTGGTGAAGAAGAATCGCGTCGGCTTTCTCCCTGAAATCGCCGAGGCCTTCGCGAAACTTGCCGATGCGTCGAAAGGCACTCAGCAAATCACCGTGTCCTCAGCTGCGGACTTGCCCCCAGATGAACAAGATCGAATCAGCACTCGCTTGCGCGAAATGCTCAAGCGCCAAATTGATGTGAGCTTTCATACGGATGCCCGCCATCTCGCAGGCGTGCAGATCCATCTCGGCAGCACGGTAGTCGATAGCACCGTCCGTGGCCGGTTACAAGCGATGCAGAGTCTGTTGACTAAGGAGTAGCCATGCAGATCAAGGCTGAAGAAATTAGTTCGATCATCAAAGAAAAAATCAAAGGCTTCGACAAGCAGGTCGACGTCAAGGAGACCGGCTCAGTTATCCAGGTCGGAGACGGGATTGCCAAGGTCTATGGTCTCGACGGCGCCATGGCCGGAGAAATGCTCGAATTTCCCGGCGGACTCTACGGGATCGCGCTGAATCTTGAAGAAGACAACGTCGGCGCCGTGCTCATGGGCGATGACGTTGGGGTCAAGGAAGGCGATCCGGTCAAGCGCACGGGACGTATTGCAGAGATTCCAGTCGGCGAAGCCTTGATCGGGCGTGTGGTCAACGCGATTGGCCAGCCCATCGATGGCAAGGGCCCGATCAAATCGTCGCTCTCGTCCCGTATTGAAGTGGTTGCCCCCGGCGTGAATACACGTCAGTCGGTGCGCGAACCCTTGCAAACGGGCATCAAGGCCATCGACGCCATGATCCCCATCGGCCGCGGGCAGCGTGAGTTGATCATCGGCGACCGGCAGACCGGCAAGACCGCCATTGCCGTCGATACGATTATCAATCAAAAGGGCCTCGACGTCTTTTGTATCTATGTCGCCATCGGACAGAAACGGTCAACCGTGGCACGCGTCGTCAAGACGCTCGAAGAGAACCACGCGATGGATTACAGCATCGTGGTGGCGGCCACCGCAAGCGATGCGGCGCCCATGCAGTACCTGGCGCCCTTCTCCGGTGCGGCCATCGGCGAGTACTTCCGGGATAACGGCAAACATGCGTTGATCGTCTATGATGATCTCTCCAAGCATGCCGTGGCCTATCGTCAGTTGTCTCTGTTGCTCCGTCGTCCGCCAGGCCGCGAAGCCTATCCGGGCGACGTGTTCTATCTGCACTCCCGGTTGTTGGAGCGTGCGGCCAAGCTCAGCGACAAGCTCGGCGGGGGAAGCCTCACCGCACTGCCAATCATTGAAACGCAAGCCGGCGACGTGTCCGCCTACATTCCGACCAACGTCATTTCGATCACCGACGGGCAGATCTATCTCGGCAGCGATCTGTTCTACTCCGGTATTCGTCCCGCGATTAACGTGGGTCTATCGGTCTCCCGCGTCGGCGGTTCGGCTCAGATCAAGACCATGAAGCAGGTGGCTGGCACCCTTCGGCTCGACCTTGCGCAGTACCGCGAAATGGCCGCGTTCTCGCAGTTTGGCAGCGAGCTCGACAAAGCGACGCAGATGCAGCTCGCCCGCGGCGTTCGGATGGTGGAGTTGCTCAAACAGGGGCAATACAAACCGATGCCGGTCGCCGATCAAGTGCTGTCGATTTACGCCGGCGTCAACGGATACTTGGACGATGTACCCGTCGATAGAGTGCAACAATTTGAAGCCGACCTGCTGCACTACGTCCAACAGCACCATCCCGAGTTGAAGAAGGAAATTGCGAGCATCGGGAAAATCGATGACAAGGTCACCGGCAGACTGAAAGAGATTATCGCGACCTTTAAACAGAAAATGGGGTACGGAGCGAAGTAGCTGTCTCTCAAGAGCATATAGCTGATAACCAAGAAATTTCGAATATGCCGAGTCTTCAATCACTACGCCGTAAAATTGCGGCATTTAAAAATACGCAAAAGATTACCAAGGCCATGAAGATGGTGGCCGCGGCAAAACTGAAACGGTCGCAGGACCGCATTTTGGCGGCGCGTCCCTACGCCCTCAAGATGCGGGGTGTGCTCAGCAATCTGAGTCAGCGCGTGAATCGGTCTTCGCATCCCCTGCTGCAGAAGCGCGAAGGGAAGAAGGTCGAAGTGCTCGTTGTCACGAGCGATCGCGGGCTGTGCGGCGGCTTCAATGGCAATATCGTGCGGAAGAGTACGGAGTTTGTACGGCAATGCGAAGCCCAGGGGTCACAGGTCAATTTGAGCATCGTGGGGCGCAAAGGCCGCGACTATTTTCGTCGGCGCACCTGGCCGATCAGGCAAGAGTGGACGGGCATCTTCGATAAGCTCACGTTTGAACATGCCATCGATATCGGAGGCGATCTGACCGACCACTTCGTCAAGGGCACCTTCGACGAACTCTACATTGTCTATAACGAGTTCAAGTCGGCCATTCAACAGCGTGTGACCGTGGAGAAGCTGTTCCCCATCGATGCCGCAGCCGAGTTTGGGACAGCGCAGGCGGAAGGCACGACTGGCGGCAGCTACCTCTATGAACCCGACGAAGCTGACCTCTTGAACGTATTCGTTCCGAAACATTTCCAGACACAGACGTTTCGTATTCTGTTGGAATCAGCCGCGGCGGAACATGGGGCCAGGATGTCGGCGATGGACGGCGCGACGCGGAACGCAGGACAACTGATCAAGAAAGTGACCTTGCATTACAACAAGACCCGCCAGACTGCCATTACCAAAGAGCTGATGGACATCGTCGGCGGTGCCGAAGCGCTGAAATAGATTGGAAGTTCTGAGTGTTGAGTTCTGAGTGAGAAGGCCGCGAGAGCCTAGAACTCAGAACTCATGACTCAGAATTCAGAACTCGCGAGAGAAGGAGCGTTATGAGCATAGGAAAAGTCATTCAGGTCATCGGACCGGTGGTAGATGTGGAGTTTCCTCCCGGACAACTGCCGAACATTTACAACGCCCTCAAAGTGATTCAGGAAGAGAATAAGGCCGCCGGCACACCGGCCGTCCGCATCACCCTTGAAGTCGCGCTGCACCTTGGTGAAAACCGCGTCCGCGGCATCGCGATGTCCACGACCGACGGTCTCACGCGCGGGATGGATGTGCATGATACCGGGGCACCGATTTCTGTCCCGGTCGGCCGCGAGACATTGGGGCGGCTGATCAACGTGTTGGGCGAACCAGTCGACGAGATGGGCCCCATCAAGACGACAAAGACCTATCCCATTCACCGGCCTGCGCCGCGCCTCGAAGATCAGGACACGAAGACCGAAGTCCTCGAAACCGGCATCAAGGTCGTCGATCTTCTCGAGCCGTACAGCAAGGGCGGCAAGGTCGGCCTCTTCGGCGGTGCCGGAGTCGGCAAGACCGTCATCATCATGGAGCTCATCAACAACATCGCCTTGCACCACGGTGGATTCTCGGTGTTCGCCGGGGTCGGCGAGCGAACCCGTGAAGGCAACGACCTCTGGCACGAAATGCAGGAGTCGAAGGTCATCGATCCCAAGGACTTCACCAAGTCCAAAGTCGCGCTGGTCTATGGCCAGATGAACGAGCCACCCGGCGCGCGTCTGCGCGTCGCCTTGACCGGACTGGCCGTCGCCGAATATTTCCGCGACGAAGAGAACCAGGACGTGCTGCTCTTCGTGGATAATATTTTCCGGTTTACCCAAGCCGGTTCAGAAGTGTCCGCATTGCTCGGCCGTATGCCGTCCGCCGTCGGCTATCAGCCCACCCTCTCGACCGAGATGGGGCAACTTCAAGAACGCATCACCTCGACCAAGCGTGGATCAATCACCTCGGTGCAAGCTATCTACGTGCCGGCAGACGACCTGACCGACCCGGCGCCGGCCACGGCCTTCGCCCATTTGGACGCGACCACCGTGTTGTCACGGCAATTGGCTGAGCTGGGTATCTATCCGGCCGTCGACCCGTTGGACTCCACATCCCGTATTCTCGACCCGCAAGTCATCGGCGAAGATCACTACAAGGTGGCCCGAGGAGTCCAGTCCGTCTTGCAGCGGTATAAAGACCTCCAAGACATTATCGCCATTCTCGGCATGGACGAATTGTCGGAAGACGACAAGATGGCGGTGGCCCGCGCACGAAAGATCCAACGGTTCCTCTCGCAGCCGTTTCACGTCGCCGAAGCGTTCACCGGCTCACCTGGTAAGTACGTGAAGCTCAAAGACACGGTGCGGAGCTTCAAGGAAATTCTCGATGGCAAATACGACCATCTCCCGGAACAGGCGTTCTACATGGTCGGCCCGATCGAGGAAGTGATTGCCAAGGCTGAAAAGATGGGGGTTAAGGTATAAGCAGGCGGGCGCTCTTGTGCTCGCAGACCGCGCACGATGAAACGGTGCTCGGTCGATGCGCGCACCTCAGAGCATCCCGCCTGCTCATACCTTTTGATGAGCACGTAGGAGAGATATGGCAGGAACGTTATTGTTAGAGGTTGTGACGCCGGATAAGTTGCTCTTGAGCCAGCAGGTGGATGAGGTCATTGCACCAGGCTCAGAGGGTGAGTTCGGCGTGTTGCCGGGACACTGTCATTTCCTTTCTACGTTACGCATCGGCGAGCTTCGCTATCGCATCGGAAACCAGACCAACCACATGGCGGTCCTCTGGGGCTATGCGGAAGTCACACCGACCAAAGTGACGATCATGGCCGAGATCGCCGAGAAGGCCGAAGATATCGACGTCGACCGTGCGCAAGCGTCGGTGGATAAGGCCGAACAGCGCTTGAAGGCCGGCGGCTTGCCGTCTGAAGTCAAAGAAGCCGAAATTAGCCTCGAAAAAGCCCGCCTCCGCAAGAAGATCGCCGACCGCGCTCGCAAGACGGAACACTGACATCCCTCTCAGATAATTCAGAAAAGACAAGAAGCTCGGTTAGCGACTGACAGAAATGTCAGGGCGCCCTGGCCAATCCCCTGTGCCCGTGCAACGCGGTCTAAAAAGACCCTCGTTGGACACGCGCACTCAAGAATCGACCAGGCTACCCTGTGAAGCGAGACACGATCGAGGTCAGAGAGAGGGGTGTGGAATATCCAGCCCTCGATGCGCGCGGTGAAGGACGGTTAGCCGATTCTCATACGAGCGTGAAGGGCAGGTCAAGCAACGACCCCAGCGTTGACTGGATTCACGTTTAGGGCGTTGGTCGCTCATTCGCCCATTTCGTAACCTGGCCTTACTTCTACTTGGCGATAATCTTGTACCTGATCCCCTCATACATGGCTCGCGGAAGAGTCTTATTCTGCAGCAGCCCTCCTTGCCCAGCGCATGATTGACCTTAGTCCCATCGGGCCGGATCATTGCTTGCCGCACGCAAGCTTCCACAGAGCTTGATTAATACTATCTGGTTCAACTGCTACCCAGTTGCCTCCCTCTACGTATGCACCAGCCGGTTCACCGGTTCCCATATTGCCCCAGAAATCCGTGAGCGCAAGCAACCGAAGGCGCTCTTCCGCGCAGTCGAATTCCTTTTGGATCTTCGTAGAAGAAAATCGGCTGGGGCTCCTCCCCCCTTGCATTGTCTTAAAGTCAATTAATTGCACCATCGTCACCAGATTCCCTTTTCTGCGAATGGTGTCTGGATCGAAGTACATGGTCATTATCCCTGCTAATTGGTTGCTTTCCTCAATCGACACCCACTCCGCATACGCTGGAACATTACTCAGCAGCAGGAGTGTTATCAGTGACCAGAAACACGAAAAGTAGGCCAGCGGCAGCTTGAGGAAAATACTCGCGCGGTACGCGACGGTACATGGCACGGGGAAGCACCGGAAGGGACGAATCGTGAAAGGCATAGGGGCCTCAAAGGGAGGTACATTGTAGAAGGGGGGGTAATCAAACCGCAAGGCGTGGCGTTCGGAAATGGTGGTATTGATCGGAGGGAGTGTGTCGGAGCCACATGACTCAGCCTGAGAGTTTCGGCGTCTGGGGCTTCCACTCTCGCGCCAGCTATTGCGCTTCGGCAATCTGGCCAGGGGTTATTTGTTGTGCGAGCGCATCACAAAACTCGGCCCCTAATTTTCTCCGTTCGCTGCCTCAAGCGCGATGCATTAAGAGCTTTGATGCACGATCTTATAGATGAAAGCGGCGGCGGCGAGCAGCATGCCGATGATTATGATGTATTTTAGGATTATAAGAAGCTTGCGGAAGGGACCGATAAGAAGGGTATACGTCAAGAGCCCCAAAGAGACCCCTGCCCCAAGCAGCCAATGCCACTCAAGATTTGTGTATTTATTTCCGTAGTACCAAACACCTGCCAATGTGCCCAGGGAGAGCAAATTTGCCGCTGTATCCTCAAACTCTACTGGTCGGGACGCCCTGCGTTCTCTTTCCGGGGAAGGTTTGGGGCGGTCGTCGCTCATGGGATGCTCTCCGCTGGTTCCCGCACCAGTTGTTTGACGTAACGCTGAAGCCGGACGCGAGTGTACGGCTTAATTGCAAGATTCTCTACCGCAAAATCCTGGCCTCTTGACCACCGAACGACGGATTCAGGAATCTCGATCCGTTGCTCATTCGGGAGGGTGACGTTACGCGAAAGGGGGTTCCCTGGTCGAATGGGCAGATCACCGGAGAGTCGCCAGGTCCATACACGAGAGGTTTCACACGGTGCCTTGGCCCTGGAATGGGCCAGCGCTGTACGTCACAGTGCATGGCACAGGGAAGCGACAGAATGGACAAAGCGTGAAGGGCAAGGTCAAACAACGACCCCAGTGCTGTTCACCACACACTGGCAGGAGGAACATACTACCGTTTTCAGGAAGACGCGCAGGCTAGTATATTCTGAATCGGCAACCAAAGTTGTATATCTGGCGCCCACCGGCCCCTTGATGTCCGACCGTAACCACCGCCCGCTTCGTAGCCTCCCCATCGAACGGCAGACGCACTGTGTCTCGTCCTGTGAGCCACCCCGTTCGCGTGATTCCTCATCGCGTGGCGCATCACAGCGTCCCTTTCAGGGCAGGCAGTCAGCGCCAGAAGTACGAGATCAGTGTGTGGGCCGCGACCCAGGTCAGCCCACCGATCAGGATCGTCAGATAGCCAATCGCGCATCGTCATGTCAGCAGGTCTCCCACGCCATCGCGAGAGGGTCTTGTTGTTCGCCGCCTCAATTTCCACACACTTCTCGATGTTCATCCCGTGCTCTCTCTTTTCAATACACTCGGCGAGGGAGGAGAGGTCTTTGGTCCCAGCCAGCTGGTGCCAGAGCACCTTCGTTTTCGCTTCTTCATCCCTATACTTGATTTCCTGCCAACCCGGCAATGGCGGCGACCACCATCACTAGCAGCGTCCACAGGATAGGCCAACGCCGCATGCTGCCCCCCTTTTCATACCAGCAACTCCGCGATCTAGACCTTTAACGCCTTGCCCAGCCGCCGCAGCACGTCGAGCGACGAGTTGGTGCGCTCCCGGGTTTCCAGCTGGGCGATGTAGGCATCGCTCACGCCGACTCGCGTGGCCAGTTTCCGCTGACTGATGCCCATCTCCGCACGCCGTTGCTTGATCAAGCCTGACAATCTCCATGGCATTATCTTCACTCTCAGTTAGCATCGAAATCAAACTCCTCTCCGCCTGGCAGAGTGTAGTTGAAGGCGCGCAAAGAGGAATGGCACACGCTACGAGTCGCACCACCGCGCAATCGGCGCGCGCTTTAAATTGCTCACAGCCCGTCCCGATCGTGCCTGCCTAACACAGGAAAGCGACGGTAGAGATGAATCGAGAAGAGCAAGGATTCGCGTTTAGGGAGTCGGTCGCTCATGTCGCAACCTAGCAGTACTTCTGCATGGCGATAATCTTGTACGTGGCTCGTAGAATGAAGCTCCCCGCAGCAAGCTGTGGGGTATTCGGCGAAGGAGAATAATCGTTCTTCTGCAGCAGCCGTCCTGGACTCGCGTGTGATTGACGTGATTGTCCTCAGGCAGGATCACTGCTTACCGCACGCCACTTTCCACAGAGCTCGATCAATGCTACGTGGGACAACTGGTTCCCACTGTTGTTCGTCTGCGGTTTTGTAGACCACTCTCCCTTTTCCCATGTTGCTCGAGAACCACGTAAACGCAAGCATACGTGTACGCTCTTCCGTACAGTCGTATTCGTTTTGTCGCTGGATAGACAAGAGCGAGTCGCCCGCCACGGCTTGCACAGTCTTATAATCGTATAATTGCCACATCTTCACCAGATTCCCCTTGCGTAGAATGGTATCTGGATCGACGTACACGGTTAGTCCTGCTTCGTCGTCGCCACTCGTCAACACCCACCCTCCATATACTGGAACACTGTTCAGCAACAGGAGTGTTATCAGTAACCAGAAACCCAAAACATAGACCAGCGGCAGCTTGAGGAATGGACCCGCGTGGTGCATGACGAAGCATGGCACCGGGAAGCGACGGTACGGGCGAATTAAGAAGGACATGGGAGCCTCGCAGGGAGACGTATTGTAGGAGGGGACTGAGGAAACCGCAAGACAGGGTATTGAAAAATGCTCGTATTGATCGGCGGGAGTGTGTTGAAGCCGCGTACTCGGCCAGGGGCTTACGGTGTCTTCGGTCTCCACCTCCGCGCTAGTTTGTGCGCCTTGGCAATCTGGCAGGGGTCATTCGTTTGGCGAGAGCATCACGATGCTCGGTTCAAGTCGTATCTCCATGTGCTCCGGCCAGGCTGAACCACATGGATGCACTCACATCGTTCTGCAAAACACCTTGCCCTAGCTCAGACAGCCAACCGAGGTGGAACTGTGCCGACGCGTTCCCCTGTCACGCTGCTTGCTCCCACCATTGCTGTGCCGCCGCATAGATGCCCCGCGCGTTGGCTACAACAACGCGAGCTGGGCCTGCGCCCACGCATTGCCCTGGGCGGCGGCTTTCTCGTACCATCCCCGTGCCGTCGCATAGTCCTGCGGTACGCCCCGCCCGTTGGCATACAGCTGCCCGAGTTGGGCCTGCGCCCACGCATGGCCCTGGGCGGCGGCTTTCTCGTACCATCCCCGAGCCGTCGTATAGTCCTGCGCCATGCCCCGCCCGTTGGTATACAGCTGCCCGAGTTTGAACTGCGCCTGCGCGTTTCCCTGTAACGCCGCTTGCTCCCACCACTGTCGTGCCTTCTTATAATCCTGCGGCACGCCCCGCCCGTCGGCATACAGCTGCCCGAGCTGAGTCTGCGCCCCCGCATGGCCCTGGGCGGCGGCTTTCTCGTACCATCCCCGTGCCGTCGCATAGTCCTGCGGCATGCCCCGTCCATTGGCATACAGCTGCCCGACCTGGGTCTGCGCCCACGGACTGCCCTGGGTGGCCAGCGTCTTCAGTTGTTGCAGGTCTACGTCTGAGATGATGTCCGGTGGGGGAGGTGGGGGAGATGGCGCACGCCCAGGGGCCTGCGCCATCTGTCGCTGCATCGGTTCCAGGTGATCCATGTGCTCATGTGGGGTTTCTCCCGTTGAAGCATTCCTCGGAAGGATCTCATTTTCATCGGTATGAGTATGAGCAGGTTGATTGGAAACACCATCCCCCCCACCTTCAGCGTGGTGAACCCGTTCTTCTTCTTTGAATGCTAGTGGCTCATTGCTCGGAAGTGTCTCATGTTCATCCGTATGAGTATGAGCAGGTTTGTTAGACACAATAGTCTTAGTCTTTGCCGTAGTCGTCCATACTACGACTATGGCAAAGACTAAGACTATTGCTGACATGGCCATCCGCGCAGGAGTGAAAACCTCATTTCCTTCTGGAGGGATAATATCCCATTTCTCATCTCGCTCGGGATCGTAGCGAAACGTTGTCCGACAGGAGGGGCACGTCACGATCCCAACAGTCGCAGCGTTAACTCGGAGTACCGAAGCACATGCCGAGTTGGGACATCGGGTGGTGCGAGCTTCGTCTCCTGACGGTTTACGCGTGCGCGGCTCTTGCCGCGCACGGCTGGTAGGTCGCCCTTCATCATACCGTTGTTTCAATGCGGGGTTACTGAGCGTGGCGAAGGCCGCGTTAATGTCCCTGGTTTTCTTCTCAGCCTTCGCCAGAAGATCGGGGCTATGGTGAAAGCGGTCGGGATGCCAGACTTGTAATAATAGTCGGTAGGCTTGCTTTATCTCTTCGGGAGTCGCTGATTCAGGGATTTCCAGAATGGAGTAATAAGTCTCCATGCTAGACTCTCCAATAAAATGGACATGGGCACCTCGCAGGGAGGAGTATTCTAGGAGGTCAGAGATCGAGGATGCAAGGTCAGTGAACCGCTCTACCCAATTTGACAGACCGACTGGTCTGTTAGGATAACAGACTCCGTTGGCGAAGGAGGGAGGACCATGAAGACCAGAAATCCGGATGACCAGCGTGTGGTGAAGCGGAACCTATCGCCTGAGCCTGAATCCATGCAGAAGTATTCGGATGAGGTGAGGGAACGGATCGCGAAGAAAGCCTACGAACTCTATGAGCAACGGGGGCGACAGGCGAAGCGCGACATAGAAGACTGGCTGAAAGCCGAGGAACTGGTCCGCAAGGAGATGAACGACACCCCTGAATGAACGAGCTTCCGCTCCCTGGCCGAGCCGTTTCGTTACTGGCCGACGTGCCAGGCCCTGCTGGATAGTCGGATCAACTATTGATGCCGACCTGCAGGTCCCGCCGAACCAAACGGGGGCAGGTCTGCGATCACACATCCGCCGGTTCCCCGCGAGCGCGGGGATGAACCTGAACAGAAAACACGCAATCTAGGAGGGGACGCAGACGGGGCGTCCTTTTTGCTCGCAGAGCCCCACGATAAAAGGGGTGAAGGACACCCACGTTGATCCTGTGCTCCCAGAACGCGCGCCCTGAAAAGGGCCTCGTTCGACGGCCGCACCTAGACCAACTTGGGCGCCTTTCCAAGAAAGGAAAAGCAAGCGAGCTTGAAGGGATCATTTGGAGGGATGACGGTCACTCGATGCGCGCAGTAAAGGACAGCCTCGGCCCCTGCCCTAAAAGAAAGATAAAGAGAATTGGAATGTGCTCGTTCGACGCGCACACGCGAGGATCGATCAGGCTACCCTGCGAAGAGAGGCATGAGGCAGGTGGGAGAGAGGGTTTTTGAAAAGTGCATGTCACCATCACGGTATGTTGATAACAAGAACAGACTCCAGTATTAACTAGAACTGATTCCAGAGCATTTGGTTTGCTACTTCGTGGTGAAAGAGCACTTCCGAAGTCTTCACCCGCGTGCCGAGCTCTTTAGGGGAACGATCTGCCACCATCTGTTTGAAGCTCGCATACTTTTGCTTGCTGTCCTCGCCGAGGATCTTGGCAATAAACTTCGACGACCTAAACAGAGCGATCGCATCATAGATGTTACTTGGAAGGAGTCGCACGCGGTCACGTGCCGTCTCGTCCTTTTCCAGTCGTTCCCCTTCAAAACCGGTCTTGAGCATCGTGTACAGCACGAGGTAGGGGTTGGCATCGGGGGCGACTGAACGCAACTCGATGCGCGCAGTCCTTTCGTTGGCCATCGGAATACGGATCATAGAGCCGCGATCGATCGCCGAGACCTTGACCTGGTTCGGTGCCTCAAAATGCGGATCCAGACGGCGATACGCATTCACCGACGAATTAAACACTAGACAAATCTCGGGCGCATGATTAAGGAGTTTGAGAATGAAGTCCCACGCCACATCGGAAAGGCCATTTTTACCCTTCGCATCGTAGAAGATATTCTTGCCATTCTTGCTCAAGGAGAAGTTGGTGTGCATGCCGGAACCATTGATCCCAACGAATGGCTTCGGTAGGAACGTGGCCGTGTGCCCCATGGATCGAGCCACTTGGCGACAAATCAGTTTGTACAGCTGCACATGGTCTGCCGCACGAACAACATCCGCATAGGAAAAGTTCATCTCGAACTGCGAGGGTGCGACCTCTGGATGATCTTTTTCGTTCTTGAAGCCCAGCGCACGCTGTGCCTCCGCCGACTTATCAATGAACTGGCGAAGCGTGTCCATTGGGAGCGAATGATAGTAACCGCCCGTTGAGATGAGCTTAAACCCATTCTCGCCGTAACGTTGCTCGGCGTTCTGCCCGTACACGAGGAAGCCTTCTATTTCGCTGGCAGCGTATGCGGTAATGCCCTGCTTTTTCTTGAGATTCTCCGCATACGATTTCAGCATGCCGCGGAAGTCGCTATGATACGGCATACGATCAGCGTTTAAAACGCCCGCAAAGAAGATCACCTTTCCTGCCCCAATAACGTCGGCCGGAAAGTAGCGGATGGACGACCAGTCAACTTCAAGGCGCAGGTCCGACTCATGTTGCGGCGTGAACCCGCGGATGGACGACCCGTCAAATGTAAGATTCTCCAGCGACTCCAGAAGGAACTTCTTGTCGTAATCGAGCATGTGAAGACGACCTTCAATATCCGAGAAACACAACGTCACGGCCTTGATCTGCTTCTCCTTTTTAAGCCACGCCGTATATTCCTGCTCCAGCTCGTTTGAGCTGGCCTTCTCGGCACGCTGCCCCGCCTTGAGATTCATTTCTTCAAGCTCGTCATACGGTATCTCGAGGAAGGACCTCAGGTCAGCAGATTTATCTTTAGCCATGGTTCCTTTAATTACTGAGCCGACCACCAAATAGNNAAGTTGTACGCGCACACTTTGACAGTCTCATCAGTAATAGGCTCTTGGCGCGAAAGTGTGGGCCTTCATACAGCACGAAGCATCCGATAGCGTCTGCTTCTTGGGTTCACAATCACCCTTGATCAGAGAACCCCAAGGAGTGGCTACCGGGTGCGGACTCAGTCTGTCACTTCTCTTCTGGGCATGCAAGGGTGTGCAATCTCGCGCATTGAGCACACTCACTGGAAAGGCCGAAGCGCCGTGATCGTGCACCTGTGAGGGACGGGCAGGGGATACCGGTGCGGGGCTATGGCCGAGAGTCCAGCCCGCGACGATCGCACAGAGGAGAAGGTCCAGCATCTGACCTGGTGAGCCCATCTGACGTTTCTCCAGTTCCAACGCTATCGGGCCCATTGTCCGCACTGTGGGATTCGCACCGAAGCCTTGGGGTGTATCTTGGCATTCTGGATCAGGCATGACTATTGGCTTAGAATCTCATTCCAAACGCGAAAAATAGAATGTCGCGGGTTTCTCTCATTGGGTTAATCTCGCGCTCCTCATAAGTCAATACTCATGTCTGATCCCGAATCCCTTATTAAACATAGCGTCATAAATTATGCCGCATAATCGCCTAGCACCGAAGTAGGTGTTCTCCAGCGGTCGAAGCATGTGGAGACGGCGGTCAGCACATCGTCCAAGGTAGCGAAGAACCGGTTGTGCGTCGCCATGCGGCGGGCCAGCTTCCGGACTCGCTCGACGGGGGCCAGTTGCGGACTGTATGGCGGCAGAAACAGCAGGGTGAGCACGGCGCGATATTTTCGAAGCAACGATTTGAGCAGGACCGCGTGGTGGTACCGGGCATTGTCCAGCACCAGTACCATGCGCGTGCCGCGAGAGCGATGCCGCAGCAGCGTCTTCAGAACGGTCTCGAACGTGGCGCACAGGGAGCGGATGAACGTGCCGGTGCACACACTGACGGCCCCGAAGCTCGCGACCGACTTGCGGGTGGGCGCATGGAGCAGGACCGGATCCTTGATCTCGGGCGGCACCCACATGCGGCACCGGGTGCCATGTTGTTGGCAGTGGCCTTCGTCCACGCTCCAGCGTTCAACGCCCCGGCGCCGTGCCAGGCGGTGCAGTTTTTTTAAACGCCGCGACCTTGCCCGGGTCGGACTGGGCGACTTGGGGTCTGGGCTTGCGCAGCCGAAATCCCATGTGGCCGAAGATGCGTTGGCACTGGCGCCCCCCCCCAGCGCCACCCCGTAGCGCAGGCGCAGATGCGCCGCGAGCGGCTTGCCGTCCCACAGATGACCGGCATGACCGAATGTCTGCGGCTCGGGTCGCAAGTCACGCCCCAGCGCCGCCCATTGCTTGGTGTTCAGCGTGGCTGGCCGACCCAAACGCGCCCCGTCACGCAGGCCGGTCAGTCCATGGGTGTCAACGCGCGTCACCCAGCGCTGCACCGTTCGTCGATCTTCCCCAAACAATTCGGCGACCTGCTGGCAGCTGTGGCCGCCGGTGACCAGCAGCAGCCCGTGCAACCGATGGTCGTACCGCGACTCATCGGACCGAGCGATTTCCTGTTGGATGGCCATGCGCATGACGTCGGCATCAGCCATGACCAATTTTCTCATGACCGTACCTCCGCATCGTGGACCAGGCATCAGTAGACCTCAATGATGCGGCAATATATATGTCGCTACGTTTAACTATTACATGACGAAGCCGGTTTCTGACCAGACTCTTATTGCAATCATCAAAGACAAGATCAAGCGGGACCGACAAATCAAGAGCCGCCAAAAAGCTTGTCGTGTTGCCCTGCTCGGTGCGCTCGAAACTCCAAAATCGCTTGTTCACCCCCCCGTTCATACAAATCGCACAGCCGGTTATCCGCATCGACGCGGTAGAGGTACGTCGGGTCTTTCACCTTCGCGATCTTCAACCCCCTCTTCTGCATTCGCCGAATGAAATCAAAATCTTCCGCAAAGGGGAGATTGCGGAACCCGTTCAATTTCTTGAACGCAGACGTTCGGGCAAAAAATGTCCCGCTTGCATAACACTTGCGAAGGTGGATCTTCTTGCCAGGACGCTGTGCATCCGGCGCGTACTGCTTTTCGACGGGGCCAACATACTCAATGCCTCCGTAGAGCAGCGCCAGCGAAGGTTTGTGCTCCATCGCCTCGATTCGGACCACCAAATGATTGTCTCGATACTCATCATCTGAATCTAAAAACGTCGTATACTCCCCTGAGGCGAGTGTGATGCCAATATTGCGCGATCGTGGAAGACCTGCATTCGCGTGGTAGAAATACGTGATGCGCGAGTCGGATTTCACAACCGGCATCACGACCTGCCAGGTGTCGTCCGCACTACCGTCGTCAATGATGATGAGCTCCCAGTTGCGGTAGGATTGTGTCAGCACCGAAGCCATGGCGCGTGTCACAAGATGCGCGCGATTGTACGTGCAGAGGATGATAGAGACAAGAGATGAGTGATTGTGCGTTGAGATTGTTGTCTTCATTCGAGATCTGTTCCCTTCAGGTTGACCCTCGTACTTCTCGTCGAAGCTGGGTTCAGCGAGTGTCGGTTTGACGGAGAAGAACAGCGGCAGGAGAAGGAGGAAGACGACCCCCATGGCGAGCTTCCGACAAGCGGAACACCCAGTGGGCTCAGCCTACTCCCCGTCTGGAG
>PLBR01000216.1:0-199 GCA_003135435.1 Nitrospira sp. | reverse complement strand
CCACGATGAAACGGTGGTCGTTCGACGTACGCAGTGGAGGACCAACATGGGTACCAATCCATAGGAGAGAAATGACGAGCGAGCCTGGGAGGACCATTTGATATAACAAAAAGATAGTGGCCGGCATCGTTCTTCTCTCCCTGCCTATTCCCCACCTGGAGATCAAGCGCTAGCGGGGCACAAAGTGTTCTTCTCAACA
>PLBR01000130.1 GCA_003135435.1 Nitrospira sp. | reverse complement strand
CCAGATCGTCGCTTTGATGTTGCCACATCGCAACGTGTTCGCGGGTTTGTTGTTGGTAGCCATCTTGGTTCCTCCTTTGTTGAAATGAAGTTGGCTCTCGCACAGAAAGAGGAGAGCCAATGCACATTTCACAGAGGAAACACGAGACAGAGGCCCTAGCTGGCGTGCCGGAGAGGTCCAAGCAGCGGGAGTGACAGACTTACTGGCGCGAGCGGTGCGCCTCGTAGGTGATAGCCGGTCGGCCACTGCCGGGTATGGCTACGACAATAAATCCGTGAACCGCGGCGTAGGACCGAGGTGTCAAGCCGCCATGAGATGACGGGGAACGGTTTAGCGGCTGGATCAGCGCCCTTCAATCCAAAGGCCGCGGCCGTAGGGATTCGTGGGACTGCTGGGGTTGTAGCGACTCGCAGCGCCGAAGGGATTCTTGATCGAATCCGGTGAGAACGGAGAGCCGTAACGGCCGTAGGGGTTATTGGTCGAATCAGGATCATAGGGGTTCGCGCTCAGCTTGCCCCGATAGTTCCCCTCCCGATCGTAGAGCCGTGGCGCATCCGTCGCGAAGGGATTCGTCGCCGATTGATTGCTAAAGGGACAACCGTAGGGACTGAAGGGATTATTCAGACCGTCCGGCTTGTAGGGGCTTCCCTCTCCGAAGGGATTGGATGTGGAATCAGGATTGTACGGATTCGCACTCCACCCACTTGGGAGATAGGGGGACAGAAATGGAATCATCTATTCCCGTCAATCGCATGCAACCCTGTTGGGATCGGCATGGGGAAAGTGTTTTCGGCACCTGTCTTCCACTTTTCGTTCTTGCCAGTCTGACAAACCCTTCTCGTCTTTCTTACGTACCATTAAGTATTCCTCTATTAGCACACCGAAGTTACATTCCATTCGGCTTGTTTCGTGACCGTTGTTCCTAAGAGTCCCTAACTGTCCTAAACAGGCCTAAGCAGGGTACTTCCCATCATCATCTCACATCGGTATGGTCAGCGCCGTGCTGTGCCGTACCGACAGAAAGGACTGGGCATGAAGAAGGAGTTGCTCACGGTGAAGGAATTGGCGGCGGAACTCCGCATGAGTCCGAAGTCCATCCAGCGAGCCTACCGCAAGGAAGAGATCCCCATGCAGTGGTTGGGTCGCATGGCGCGGTTCAATCTCGCAAAAGTCCAACGGGCGATGGAACCCAATGGAAGAATCCGCATGCGTCGTCTCAACGGCAACTCGAAACAGGAGCGCGCGACCGGGGGCGCGCAGCGAAGAAACGCCCCTCGTCGGTAAGACGTGAGCGTTCGTGGCAGATGGTCGGTCAGGAAAATTTTATCAATGAACCTTGCTTTTGAGCTTTTATTCTCGGAGGGAGACCACAATCACAGCTTGGATGAGAACATTGAGAAATGCTTCATTGATCAAAACTTGGGGCTCGGTAGGAGGGGTAGGAAAAATATATTTTCTCTGTTTAACTGCCTACACTGTGCCTACACGGAGACCGGCTGGAAGGGGGGAGGGTATATAAGTGGTTGATTTTAGGTGGGTCGTGTAGGGGTCGAACCTACGGCCCGCTGATTAAGAGTGGCAGAAGGCCAATGATTCGAACTGCTCGATGTTGTGAAGGTTTCCCCGTTTATTTTTGAAAATCATGAGCTTGCTGGCTTTCTACTGATTGCATGGCTTCTATCTAGTTCGGTCGGTTGTGAAGAATTTGCGCACAAATTTAGCACATCACTTTTCATGCTTAATGTCCTGCCTGACTTCCGCGAATCGGGTAAAGGTGGGAACTGGATTGAGATTCTTTCAGTGTTCTGAACGACTGCATCCGACCCATAGCTGAAGTACACGACTGACCGCTATCAGAGGGGGGCTTATGCCGATCCGCATAAGAACTCGTGATAAATGCTCCCACTGTCTCAACTCATTGAACAAGCATCGATTATGGCGTATTGTTCGCGAACCGTAGTGGCGTTTTATACGGACAGAAAATTGCAAATCCGGCTCTTATGCGGATCGGCCTAAACATAGTTATGCCGCAGGAAGGCAGCGTTGGCGACGCCGTATGGTTCGAGTGTGTGAAGGACGATGTTCTCCAGCCTTCGATCTGAGCAACTGTGAGACCACTGGTAACAGCAACTAGGTGCCGATTGGATCGATGACAGCCCTGACCACCGACAAATACTCCGCCGGCGAACAAGGTCTGGGATACATCTACCAGGCGCGTCTCGCCCTGCTCCATCTGTTGCAGTTGCCGGAGGACACCGCCGTCTTCTTGGAAAAGGACGACGACCTCGATTTCATCGACGGCGACGGTGGCAAGGCCCTGGCCTCGCTCAAGCACAAGGCAGTCGGCGACAGGCTGACCGACCTGTCGACCGACTTCTGGAAGTCCGTCAACATCTGGCTGGCGCGGTACAAACGCGATGGCCGTGCCGCATCGAACCTTCGGTTCTTCCTGTTCACCACCGGCACGGTATCGACCGACTCGTTCCTCACCCGTCTCCTCCCCGACCAGTCCCTCGCTTGCGGCGATGTCGCAACGCTGACTGAGATAGCCAATGCCGCGCTCGCCGAGTCGAAGTCGAAACTCATCGCGCCGATCGCAACGGCGTTCAACGAACTGAGCGATCCGGAGAAGCAGGATTTCCTCGAACGCATCCTGATCCTCGATGGCAGCCCGCGCATCGGCGACATCCCGGCGATCATCAGGGACAAGCACATGCGAAGCATCTGGCGCGAGCACCGGGAGTTCGTCTTCGAGCGGCTGGAGGGCTGGTGGACTGATGCTGTGATCAAGCAGTTGACCGGCGCGAGGACGGAAGGAATCTTCGGCTACGAGGTCTCGGACAAACTCTCCAACGTCGCCGAGGAATACAAGACGGACAACCTACCCATCACCTTCCGCGGAAAGGTGCCCGCCGACGAGATCGACACCGATGCCGATCCGCGCCTGTTCGTGGCGCAACTGCGCGAGATCGGCATTTCCTCCAGCCGGATCAGGAGCGCGATCCTGGACTACTACCGGGCGTTCGAGCAGCGATCGGCTTGGGCGCGCGAGAACCTGTTGGTGTCGGGAGAGGTCGAGGAGTACGAAGATCGTCTTGCCGACGAGTGGAACCGCTACAAGGATGTCGCCTACGAGAAGTTGAAGAATGACAGCGCCGAAGACGCGCTTCGCGAAGCCGGCGCGACCCTCTACACCTGGGCGGAGTTCGAGACCGGGAAGATCGAATCCCTGCGCATCCGCGCACGGGTGACTGAGGCCTATGTCCTTCGCGGCAGCTTCCACATCTTGGCCGATGCCAAGCCCGAACCTAGGGTCTACTGGCATCCCAGGTTCCTCGACCGCCTCGGCGAGGTGCTGGGGGTGGCTCCGTGAAGCTTTGGAACCAGCGCCCCTTCGAGATTCGGAACCTGTTCAACCCCGCCTTCTGCGGTCTGGTCCTATTCCGCGCCCTGCATGGCTACGAGGAAGAAGACGCCCGCGGCATGCCCTTCTCGCTGTCGCTGCTGGTACTACCCTTGTGCCTGCACAAGGATTCGCGCGAGGTGATCGCCGGCAGTCCGCGTAGCTACCTGCTTAAGACCACGGAGAAGAACCAGCAGGTTATGGTGGGCTTCGCCGACCGGGTCACGCAGATGCTGCCCTATGCCTTCGAGGGGTTCGGCCTGCTGATGGAAAGGGGCTGCGTAGCCGTCGCGGAAGACGGTCGCATCCAGACAGTGCCCTACAAAGTGCGCAAGACCGTCAGCGGAACCGACGAGACCGTCTCCTGCCAGAAAGTGGCGCGCATCGTCGGAAGGGAATTCGCACGCATCGCCGACCGTGCGACCGTTTACACGACTTTCGGGATTCGTCCATGAAGATCAGATCCATTCACATCTACAGCCACGACGGCCAGCGCCGGGATCTCCGGTTCAAGGTGGACGGGCTCAACGTCATCACCGGACGCTCCTCCACCGGCAAGTCCGCGCTGTCCGAAATCATCGAATACTGCATGGGACGCTCCTCGTTCAACGTCCCCGAAGGCGTCATTCGCGACAAGGTGGCCTGGTTCGCCGTGATCTATCAGTTCGGGAAGGAACAGGTGCTGGTCGCCAAGCCGACCCCGCCAGGCGGCGGCGTCAGTTGTAGCACGGCGATGCTGCGACGGGGTGCCCAGTTGCAGGCGCCCCAGTTTAAGGACTTGGCGGTCAACACCGACGACGACAGCATCGTCGAACTGCTGTCGCGCCTGCTAGGCATTCCCGAGAACCGCACCGCTGTCGCGCTTGAACACAGCCGCGACAGCTACGACGCGAACGTCAAGCACACGTTCTACTATCTGTTCCAGAAGCAGGGGCTGGTCGCCAACAAGGATCAGCTCTTCTACCGCCAGAACGAGCAGTTCCAGCCGCAGGCAATCCGCGATACGCTGCCGATTCTGTTCGGCGTCTCCTCCCACGACCGCTACGAGCTGGAATCCCGGCTGCGCACGGCGCAGCGGGATCTGAGGATCAACAGCAAGCAGTTGGAGCAGGCGCGAGACGCTGTTGACACGTCGCACGAGCAGGCTATCCGCCTCTTCTCGGAAGCCAGGACGGTCGGCGTCATCAGCAACATCGACGGGCACCCGAACGCCGACGGGATCATCGACGCATTGAGGTCGGCACTGTTGTGGAAGCCCGAAACGGTGCCCGACGACGACGGTAGCCGGATTTCGCTTCTGGAGGACGAGCTAAGCCAGTTGCGCCAGGATCGACGCGACGCCCAGACCAGGATCGACGCGGCGCGACAGTTTGCCAAGCGGGCGGGCGGCTACGAAAGCGAGGCCGCCGAACAGATAGACCGGCTCGCCTCGATCAAGGCTCTCCCGAGGAACCCCGACAGCGGCGAATGGCAATGGCCGTTCAGCGAGCGGAACCTCGCGCTGGAATCCCCGGTTGCCGCGGTCCTGCTCAACGAGTTGGAATCGCTCGATAGGGAATTGCGCATCGCCACCGGCCAGCGCCCCAAACTCGAAGCCTACCTGACCGAACTGGCCGCCAAAGCGGACGGGATCGCAGGCGCCATCAAGCAGAAGGAGGCGGAGCTATCTGCGGCGATCTCGGCCAACGAGGTCATTGCTCAGATGGGTACCCGCAATAACGCGGCCGCGCGCGTGGTTGGTCGCATCAGCCTGTTCCTGGAGACGCTCCTCCCGAACGAGGATATTGCCAGGCTGGAAGCGGAGAATCGCCGCCTCAACAACAAGGTTAAGCAGCTTGAGGAGCAGATTGGCGCGGATGACAGCAACGAACGCCTGGCCTCGATCCTCAACAACATCTCTGCACATGTGTCGCGGTACATCGAGAAGTTCGACGCCGAGTTCAGCCCCTACCCTGCGCGGCTCAACCTACCGCAGTTGACCATCATCTTCGATCGCCCCGAACGTCCGGTCCCGATGGGACGGACCGGGGGTGGCGAGAACCATCTGGCCTACCACCTGTCAGCACTGCTCGCCCTGCATCTGTTCGCGGTACAGAACAACCGCCCGATCCCTCGCTTCCTGCTGATCGACCAGCCGACCCAGGTCTACTTTCCGTCTGAACAGGTCTACAAGGACGCCGATGGCTCGGTGCAGAAGACCGAAGCCGACGCCGACCTCAATGCGGTGCGCCGACTGTTCGAGCTATTGCTGAAGTTCACTCAGGAGGATGTCCCCGGTTTTCAGTTGATCGTCACCGAGCACGCGAACCTTCGTGACGAGTGGTTCCAAGAAGCATTGGTGGAACAGCCTTGGACAAAACCGCCGGCGCTAGTTCCGGAAGACTGGCACGACCAACAATCCGCGTGATGTATCGAGCGGAGCGGCATAACAACCGGTTGCAGCGGACGGCTTAGGCCGCCGCTGAACCGGAGCGTTAATGCGGCAGGGCTGAGGACTGCTTTATGGTGGTGCGATCTCGGCGACGAACTTCCGCACTTGGCCGAACTGAGACACTCAAAGGGCGGCACATATGCTGCCAACGAGCGACTACAGGTCTTCATGAAAACGTCAGTTCCAAAGATCTGTTTTTCCATTCACAACAGCGTCGGCTGTTGGCGACAGTGCGCACCGAGCCTTCGATGACGGGCGGTGCCCAGTTTGGTTTGTTGCAGTACGTTGGCCACATCCGGCCGGAATGACGGTCCTCACGTGTCGCCCTTTGCCGAGCGATCGTCAGTGTTCTTCAATTCGCAGGCCGGCGGCCGTAGGGATTCGTGGGACTGCTGGGGTTGTAGGGACTCCCGGCACCGAAGGGATTCTTGACGAGTCCGGTGAGAATAGAGAGCCGTAGCGGCCGGAGGGGTTACTGGTCGAATCAGGATCATACGGGTTCGTGCTGAGCTTGCCGCGATAGTCCCCCTGCTGGTCATACAGTCTAGGCGCATCGGTGGCGAACGGATTCGTCGCCGACTGATTGCTGAAGGGACTGCCGTAGGGACTGAAGGGATTATTCAGGCCATCCGGCTTGAAGGGACTTCCGGCTTCCGAATGGATTGGACGTGGAATCAGGATTGTACGGATTCGCGCTCAGCTCGCCGAGATCTTCCGCATGGGGACGAGAGGCAGTGGCAGCAGCAGGAGCAACAGGAGGAAGACAACCCACATGGCGATTCTCCGAAAAGGGGAACAACCAGTGGGCCCAGCCTACTCCCCAGCGGGGGATGAGCGCAAGCGGGGAAGAAAAGGTTCCTGCCGTCGTCTTGTTCACCTCACGTAGCTGTCTGATCGCAAGGTGCAAGGTCAAGCAATGACCCCAGCATTTCTCCGTGTAGGTGTAGGCAGAAAACAAGCATCACGCTTCGAAAACGGCTGCGATCAGCGGCTCAGGGGCGTATTTGCGGATGCAGGCTTCGGAAACTGAGGAGAACTCGGAGTCGTAGTGGACCATCTCTTTCAAGGCGGCTTTTGCTGACGATTGCGCGACAAGGCGGAGCACCTGTGCTCCCGAAGCATTTTGATACTCGGCGATTTTCATCATGCATTTATCCCAGAAATCATTTCTCTTTTCGTTGAGGCGGGGGCGGAGGTTCAAGCCCATGATTTCGATGGTCGTCTTCGCCCGAGTGATGTCGGGCTCAGTGATTCCCGCAGCCACGACGGCAATGCAGGCGTCTTCGTCCTTCTCATACGAAATCAAGCGGGTTTGGTCACTCAGAGGATCAATCAAGACCGGAGCTTCAAGTTGCAAGCTCACGGGATTATTCGCGGTGCATCTATCACCCTCAATGATCGGGAACAGGTCTCCCTTCTTCACGTTGAGCAACTGGCCGCAGATTCGATAGTTGTCCCAAGTGAAGGCCAGCCACCAATAGCCTCCTTCGGGAATCGCTCCATGCTCCTGCTTCACTCTTCCCTTTGGCCGATAGTGATCCACGTGGATCGATGAAACAGTATCCTGCGCTTCCGAATACCAGCACTTGTTGTTGAACTGCCCGAGCAACCAGTTGCGGATGCGGTCGTCTCTCCAAAGGCCTTCGTTCGCTTCGATAATGGCATCACGTGCTGCTTCATCCGCAGCAGCACGCAATTGCTGGGTGACGGCTTCCGCTTTGGCTACCCAATCCGCGGGCGGCGCTCCGTTAATCTTTACGCGTCTCATATCACTTGGTCACAGCGATTTTGAGTTCCTGGGCCAGTGTTGACAACTCGTCGGTCTTTTCCGTCCTCACGATCTTCTTGATAATCTTCTTGGCCAGCGCCTCCTGCTCCTTTAGCTGTTTGGGTGACAGTATCTTGTCGAGGGGCAGGCTTCGCACGGCATACATTTGCTCGATGAACTGCTGATAGAGCGGGTCGCGGTATTCCCGCGAGAAGCCGAGATCGTCGAGCTGGTCACGGAGTTTCCTCAGCTCCTCTTCTTGCTTCGCGGTGAGCGCCTTCTTTGCCTTTAAGGCGAGGAGTTCATTGCGCCTCTGCAACTGCTTCAAAGTATGGCTGTCTAAGGTCGAAGGCAGACCGAAAAGCTCGCTCTTCAGCAAGCCGGCCACGCCCATGCCTTGAGGATGTTCGTCGGGCGTATCCACGGTGGTCTTGCCGCCTTCGCACCGAAGTATGCGCACCTGCTCCTTGCGCAGGCTGCCGATCATAAGGGGATCGTGGGTGGTGATGATAAGCTGCGAACTGCCCGCTACGGTGCCGTTCTGGAGTTTCACCACTTTGTCGATCTCGTCGAAGTAGCGCAGTTTCCAAAGCGGGTTCAAGTGCGTGTCCGGCTCGTCGAGGAGGAAGAGGGATTCGTCTTCGTGGGTGAAGCGCATCAGGCCCAGCACGGTGAGGAGCTGTTGCTCGCCCTCGGAGAGTTGGGTGAAGTTGAGGTTCCCGTGGATGTCGCGGTGCTTCACGTTGATGCGAACCTCGTCGATGAGGTCGGAGATGTAGGTGCTTTCGAGGTACTTGAAGAAGCGGGCGGGTTCGCCGATTTGTTCGGCTACGCGACCGAGGGCATCTTTGTCCGGGACGAAGAGATAGAGCAAATCCTGCGTCTCCTTGCGGCCCCGGAAGTCCAGCAGGCGGTTTTCACTGTGGTCGATGGGTGCGATGGACTCTTTCCAGAGCTGATCCAGAAAGGTTTGCACGATGCCGCGTGCATACCAGAATCGGTTGTCGCCCTCCTTCAGGATTTCCTCGGCTAGATCTGTCTTATACCAGTAGGGTCGTTTCAGGACGAAAAGCACGGACTCCAGTTCTTCAATGCCCAAGTCCGTCAGGATGCGGCGGCATTCCAGGTCTTCCTTCAACAGGTAGGCGAGGAGCACGAACTGGCTGTGGACGTTGCGGCAGTAGAACAGACGACGCATCAATTCATCGCTGCCATCCAGCAGAGCCTTGTAGAACCGCTGCTGGTGCTGCTGGAAGATGGCTTCGATTCGTTCACTCCTGCCGGAGTAGTAGGCGAAGACGTGATTGGGGAGATACTTCTTGGCGTTACGGGCGAGATGGGAAATCGCAAAGTCGGTACCTTCTCCGAGGGTGATGGCTAGATTGCTATCGGTCACGGTGACCCGACCGGTCGCTCCATTCACCCGGATCAAGTGTCCCCGGCAGTAGTAATCGAGTTCGTAGTCGAACTCTGTTTTTTCGTTTAAATCGAGGTCGCGGAAGATCGTCACGATGGCCTCGATCATGTTGGACTTGCCGGAACCGTTCTGGCCGATGACAGCATGGCTCTTGAATTCACGGGCGACGCCGTCAGCGTCCTTGACTGATGGGGTGAAGGTGATCTCGAAGTCACGCAGGTTGCGAAATTCGTGGATTTTGAGGCGGCTCAGGTGCATCAGGCTTCCTCCAGGACTTTCATTTCGGCTACAGCGGGTGGGGCGATCCAGCCTTGGGCGAGTTCGGTTTTCAGTTGCTGGTAGAAGGCGTCAATCGTCAGGCCGGATTGCTGCCAGAGGGATTTGGCGGGCAGTTCGCCTTTGTGTTGGCTGAGGAGCTGGGCCAGCGGGGCATTGGCATCGGGCTTGGGCTTTTTGCCAAGGGTGACGAGGGAGACCAGTTCGGTTTTGGGTGCTTTCATTTTTTCAGGTCTCTCATGTTGGTTGGTGCCGGTGAAGGAGGCGACGCAGGCTTTGGCGAAAGCTTCGGCCAGCTTGTCCCGTTCCTGCTGTTGTGCTTCCAGATGGTCCACCAAGGCCATTAGTTCATTCACCTTGGCGACGATGCGGCGTTGTTCCTCCAATGGAGGAACCGGTATGGGGTATGATCTCACAGTTGAGACGTTGACCCTTGGAGCAGCGCCTCCGGTCGTTTGATTGAGCGCGATTTCCGTAATCAGCGGAGAGTTCAGAACCATTTCAAGAAAGCTCGGAGCGGTTGAAGCTCCAGCGCGAATCAGCATCATTCGCTGTCCAAGACAAAGCTCGACTCTTGGTGGCACTCGACATGCCACTCCCAAGATTCCGCCCTCTCGGCTGTATAGAATATCGTTCTCTTCTGGTTTCAGTCGTTGAATTCGCTCCTGATAGGTTTCTTCGCTCACGAATTGAACATCAGATAGATCGAGATAACCGGGCTTAAACTGGTTGGTTCGAACGCACATCTTCCCGCTCGGAGTCCATTTCGGTGTTGAATGTGGGCAATCCACAACTGCTTCAGCAATCATGACAAGCGGCTGAACTGACCAGCTTGGAGGGACATAAAGCGACTCCAAGGCGGCTGAGAATACCCTTTCGTTGTAGGTCGTGGCCGTTGAATTCTGCGCTTTGAAGTGCTGCGGCGAGGCTTCATTCGGATGCTGATCAACTAACCTGCCTGCGACAGCAAGACTGAGTATAGTCATGCGGAGGTCAGTCGGAGAAACGGCACCGGTTTCGTCGAAGATGCGGTTGAGGTTGGCCGAGGTTGGGGCTTCGGCGAAGCGGGCGTGACAGGTACGGGAGAGCACGGGGAAGCGCCGTTCCCGTTCCTGATGCTGCGCCTCCAGTTGATCGCACAAGGCCATCAACTCATCCACCTTGGCCACGATGCGCTTTTGTTCTTCCGTGGGTGCCAGAGGAAATGAGGCCGCGAAGAATTTTTGATCGCTGATCGCCGGGTAAGCTATTCCGGATTGAACTCCTTCAACGTAGGCGGCGAAAGCCGGACTGCGCAGGAAGTAATAGATGAACTTCGCCTCTATGCCGTCATGAGGATGCAGAATAGCAAAGGCCGTGCTCGCAATCGGGGCAGGATCGAAGTCCCGCTCGATAACGGCGATATTGAGAAGATAAGGGCGGACTGTCGAGTAGATGACCGTCCCTTTTTTCACAACCTTTCTTGCCCGACTTGGGGCATTTGCCTCAGAGACAATTGACGCACCTTCGGCAACAACCCCGCGTTGATTGTCGATGGCTGAAACGTCGATGTAGGTGAAATCGCCGGAGGGTTTTGTTTGTCCCCAGTCATGGCCGATATCCCCAATGTTTACCCAGAGCCAGTGCGGCGGAATCGGGTAGAATCCGGCGGCAGGTTCCAGCATAACGCGGCGAGTTCGTCCCGTTGGGCTTTCCGTTCCGGCCAAAACATCTACCAATTCCACCGCGCTCTCGCGAGAATGCACTACCAGCTCGCCAGCAAAGGCGAAGTGATAGATCAGATCGCGAAGTTTGCCGACGCCGCCGGGCGCATTCGCGATGTAGCCAAAGTTGGCCATGAATTGATCGGAGGTCATCAGGCCTTCGCGTCGGATTCAAAATGGTGAGCCAGGGCGGAGGACAGTTCGGCTTCGAGCTTGGACTGCGTCTTGTCGATCTCGCCCAGCAGGGCTTTGTATTTCGCGAGGAGTTTGTCGGCGTCGTGGATTTCTTCCTCGGCGGTGTTGGGGTTCTTGAGGTCGAGGTTATAGATGGGCCAGAAGTGGCGGTCGCCGATGGATTGCTGCTCGCGGGCTTGCTGGCGGAGAGCTTCGATCTGGTCGTTGAGGGTGGTGATCTTCTCCTCGGGCTTGGTGCGCTTGGTGGCGTCCTTTTCGCCTTTGATGGATTCGCGCAGGTCTTTGATCTGGTTCACCAGGGCAGAGGCGTTGTTGTTGAGGGATTCGGCTTTGTCCCAATGCGGTTTGGCCTTGGTTTCGGCTTCCTGTTTGAGCGTCTTGAAATCGATCTTCCATGCCTGCTCGGACTCGGTTCGGGCGGCGAAGCCGTCGGACTCGCTGCCCCACCAGGCGACGATGGGATCGAACTCCTCCACGCGCAGGGGCTTGGTTTTGCTGTAGCTCTTCACGCCTGCGGGGTAGCGGTGCTCGTAGAACCAGATGGTGTCGGTGGGTTTACCCTTGGTGAAGAAGAGGAGGTTGGTCTTGATGCCGGTGTAAGGGGCGAAGACGCCATTGGGCAGGCGGATGATGGTGTGGAGGTGGCACTCCTCCATGAGGAGCTTCTTCACCTTGGCCTTCACACCTTCGCCAAAGAGGGTGCCATCCGGCAGGACCACGGCACCGCGCCCGCCTTTGACGGCGAGGAGCTTTTTGACGATGAGGACGAGGAACATGTCCGCAGTCTCGCGGGTACGAATGTCGGAGGGGTAGTCATTGCCCACGCCGTCGTCCTCCATGCCGCCGAAGGGCGGATTGGTGATGACGCAGTTGACGCGCTCAGTGAGCTTCCAGTCGTTCCAGCCGGTGTTGAGAGTGTTGCGGTGCTCGATCATGCTGGGCACGTTGATGCCGTGGAGCATCATGTTGGTGACGCAGAGCAAATGAGGGAGCTGCTTTTTCTCGATGCCACGAATGCACTGGGCGATGGCCTTGCGGTCTTCGGCGCCAGATTTCTTGCTGATCTGGCCTTCCAGACGCGTGATGGTGGCGGTGAGGAAGCCGCCGGTGCCGCAGGCGGGATCGAGCACGGTCTCGCGCTTCTTGAGGCTGGGATTGACCATTTTCACCATGAACTCGGTGATGGCGCGCGGGGTATAAAACTCCCCGGCATTCCCGGCGCTGCGCAGGTCGTTGAGGATCTGCTCATACACATCGCCAAGCTGGCCCCGGCTTTTGATGTCGTGGAAATTGACGGCTTCATCCAACTTCTCGATGACGGCCAGCATCTGGGTGCCAGACTTCATGTAGTTGTTCGTGTCCTGGAAGACATCGCGGACGACCTTGGCCTTGGGATTGCCTTCGATGTCGAGCTGCTGGAGACCGGGGAAGACGACGTCGTTGACATGCTTGATCAGTTCACTGGCTTGGATGCGGGGCTTCTTTTTGCCCTTGCCGTCCTCGATGTATTTGGCCCAGTTCCGCCAGCGGCAGTCCTCGGGGAGGGGTGACTTGTATTTCTTGCGCTGGTCTTCGGCGTCGTCTTCCCAGGTCTCTTCGCACTGGTCGAAGATTTTGAGGAAGAGCATCCAGGTGAGCTGTCCAATGCGCTGGGCGTCGCCATCGACGCCGTCGTCTTTGCGCATGATGTCTTGGATGGATTTGATGGTGCTGCTGAGATTCATAGAAGTCCGTAATGTGTGAGAGCGTCAGGCGGCTTGGCGCTCGTAGAGGGCCTGTTCGAGTTCGGTGATGGCTTTGGAGTAGGCTTCGTTGCTGCCGAAGATGCCGCGCCGGATTTGGGTCTTGGTGCCCAATGCTGAGAAAGGCGGGAGTTCAAGAATGGCGGGGTCTTCGATGTCAGTGACGCCATGGTCGGCATACTTCTCCAGCAGGGCTTCGAGAACGGCGCGGGCTTGCTCGCCGTATTTGGCGAAGTAGTTGCGCTTTTTCACTTTCTCCGCCCGCTCCTTGCGGGTGAGCGGCTTGGCATCAAAGGCGATGTGTGCAACGAGGTCGAAGACATCCAGTTCCACTCCATTCGGGACGGCCTGGGAGAGAATGGAAAACGGGATGCCATGCTCCTTGAGTTCGTCGATGACGGCCTGTTTCCGCTCGGCATCGTTCCATTTAAGGAGGAAATCGTCGAGGCTGGTGAACTGCTGGCGGAGGGTTTTCTGGATGTCGGCTTTGAGATAGACGCGGTAGTCCTCGGTGATGAGCTTGCCGTGCTCGTCGAGGTAGCTGGCGCGCTCGACGCCACGGCCCACGGCAACATCATCCAAGACGTATCGGACGCGGCCTCCGGTCTTGCCACCGCCGGTGTTTTCGCCTTCGTCTCCATCATCGCCGTCTGCCTCGTCAGAGCCGTAGGGCGCTGGGTCTTCACAAACCGCGCCGCTGTCGTCGTCCTCAGGCGGAACAATAGGTTCATCCGGTTTCGGCTCGTATACCATCACTGGTTCGCCATCGAACTTCTTGTCCTGGAAAAGGCGTGTGGCGCCTTTGAAATCCATGATGGTGAAGAAGAGCTTGCCGTAGTCCTCACGGATGCGGGTGCCGCGCCCGATGATCTGCTTGAACTGGGTCATGGACTCGATGTTCTGATCGAGGACGATGAGCTTGCAAGTCTTGGCATCAACGCCGGTGGCGAGGAGCTTCGAGGTGGTCGCGATCACGGGGAATGGCTCGTCGTTGTCGATGAAGTAAGAGAGCTGCGCCTTGCCCTCTGTGTCGTCACCGGTAATCCGGACGACGTAGCGGCGGTTGCTGGCGGCTTCGGGGATGAGTTTCACCAATTCCTGTCGCATCCGCTCGGCGTGTGGCTGGTCGTCGCAGAAGACGATGGTCTTGGCCATGGGGTCAGTGGCCTGGAGATATTCCCAAACACGCTGAGCCACGAACGCGGTGCGCTTCGTGAGAATGAGATTCCGGTGGTAGTCCTTGGTGTTGTATTGTCGTTGCTCGACGACTTGGCCGTGCTTGTCCGTCTTCCCTTTCTCCGGTGTGTAGCCCAGTGCGTCCACATCAGTCACGACTCGGATCACCTTGTAGGGGGCGAGGAAGCCGTCGTCGATGCCTTGCCGTAGCGAGTAGGTGTAGAGCGGCTTGCCGAAATAATGCTCGTTCGAAACATCCTTCGTTTCCGTGGGCGTAGCGGTAAGGCCGATGTGGGTGGCGGAGGTGAAGTAGTCGAGGATGTCCCGCCATGCGGAGTCTTCATCCGCGCTACCGCGATGACACTCGTCAATCACCACGAGGTCGAAGAAATCAGCAGGGAACTGCTTGTAGATTTGCTTCCACTCTTCCTTGCCCGTCACGGCCTGATAAAGGCAGAGATAGATCTCATAGTTCTTCTTCACCTCCCGGTTGGTGATTTTGTGCATGTTCTCACCGAACGGGGCGAAATCCTGCTGGATGGTCTGATCAACAAGGATGTTGCGGTCAGCGAGGAAGAGGATGCCCTTCTTGGCCTTCGATTTCCAGAGCCGCCAGATGATCTGGAAGGCGGTGTAGGTCTTGCCGGTGCCGGTGGCCATCACAAGAAGGATGCGCTGCTGACCTTTTGCGATCGCTTCAACGGCTCGGTTGATTGCTACTCGCTGATAGTATCGAGGCTCTCTGCCACTAGCATCAGTGAAGTATGGCTGCTCGACAAGTTTGAGCGGTTCTCCTTGCCCTAGTCCTTTCCATTCTTGATATCGCTGCCAAAATTCTTCCCAGCGAGGAAATTGATCAAGAGAGACTTCACGCTCGGTAGATTGTGACAGTCCGGTTCGATCATGAAGAAGAAATCCATCACCGTTTGAGCTAATCGCGAACGGGGCATCAAGCATTTCTGCATATGCCAGAGCTTGTTGCATGCCGTGGCCAACCGAGTATTTGTTCTGCTTAGCCTCGATAACGGCGATTGGGACATTGGGGTGGGCATACAAGACATAGTCGGCACGCTTTGGGCCACCGTTGCTATCCGGATTCTTAATCCGTGCAGCAATCTGGCCGCGGACCATGACACGACCGTCCGTCAGCTTAACTTCCTCGCGAAACTGCTGGAGCGACCAGCCCGCCCTTTGAAGCGCCGGGGTAATAAACTTGGTGCAGATATCACGTTCGCTCAGCGTTTTCTTGTCGAGATCTGGCATTTACGAAAACACCCGTCAGCTAAAGGTTTTGCGGTAGAAGAATACCCATTTCCCTTAGAGAAATCACCCCGCCTTTCAGGGGATCGTCGTGCGTCGCTCGTGAAGGGTCAGGGATGAGGCGTGAGGGGCCACGAGGCTGGTCTATTTGGTTTACCTGGTGCAATGAACAAGAGAGACGAACGAAGCCGGGCGCGAACTGATGGCTGGGGCGAGGGGAAAGACGGTTAGTCTGGTCTATCTGGTCTGTGGGCAACAGGCGAGAAGAGCGCGACGAGCGGGACTGGCGCGGCGGGGTGAGTTTGTCTGGTTCATCTGATCTGTCTGGTCTATCTCGTTTACCTGGACTATTTGGTCCTTCTTATTGGCCGGACCGGCAAACCCACCAGGCGAATCAAAGAAACTAGAGAAACCAGATAGACCAAGGACACGAAATGAACCAGCTTCTGGAATAGCGGGCGAAATTATTCGGTAATAACGAGGGGGTACTTTGATGAGAATATATAGGCATGGCGCTGATCACCGCGCAAAGACCCCCGCGGGTGACTACACCACCCGGCGCGAAGAGGGCGAAAACTTCGGGGGCCTGAGAGCTGTGGAGGCTCTACGCAAATTCACCGCACCATAAAAGGTCCCTGCTATTCCCCCAGCGGAATTTCGATCACCAGACCGCCCATGACGTCATCCAGCTTAAAGTCTTTCTTAGGGCTGTGCGGATGGGTATTGTGACAGCCAACGCAGGATTGGCTGACGGCGCGGTCCGCGTAGATGGCCTTGAAATAGGTCTGATCGCCGATCTTGAGCGAACTGGTGGCAGACCGTTCTGGATGTTCACGCACAGCTTCTAGCCCCTTCTTTTCTGACTCACCGTCCGGACCATTGTGCGGATTGATCGGCCACAGACTGATCAACCGGTAGCGGACCTTCGTTCCGGTCTTCGAGGCCAGGTCGCTCGCTTCTGCGAGGAACTGAGCTGGTAACGGCAAGGTCTTCTTCTCCGTGCGCCAATTCTCCGCTGCCGGGGATCCACCCTGCTTCTGCATGCGCTCGACGACATGAATGGTGTAGAAGGTGCGGCCGGATTCAATGACGGCATGGATGTAATCGGTGACCGTTTCCGGGGGAATGCCTGGGAGCTCCGTCGCGATAGCGGAGCTTGCAGTCAAACCAAGGCACAACACCATCGTACTCCCGACTCTGAGGACTGTTTTTCTCATCATCCTGCGCCCCTTTCTTCGTGCGGACCAGCCTCACCATGACTCATGGTCGTGATGCGCTATAGGATAGCCGTATTGCTGTGATGGAGCAATGAGGAACGACCACCGGCTTCACATTGCGTGGGATGTGGAACCGCCTGATGCCAAATTCAGTTGTTGCCGGGGTGGTCCATTCCATGTATAAGGCACCCCCATGAACGTACGCCAGCGGCGTCTCAGAATCGGCTGTCTTCTCGCCGGTGGGCTGCTTGTACTACTCCATGTGGTGGGATGCAGCAGCGCCCCGCTTGTGACGCGTCCCATCCACACAGAACCCACCTGGTTTGTCCGGTTGGATACGTACCAGGAGTCTGAGAAATTCAAGGCACTGCAGTACGATCATCCGGCTGAATGGAACGAACCGGAGCTTGCGACGATTCTTTCCCGACTGTTGGTTCAGCCGGAGATGGGATTGCTCGACCGCAAACGTCCTCCCGTTCCCGTCTTTACCGCCGAGGAAGTTTCGCGGATGACGCCGATCTTACGCACGGCATTTCAACAGGCGCAGGGATCAGAGTGGTTATCATTTGTGTTCTTATCTCCCACGGGCACGAACCTGGAAGTCACATCCGGGGCCTTCTTCATCGCGAACCGGCGGTTGCATGTGGTCATCGCCAATGCTCGAGAGGTCGTCAACCAGTTTGCCACGGATATCGGGCTCGTCCAGAGGAACCCCATGCGATCCATCTGGGGCGTCCATGGACATCTGACCTTCGATCCGGACCGATTCATTGTGGAGACCGTATCAAATTGGTCGGGAGGCTCGAATAATTCGGCCAGTGAGCTTGTGTTGGACTATCGAGAGATTCACACAGTCACCACGCCGTTTTCTTCTCCTGCAAGCGTCCCGATGGCTGCGGCCTCGACTGGCTCCGACGCGAGCCAGTCATCGCGCGAAGGTTCTACGACCGGTCCTGCTTCCTTGAATGGCGGCGCGGCGATGGAGCGTGACCTTGCACGAGAAAACCGAGACTTGAATGCGCAGGTGCGCATGCTTGAGACACAGATCGAGGCCTTGACTCGACGTCTCAATGAACAGGAGTCCGTCTTACTCCAGTTGAGGAAGGACATTGGAGCTGTTCGGTCGACGAAAACCAGAAAAGACTCGCGTCCTTCTCCATAGGCGTGGTCATCCCCTTGTTATCCGAGGCTGCCCCTGCCGTGGTCACTGAGTTCGTCGTCACATCTGGTGAGGCGCCGAAACGGCTGGATATCTTTCTGGTCAATCGTGAGCCCAAGTTATCGCGGTCAGCCTTGCAACGGTTGATCGGGCAAGGGCGTGTGAGGATCAACGGTCAGGTCGTCAAGCCTAGCCAAAAGATCAAGCCCGGCGACACGATCGTCTTTGACATTCCGAAAGCGGAACCGCTGGAACTCAAGGGCGAATCGATCCCACTCGAGATTCTCTACGAGGACGAGGTGTTGCTGCTCTTAAATAAACCAGCCGGCTTGGTGGTCCATCCTGCACCGGGCCATTGGGCCGGGACGCTGGTGAATGCCCTCCTCCATCATTTTCAGACCTCCGGCGGCTCGGTGTCGACGATTGGTGGGAAAGAACGGCCAGGATTGGTCCATCGGCTGGACAAAGACACCTCCGGCGTGATGGTGATCGCCAAGACAGACGAGGCCCATCGTGCTCTTTCGGCTCAATTCAAACATCACACAATCACGCGGGTGTATGAGGCGCTTATCTCAGGCGTGCCGAAAAAAGGACATGGGTTGATCGAGCTGGCGATCGGCCGTGACAGGAAGGAACGGAAAAAGTTCTCTGCCCACACGGCGCGACCTAAAGAATCCGTGACGGAGTACAAGGTCGACCATCGTTTCGGAAAACTGGCCGCCCATGTGCTCTTGTACCCCCGCACAGGCCGGACTCATCAGCTCCGCGTCCATCTGACATCCCTGGGCCATCCGATTCTGGGAGATCAGACCTATGGGGGGAAGAAGGTCTGCACGGTAGAGGGCATCGAGATTCCCCGCGTGATGTTGCATGCGAGGACCCTCGGTTTCCATCACCCCTCTACCGGTGAGTTTCAGGAGTATACAAAGCCTTTTCCGTCCGATATGGAAGAGGTGGTTCAAGCCCTCGATGGTCTCACGCCTCATCACGGCGCTCGAAAATCTTGACAGGTCCCTCAGCTTGGCGGAAGCCATGCTGTTTCGAAGGATGAGTTCATGCAGACTGCCGATGTGCTGGACGCGATGGGTGGATTGGTGGCTCAGCTAAAGATGTATGCGGCCAAATTGCCGCCGATTGTGCATCTGTCGGCGGTGCCGACCGGTGTGAAGCCCAAGTTTGAGGCGGTCGAGCAGTATGAGGAGATCGTCTCTCGGTTCCGGAGCCAGAGCACCGGGACCCCCTATAAAGGCATGAATGAATTATTTGTGGAATCGCTGGAGGCCTTCGAGGTTGGTCGATTGCTCGGCTCCGTCCATCCGCTTCTCTCGGTACTTGATCATCTGGAACGGATGCAGCGAGATAAAGAAATCGAAATCGGACGGATCGATGAGAAACGCACAGGCGAGTACCGATCCACGCTGAATAAGATTCTACCCGGCAACAAGCCGGAGCTGGACGGCGCAGGACGGGGAATGTGACTAGAGATCTGAGTTGGAAGTGCTGAGTTTGGCCTCAACTCAAAACTCTCAACTCATGACTCAGAACTCCTCGAAGCGGCTAATGTCCCATCTTTGGGCCGGCCGCGTTGTCCCCCTGCGAGACAAGCGTGAAGCGAACTGTTGATCCGCATTGAGGACACTTTCCGCGGATGGTTTCCTCGTCCAGCTGTTCATACTGGTCTTCTTTCAGCCACATCAGCTGCGCGCACTTAGGGCAGGTTCGTACTTGCGTTGTCATGGTGTTCCTCGTACACTCCGCGTAATTTTTGTTGATGTAACTGGGAGATAATCTAGTACAAGATGCCTCCAACCCTCAAGCCCGCCATCTCCTTTTCCGAAAAGAAAGAACTCGAGGCGTCCCAGCTTCTTCGGCTGTTCCATCAGGCGCCTTGGGCTAAGGGCCGGACGCTCGACGATGCTAAAGAAATGCTGCGCCATACTGATGTGGCACTCTGTGCGTGGGATGGCGATCAACTGGTGGGGTTCGGCCGAGTCCTAACCGATTTCGTGTATCGGGCGACCATCTGGGATGTGATCGTCGATAAGGCCTACCAGGGCCAGGGCATCGGCACCGATATCGTCCAGCGCATCTTGAACCACCCTCGCCTCAAAAAAGTCGAACTCTTCTGGCTCTGCACCCGCATGCCGAAGTTTTATGAAAAGCTCGGCTTTAGTTCGAAGGAACAAACCGGGATGGTGTGGAGCCGATCGAAACAAGGCCGACAGGAATAATCCCTCCTTTTCAACTCAGAGTTCTTTCGCATCTGCCCTTCTATCGTATCTGACATGAAACCCCCGGAGAACAGGGGTCCCATGCCACTACATCTGCCTCGAATATTCAGCAACTAAAAGAAGAGCTTGGCGCCGAAGAGGAAGCCGAATGACGAGGCGTTCCAGTCGTTGTTGAGGTTCCCGTTCACCGTCGCATGTCCGTCGTTGCGCTTATAGGCCATTTCTGTGTTCAGCGCGAACTGTTTGGTGAACATGTAGTCGGCACCCCAGCCGAGTCGCCAGGCGAAGGTATTGCTGGGGCTAATTTGGTTGCCGGAATTCTCCCCAAAGCTATTCACGTTTACGCCGAAGCTCATATTTGCATAGGGTATGACCGGGCCAAACCGAACGGGACGGACTTCAACGGTCGGGAGCACAGAGACTGTGTCTTGATGCCCAAGATCGATCGACGGCCGCTCCACACTAACTCCATGGCGCTCCCACTCCAGCATCATGCCGACCAAGAGCCACTTGTTGAGGCTATACATCGCTTGGAAATTGACCAAGGAGCCCACGTCGGTTGAGGTATTAGCGGTTAACGATTGGGTCAAGGGGGCGAATCCTGCGCGCATGCCGAGCATGACCTTGCCTGGCTCTATTCCGCCCTGTTCCATCTTCCATTCTTCCGCCTTTGCTTGGCTGCCTAGGACAAGGGCGCTTAGTATCATGAAACCCACCAAACCCCAACGAGCCATAACGACACCCATATAATAAATCCTCCGTGATGTGATGATGTAAATAGGCTACAGACACGCGTTCTCTCCGCATTAGCTACGCAAGTTCGGTACCCCGATTTCCCTTGAATAAATTGTAGTTGGGTGAACGGAATTGCTCAATCAATATATAAGTTTAAGCCTATCACGTTTGCTGAGTGATTCAGGGGCAGTCATGGTGCCGTTCTGCTTGTGGAATAATGACTCATTGCCGACACAGTTTTGTATCTATCGCTCTATCGGGGGAGAGCCAACAAAAAAATGGATGAGGACTCAGATGGCGCAACATGGCATGGAGCTGGGATCAGCCGACGGCGAGCGACCGCCGCTGTTTCTTGGGAGAAAAAAGGACCGCAACAAAGAATAGCATTGTGGCGAGCAACACAATAGCAGGACCGGAGGGGATATCCCAGTAAGAGGAGATGAGTACTCCTCCGACTGAACAGGTGATGCCGATGAGGATCGAATACCAGGTCAGCGTCGAGAGACTATGTGTCAGTTGGTAGGCGGTGGAGGCAGGAATCAGGATCATCGCGAAGACGAGGATCGCGCCGACGGTCTTGAGTGATATCACCACCGTGAGCGCGACCAGGGTCAGCAAGAGGAAAAATATGCGCCGGGCCGGCACTCCAGAAGCCTCCGCCATTTCTTGGTCGAATGCGATGAAGTAGAGTTCTTTCGAGAAGAGCACAATCGCACCAATGACGACGATGCTCAATCCGGCAATCGTGCGTAGTTCCTCGCTGGTCACTGCCAGCACATTTCCGAAGAGGTAGCCATAGACCTCGGCGTTATAGGTCTTCATTAGGCCGATGAAGAGAATGGCCAGGGCCATGGTGGCGGTATAGAGAATTCCGATGGAGACATCGAGTTTCATACGGCCTTTTTCTTCCATCCATCCCGTGATCCAGACCGTGGCGAGGCCAAACAGCAAGGCATTGAGTAGCGGCGGCCAGCCCATTAAAAAGCCGAGCGCGACTCCGGCAAACGCCGCATGTGCCGTGCCGGCTCCCATAAAGGCCAGCCCTCGTAGCACGACGAAGACACCAATCGTCGAGCACAAGGCGCCAACGAGTGCGGCCGCTAGGAGAGAACGCTGTATAAAGTCGTACGCGAGCAGGTCAAGCATCGTACTGCATGGTCAATGATGGTGGTGGTAGTCCTCGACGATGATGGTGTCCCGTTCCGTGATGATCAGGTCTTTCCCATAGACCTGGCTGAGGATGTCTGGCTTTAGGACATCGGCAGGNNGAGCCGGTCCACCCGTGAACGGATCATATTGATGTCATGGGTGATCAAGAGGACTGTCAAGCCTAACTCTTCGTGCAGATGCTGCACCAACTCGACGACATTGTGCTGCGTCGTGATATCCAGTCCAGTTGTCGGCTCGTCGAGCAACAATACTTGTGGTTGCTGGGCCAACGCTCTGGCGATGAAGACCCGCTGCTGTTGTCCTCCAGAGAGGTGGCCCAACGCACTGTCCCGATGCCCCTCCATCCCCACATGAGCCAGGGCATCTAGCGCGATCTTGAGATCGTTCCCTGATGGCCGCGTGAACAGACCTAATGCGCCGTACCGTCCCATCATGACGGTTTCCAGTACCGTGACGGGAAAGTTGCGATCAACCACTCCCTTCTGAGGCAGGTAACCGATCTTGGCCCGGTGGTGACAGCGTAGCTCATCACAGGCACAATCGAAAATTCTGAGATGGCCCTCCAGCGGAGCCATCAAACCGAGGACTGCGCGGCAGAGGGTCGTCTTTCCGGACCCATTGGGTCCTATAACCCCCACGAACTCGCCGGAATGAATCTCGAGGGAGATATCCTCAAGTGCAACTACCCCAGGGAACCCAAAGGTGGCATGATCGAAGTGAATGATGGGGAGCGACTGACTTGCCACGTCGGTGAGGACTCCTCTCAGTCCAAGCCGCTGGGAAAGGATGCCTATCAACCGCTAGGCTGGATCCAGCGCGTTGGCCAATTGGAGCACATTATAACGGAGCATGTCGAGATAAGTGTCCGTGTGCGGGAGGCCTCCCGGGAGAGTGGTGAGCACCAACACCCGGGCGCCGGTCTCCTTGGCCAACAGTTCAGGAATCTTTTGGCTCAATTGAATTTCCGAGACCACGACCTTGATCCGGTCATTTTTGATCTTCGCAATGAGGCCGTGAAGATGAAGCGCCGATGGCTCGCTCCCGGATTGGGGTTGGATCGTCCCAACGATCTGGAACCCAAAGCGTCTTGCGAAGTATGGCCAGGCCGGGTGATGGGCGATGAATCGCCGATCGGCCACGCGTGCGATTCGATCACTCAGGTCCCCTCGCAGTTGGTCCAGTTTACGAAGATAGGAGGCCTGATTGGTTCGGTACTCCGTCGCATGCGCCGGGTCTACCTGAATGAGCGCTTCCGTGATGTGCCGCATCATGGTCGTCGCATTCTCAGGGTCCATCCATACGTGAGGATTCCCTCGTTCATCCTCTTCGGCGGCATGAGCCGTGCCGTCATGGTCTGGCCTGTCGCGAAGAAGCGCGATGCCTTTGGAGGTGGTGACGACCCGGAGTGATGCGCCCCCAGCATTCTTCACCAGCGAGGAGACCCAGACTTCAAGGCCGATACCGACTTCGAACAGTAGTCGAGCTTTCCGGACGGCGACGAGATCGCTTGGTTTGGGAGAATAGGTATGTTCGTTCTCATAGCCGCTCAGTAGGGAAGTCACCCGTACGTGGGGTCCGCCGACTTGTTCGGTCAGGTCCTTCAAGACAGGAATTGTGACCACGATATTAAGAGGCTCCATAGGAGCGGCGGCAAGGAGAAGCGGCGCGAAAAGCAAGCTGTGGCTAATGAGGATCGCCCAGAGTAGACGAACCAATCGAAGATTCGGCATGGGCGAGGACGCTAACATTGGGTCCCCTTGTTGTCAATGCAACGACTTGGGTTGATCTCTAGCAGAATGCTGAAACAGTCCGCCAGCCTTCTTGTTCATTTGGTCTGTTCGGTCTGTCTGGTGTGTTTGGTTGAATGAGACGAACCAGATGGACCAGACAGACCGGGCTTGTGCCACACGTGCGGACCATCGAAGTTCTAGCATGCCAAAATATTTTTCCCTCAGCCTGCCAGAGTTCGGTTACGATATCTTCCCTACTTGACCCCACCGAATAGTTCCATTAGCGTAGCGACCCTAGAGTTCTTGCTAGACGATTGCTGGAGGGGTCAAGGAATGTACGTCGTGGGACTCATGTCTGGCACATCCGGTGATGGTGTCGACGCTGCACTCGTGGACATTACCGGGCGAGGTCGCTCCCTAAAGGCACGGACGCTCACGGCCCACACGCTGGCCTATCCACGCTCGTTACAGCAACGCATTCTCTCCGCGTCAGTCTCGGGGACGGTCGCAGATGTGTGTCACCTCAATGCGTTGCTTGGTGAATGGTTTGCGAACGCGGCGCTGCATGTGATTCGGCAGGCGAAACTCCAGCCGAGCGATGTCGCGTTGATCGGCTCTCATGGCCAAACCGTGCACCACCTTCCGCATGGCATCCATGCGCCGGGAGTCGGCGCCATTCGTTCTACCCTCCAAATCGCCGAGCCGGCGGTGATTGCCGAACGAACAGGGATTACCACCGTGGCCAATTTCCGTCCGCGTGACATTGCCGCGGGAGGCCAAGGGGCTCCACTGACGCCTGCAGCACATGCGCTACTCTTGAAACATGCACGTCGTGCACGGTTGGTGGTGAATCTCGGGGGCATCAGCAACGTGACGTATGTGCCGAAGGGGGGACATCTCAGCGGGGTGCAGGCATTCGATACGGGGCCGGCCAATATGGTGCTGGATAGTCTCATGGTGCGGTTGACGGACGGCCGACTGTTGATGGATCGTGATGGAAAACTGGCCATGAAAGGGCAGGTCGATTCACGGCTGTTGGGCAAGCTGCTCGCACATCCATTTCTGTCCAAACGACCGCCCAAATCGACCGGGCGGGAAGCATTCGGCCCTGATCTCATCGAGGAACTGATCGCGATTCAACAGCAACGGAGACTCTCGATCGAGGATCTGTTGGCAACCTGTAGCATGTGGACGGCCAAGGCGGTGGGAACCTCGCGACGGTGGATCAGCGGTGACATCGATGAAGTGGTGGTGGGCGGCGGTGGCGTCCGAAACCGTGCGATCATGAGCTATCTCGCGACGGTATTCGCCCCGATTCCGATCACCACATTTGAATCACTGGGGTGGGACAGCAAGGTGTTTGAGGCGGTGGCCTTCGCCCTCTTGGCCTATCAAACCGTGACGGGGCAGTGGGGCAACATCCCGTCTGTGACGGGCGCGAGTCATCCTGTTCTCCTTGGCACGATTGTGCCGAACGGGCCTCGCTGGCGTGAATCCCTTCCTGCGCGATAGTTGCCACAATGGAGAATGTATTCATCGGTCTTGTCATTGCGATCCTGGCTTTCCTGATTTGGCGACTGAGGGTCTCGTCAACCAGTGGGCCAGTCAGGAAAGAGACCTTTGTCCTTCCTCCTGGCGTCACGTTGCGTCCCCAGCCTCTGCTGACTGACACGGATCTCTTGCTCTACAATCTCATACGTTTGGCTGTGGAAGACCATTATCTTGTCTTTGCGAGGGTTCCACTCTGGTCTGTTGTCAGCGTCGAGGCGGAAGGAAAGGTTCGGTCGCAGGTGTTGAGACAGATCGCGCTGAAGCAACTCGACTTTGTGTTGGTCCACCCAGGAACGAAGGCTGCGGAGCAAGTTGTATTGCTTGAAGAAGGTTTTCCCCCTCAGCCACACGAGGTCACTCGGACTCGGGAGATCCAGTCTGTCCTACAGGCAGCTGGCATCACGTTGACCACCTTGAAGCCCCACACGTCCTATACGGTGACTCAACTGGCTCAGCTGCTTGGCGTCGGCGATGACGAGTGACTGCCGCTGCTACTTGTCGGCACGTCCTCTGCCTGTCTTGAGGTGGAACTAATCGGGAGGGCTGTTGCCGGTCAGTTGAGGGGTCGGCTCCTCATCCCGCATCGCCGCCGTGTCGAGGGCTTTCCGTGCCACCTCTGCTTCTGCGCTCTCTGGATATTGATCGACCACTCGCTCGTACATCATACGAGCCTTCTCGTGATCCTTCAGCCTGGTGTAGGTTTGCCCAATCTTTAAGGTAGAGGCAGCAAGTTTCGGACTGAGTGGGTAGTAGGACACGACGTGATAGAAGGTTTTCAAGGCTTCCTTGTTGCGCCCTAATCGGTACTGACATTCTCCCACCCAGTATTGCGCATTGGCTGCCAGCGAGGACTGCCCGTGGAGTTCGAGAAAGAATCGAAAACCAGCCAGCGCGGCCTCGTAATCCCTGTGCTTGAATTCCTCCATCACTCGATCATAAAGGTGTCGAGACGAATCCTGCATGTTGGAGGGGGCGGCGACGGCGAGATTGAGAGAAAACAGCACCGCAATCATTCCTGGGAGCACGATCATCAGCGTCTTCATCGTAATACCTCCGTACTGCTCCGCACGGTCTCGGTACCCATTCTCCCTCGATATCGCAATCGCCGTGCCACCATGCCACTATCTGGCGTGGGTAAAACCGACGACAATCCACCAGCTTGGCACCATTCGACGGCAAGCATTGTCGAGTGACTGCTCCTGCCTGAGCGACAGATTTGTACGATCTGTGCATGAGTCCTATCGCTTGACAGAGTGGAGCACACTACGTAGCGAATTGGTTTCAGTAAACGATTTGTGGAGAACTTGACTTGCTTGCTGGTGGTCGAAATAATGCCACCAGGTCCCTGAGATCAGAGTCTCCGGAGTGGAGCGACGACTGTGAGAGGGAGTAAGGCGAGGTGAAGGGAGTTGAACATGAGGACCGAAACTCCGCCGAATCCACTCGGCGGAAAGACCTTGATCGTCGACGCGAATGACAGCGACTCGTACCCCCGACCCAGTGCGGCACTACTCGATGCTGGAGAGCATGACCAGGTCTTTGTTCGTCCCGGGATCTATGAGGACAAAGTCTTTATCACGGGGCGACCGATTCATTTGGTGGGGGCCGGTCGAGACGAGGTGCAGATTTTTTCCCGTCGTGGGGGGCCCCTCTATCTCCAGCAGGTCCCAAGCGGTCGCATCTCCGGCATCACGTTTCGATACGTCGGAAGCGATCAGAATTCCGCGATGAACCTACTCGATTCCTCTTGTGCTGTGACACAGTGCCGAGCCATGGAGGGTATTCTGTCCGGCGTGGTGATTTATGGCCCGCAATCGCGGCCGACACTTGCCGAGAACGAAGTCTGTGGCAACCGCGAGTCGGGGATTTTTGTGTTTGCCGGAGCACAGCCGAGGATCGCCGACAATGTCTGCAGGGGCAACCACCACTTCGGTATTTCGGTGCGGGATCCTGGGAGCCATCCTGAGCTCGTGAGGAACCGATGCCGGGAGAATATGCTGAGCGGGATTCTCCTCTTTCATCACGCAGAAGCGCTTCTTGTCGACAATACGTGCAGCGAAAATCAGCACTGGGGGATGGTGATGACTCCCGACTGCCACCCTACTCCCGGTCGAGAGGCCCTCGCCACCTCAAACATTCTTACCCCGAATCCGCGCGGGACCTTGATCGTGACGGACCAGCCGCTAGGTGACATCGGCCGATGAATAGACAGGGTATCGAGGACACCGGCGATCTGGGAATCAGTGCGTAAATAAAGAAGGCGAGGTCGAGGAGGAGTCAGAAGGCGTCTCCGGTCTTGATTCCCGTAACGTCCGTAGCTAGACGCACGTTACGGAAGGAGATTGACCGAGTGTGTCCCGGAAATCTCGTGAAGATGGAACGCGCTACCGCCTTGCTGTTTCGCTCGATACATAGCCGTGTCGGCATGCTTCAGTAATTCGTCAACAGGATGATCGTCGTGAGGATAAATCGTAATTCCGATACTGACGCCGATAGAGATGTGGTGCCCCTTTAGCTCGAATGGCGTGGCAATGGATTCCGTGATGCGCTTCGCCACCACGAGGATGTTCTGTTCGGAACAGGCCCCTTCTAGAATAATCGTGAATTCGTCCCCGCCCATCCGCGCCACGGTATCGACTTCCCTTACACAGGTCTTGAGTCGCTCGGACACGGCCTTGAGTAGTTCGTCTCCCATATCGTGGCCGAAGGTATCGTTCACCGCTTTGAATCGATCGAGATCGAGGAGCATGAGACCAATCGGTTGTTGCATGCGCTTGCTTCGAGCCATGGCTTGAATCAGCCGATCACGAAAGAGAGTACGATTTACCAGCCCGGTCAAGTGATCGTACTGTGCAAGGTAGGTCAGGCGTTCTTCGGAGCGTTTCCGCTCAATGGCATAGCGGACGGCACGAGCTAAAAGCTCGGGATGACCCTGACCTTTGACGAGGTAATCCTGCGCCCCTTGTTGGACGGCTTGAAGAGCCAGGCTTTGGTCGCTCACGCCGCTCAGGACGACAACGGGGATCGTCGGACTGGTGGCATGGACTTGTCTGACCGTCGGGAGACCGAACGCGTCCGGGAGGGAAAGGTCCAAGAGCACTGCATCGAACCGCTCACGGCTGAGAAGCGTGAGTCCCTCTCCCAGCGTTTTCACTTGGGTAATCTGGAACTCCTCGATGCTCCATTCAGAAAGGAGATCCTGCGTGAGCTGAGCGTCGACGTCATTGTCTTCGACGAGGAGCACTTTGATCATCCGATACACTCGCTATTGCGTGAACCCCGGCCAGCTACTACGAGAGATTGATTATAGCCAAGAGACGAGAGGGGATAAAGGAAATGCGAAAATACGGTCAGGGAGAGGCGTGAAACTCGAAGGGAGCTCCACGCCACGGACAAGCATGCCAGCATAGCGCAAACAATACCATTCCCCCCAGTCAAGACCATGAGAGCCCCGTGCAAACAAATGCAGGCCGAAGGGATTCGACCCATAATAACTACGTAGGGAGGTCAAGAGGGACCGCGCCGGCCAATCTGGGATGCAGGCACTCTAGGTTTAACCTACATGGAGTGCTTCAGCTCGGCGACGAACCTCTTCGGCCTTTTGCGATTGTCCGAGGTTGTCGTAGAGTGAGGCGATATTCGCATGCAAGTGCGACAAGAGTTGCCCCAACTGCGCTTCCTGTGCGATTACGTTCGCTTCGAGCGCCAGTTTCTTTTCTTCACTCCGGCGGAAGCGTTCCTCAAGCCGCTGCACGAGTTGGACCCAGCCTTTGACCTTGCCGGAATCCAAGTCAGGGAGGGTCGGTAAGGCTTCAGCGCGATCGAGAGATTTTTCTGTTTGATTCATCCAATTGATGAAGATGAGAAAATCACCAAGCGTAATTTTAAGTGCGGATGAGGCACCTTCTTCTTCGATGACCAGGTCTTCCATTACAACTCCTTGTGAAGTAAATTATTTCGGATAGTGCGTGTGGCAGACGAACGACATACATTCGCCAAAGTACCGGTGAAGTTTTCTGTTACCGGCTCCTGATAAGCGAACAACGCGGTGAGCTCAAAGCGAGCCACCTCCTTTCTATTGTCTGGCCTTTGGCAAAAAACAGAGCGCAGGCCCAAGAGTGGGCACCCCATAGGCTACATCCGGTAGTGCTGGTCGAGTAATACTGCGCCAGCAGTGGTATTGTCAACAGGTCTCCTGGGGGATCGATAAAGAAAATTCTCTTCCGGATTCTTGGGCATGCGGAGGAAGTCAAAAAGAGAAGGAAATGGGCGATGACTATCCTTGAGGTGAGAGAGGCGGGACGTTCGGGTAGATTCCGCGAGGGAGACGTTCGGGGCCGATAGCCCCTTCGCAGTAATACCCTGGCTCAAAAGGCCAGAGGAGAGACTGACCTTGCCAAGAACCTTTTACCTGGACCGTACTCAGCGAGACCCCAAGTCGAGCCGCCTCCTCGCGCATCGTGGAGAGACAGCCTTCGTAAGAATATGCGCGGCGACCCAGTATGATCGGCTGGCCCGTCTGGTTATGGAACACAGTATAGGGCTCAGCACAGCCTGCCAGGAACAGTATCATGATGAGCATTAGACTTCTCGTCATGCGCCTTCACCCTCACTAGCCAGTGTGATTATCAGGAATGCGCCTCTTGCCACACGCTGGATCGAGGTGGCAGCGCGAGAGGGACCTCTTTCTTGACGAGCCGACCTAACCGGACTTGGTCTTCACCAGGCATTTGAATAAATTCGACTCCGAACCGTCGTCCCTCGCACCAGCGTACTTTGGCTAACCCGACTCGGAGCGGAGACGTGGCGTCTGGCACGAGCATTCTCATTTCAAGATAGGAGCCAGTCTGTACTCGTTTTCGGCTCTGGACGGCGCAGCCAGGGACAGACACGTTGAGCACGGTTCCCTCCCCCACATAGGCCTCACCAGCAAACACAACGGGGAAATGTATGTGGACTCGTTCGCAGTACCGAAGTTTCGCCATAGCAATCGACTCCTTCTCGGTCAGACGATCAGGAAAGCAGAGCGTACCACAGTCTTCCTTCAGCACGCGAGAGGGCCCCTCGTTCATGGGATCTGGCACAAGAGAGATTGGGGTCTCCAGCAGCATCCTCCAACGAACCGCAAAGTGCGGTAGGGAGAGCCAAAAAGAGAAAAGTCCCCACCCTAACCTCCCTACGAAAGGTGGGGGTCATGGGTAACCACAAGTTGTTGGAATTATGACACAGCCAAGCATTTTATCCTCCCTGCCAGACGGCATAGAACCTGCGCTTACAGCGTCACGGGACAGGGTCAACTCCCGAGCAACATGAACGACGCGCCGCAGGGTTACACAGGTTTCGGCACAGGGCGGAAACAAAGATGAACAGGGTTGAGCTTCACAACGAACCATATAGTCCTGACTCAGGACGCCGGACACTCAGATCTATGGGCTCCGTCAGATTTCTTGCCTGCGCAGTCGTGATACTGATGGCGACTTGGGCGCCCTTTGTTCTCGCCGATGCCCCGGTCTATGGATACGTCGGCCCCACGGGTCAGGTGAGCCTCACGAATGTACCGACAGATGAGCGTGTCACAGCAGTTCGCCGCAAGGCCCGGTATCACATTGGTGTGGCGGATCTAGAACTTGAACAAGCGGTCAGCCGTGCAGCTCAGCAGCACCACCTTCAACCGGCCTTGCTCCTTGCGGTGATGAAGGCCGAGTCTTCCTTTAATCCGACCGTAATCTCAAAGGCTGGAGCGGTAGGACTCATGCAGCTGATTCCGGAAACCGCCATCCGGCATGGCGTGCGCAACCTCTACGATGCGAACGACAACATTACCGGTGGGGCCAAGCACCTGCGCTACCTCCTGGACCGGTTCCATGGGAACATCCGGTTAGCCTTGGCTGCTTATAACGCAGGTGAAGGCAAGGTGGATCGATATGGACAGATTCCGCCCTATAAGGAAACACAGGATTATGTCAAAAAGGTGCTCGTATACTATCGTAGCTACAAGAAGGACGGTAGGATCATGCCAGTTGTGATGACCGCCCCGTCCACACACGCAGGCCGTCCGTACTATCCGTACTAATAGATCGTCTGTGATCTCGTGTGGTCAACAGGAATCATTAGTTCAGATTAGGAATCCATCCGAAGAGACTGGGACCTCAAGCGTCTGTAGGGATCAAAAAGCGAAGCGAAACGTATAGTCAGAGAGTTGCGGGGTGGAGGCGTTAGACGGGTTTCTCAGAGATGTAATCCAAGTACTTCCACAGTTCCTTGGCATCCTCTTCGGCAAATACGAGCGGGGCATTGTTAGCGGATCCGGCAAAATAGACCTTTAGCGACATCTCATCTTGCCAAATCTGTGCCTCGAAGTAGCTCACACTATCGAGGTTTAAGGCTTTCTTGCCAATACGAACAAAATGCATAGCGTCTCCTCGCCCTGCGCCAACTGCTCGCCGACTATATCACCTCATGGTCTTCCGTCAAACGCTTACCGTATTTTCTGGCAAGGTCTCGTGGGCAAGAAAAGAGCGAGAGCTTGACGAGGAGTGAAGTGTCCTGGCGATGGATCAGTTAGAAATAACCGGTTGGTTGCGGGGGAGGGATTTAGTCATTATTTAACCGCCCCGATTCGCATCCGGCTGCNNCACCCGCAACTTGCTTTAGTTTGCCCCACGATTCGGGTGCCGCTGAGAGCTATCCAGAAGGTGTTGCTCTCGCGGCCTTGACGTGAGAGGCTGTTCCTTGGAGCTTGTGAGAACGACCTTACACCAGAGTTGTATTGAGGGCACGTGCGGGTTCACCGGACTCGACAGCGTTTCCCGTCCGAGTGCCTCGTTTCCCGTTCGCGTGTAGGATTGGTCTGCTTCGGCCTCGTCGCGATCTGGGGAGTCGGTATCACGCTGGCGTTCGCCCAAGGC
>PLBR01000182.1:18130-18306 GCA_003135435.1 Nitrospira sp. | reverse complement strand
TCCTCCCAACACTCCCCACCCCACAACTGCTTGCGCACCTCGGGAAATCCCGCCCGAATCTCCAGGGCACTGACCGCCTTTAACAGCCCCACCACCTGCCCAATCGCATACGTCGGCGAAAAGCTCAGAAACATATGCACATGGTCTTTGCCCACTTCCAACTCTTCGATCTCAAA
>PLBR01000182.1:0-18090 GCA_003135435.1 Nitrospira sp. | reverse complement strand
GCTGCCTCTGGCAGCAGGCCTTTCTCCTCCCCGCCCTGCCGGGCGGGGCATCCAAAGACGATTTTTCGTGAATCCGGGTTGGGTTTATGAACACCCCGAGAGGAATGTGATTTGTCCGGTACCGCACTAGGAAACTTTACACCCTTTTAACTCATTCGTAACACAGAGAATCGGTCAACGGAGTATATTAGGCGCTCAGTGTTCCTGCCTTGTCACGCGGCTCACTCGGACTGGTCAGAACGCGTGGAGGTCATCAATGATGAACCTCGAGGTAATGGGGTAGATCCTGTTCGTGGTGTGGATCACCGGACGTGTCCCGATGTGTGCTGCGGTTGGTGTGTAGACGATGATGAGGCCGAGCCAGTGAGGTGAAAGGGGTGGCGGCAGATTCCTTGACACCCCCGGCGCTACAGGGTGACCTGCCCTGGCCTAGATAGGACCGGGACCAGCCGAAGAGGGAGCAGCTAAGTGATGCAAGCCAATTTGCTTTGCACATTTCGTCAGGAGACGTTAGGCCGGGCTACAAAGGGTTGGTGGCCCATCTGAATTGTCCCACCACGCTGCAGCCCGCTTCCTGTTCTTGGGGGAAATTCTCCCCACCACCGGGCCTCGCCTGACTGAGAAGAGATCTCTAGTGAGAGAACAGCCTTGAATGTTCAACATCTTTCGGTCTTCGCCTGACTGTCGGGCAAGGTATCCCTCTTGCTTCAGAACTGGGTGACGACAACGAGTTCGACGTCAGACAATTTACCAGGGGAGGTTGCACTCGTGACGGACCGGCATCGCCCTGATACAGACTCTCAGAAGAGTGCGCTCGCGCAGAAACTTGAGGCGCTCTACTTGGAGATCCTCGAAAGGGTCGGCTCGGTACGTCCCAACTTCCGCTCATGCGATCCTGACGGTGCGTGCAGCCGTGACAATCTGCTCTCGTACCTCGTCTTGCGCGATCACGACTTGCATGAGCTTCAACTTGAGTTGGCCGACCTCGGTCTATCTTCTTTAGGACGTCTCGAAGGGAGCGTCTTGGCCAGCCTGCAACACGTCATGGTCCATGTGGGGGCCGTGCCGCCTGAGACTTCTCTGTCTGTCCCAGACCTGAGGAGAGCGTGCTCCCTCTTGGCACAGCGCAGCCGAGCGCTCTTCGGCCGCCCACGTGTAGCCCGAAGCACTCGGATTATGGTGACGCTGGACGCGAGCATCATTCCCCAGTCAGATCTGCTTGAGCAATTGTTGCTCGAAGGGATGGATATCGCGCGAATCAATTGCGCTCACGACTCAGCGCCTGAATGGATCCAGATCATTAAATCGATTCGGCACGCTGAGGATCAGCTGACACAAGCTGGACAGAGCGTGGGACGGCGGTGTCGGATCCTGATGGATTTGGCCGGTCCAAAAGTGCGCACGGGGCCACTGGAGCTTGAGACCCGTCCACTGAAGCTATCGGTGCCCAAGGATGCGGACGGACGCCCCAGCCGGCTCCTTGAAGGCTATCTCGATAGCAACGCTGGTTCCACAGGATGGGTTCGCCGCTCGGGCGAGGCCCCCCACTTCGTGATCGCGTTGCCGCAGCAACAGGGTCTGGAAGTATTGCATGTCGGCGAGACACTACAATTTGAAGATACCCGAAACCGCGCTCGCACACTGTATGTGCTCGAGCGCATGAGTCCAACGCGAGTCCGTGTCGGCCTCCAACGCACGGCCTACCTGCAGAAGGGGATCCTCCTGCGAGGGGAACAGGGCTTGGAGTTGACCGTAGGTCCCCTGACGCCACAGCCGGTGGATCTGCGGGTACAGGCGGGCGACCGGCTTCATCTGTACCGCGATCCCAAACAGCCCGGACACCTCGCCCGACAAGGCACGTCCGCAGGCATCAGTTGCACACTCCCGGAAGCGCTGCACGCCGTGCAGCTCGGCCACCGGGTATACATCGATGACGGAAAAATCGCAGCGTCCGTCTTGGCCGTCCACGAACACTATGTGGAGTTGGAAGTCACGGTCCCCTGTGGCATTCCGGCGCGTATCAGGTCAGACAAAGGGCTGAACTTCCCCGACTCTTCTCTCAATTTGCCGGCACTCACGGCGCGAGACCGAGAGGACTTGTCGTTTGTGGTCAAGCATGCGAATGCGGTCGGCCTCTCATTTGTCCATCGTCCCCCAGATCTGTACGACCTCCGCGAGGCCTTGAAAGAGCTGGGCGATCCTGACATGGGCATTGTGCTAAAAGTAGAGACATGGGAGGCGGTCCACCAACTGGCGCAGTTACTACTCGCGGGGCTCGAGCTCCCCAAATGTGGCGTCATGATCGCACGCGGAGACCTGGCGGTGGAGGTCGGCTTTGAACATCTGGCGCGTATACAGGAAGACATCCTCTGCCTTTGCGAGGCGGCGCACATCCCGGTGATATGGGCCACGCAAGTGCTTGAAACGTTGGCCAAGAGCGGCTTACCCGCGCGAGCCGAAATCACCGACGCCGCGATGGGCCACCGTGCCGAATGTGTGATGCTCAATAAGGGAGAGCACGTGCTCGATGCCGTGAAAACTCTAGCCCAACTGCTGCAGGCGGAAGAGCCGCACCATCTTAAAAAACGACAGGTCTTCCGAGAGATCACTCCTCAGCATGGGATATTCACCACTCAAGGACGTAATCCTGGATAACCTCTGATGCTCAGGGCGTCGTATAGGAGCTGTCTTCCCCTTAACCGACCGATCTGATTCTGGGTGGTTTTCGTCAGGACCGCGCGTATTTTCATTGCCTGAAGATCGGGACAGGCGCTGCCCGTGACTCTCTCCCCCCTACACCAGTGTGAAGATAACTTCTCACGGAAGACAAGGACTTCGATGTACGCTTCTTCTTTGACTTCACTTACGATCAACAAAGGCACCTGCTATGCGGTATTTGCATACGATATCGGGTGGTCGATCAATTTGGTGGAAGTCAACCGCCGGATCACGGCTGATACGGAGCGCAGCCGCCTCCGTCATAAGACGAGAGCCCCACAATATTTCGAATACCGGCCGGCTCCGCTACGCCTCATGCAAGAAGGAGGAAGCCTCGCGGTCGGCCAGTATCAATCCAGCCCTACGGTCGAAGTGATGGTGTATGACTTCGGCGCCGTGACCATCACCTACCGGTTTACGCTAGACGGTCCCTTCGAGGGCTTGCTGGAACTCAGCGAGTCGCTCTACGAGAACGAGCCTCTACTGACGGAATCACGCAAGCGGGTCGAGCAGCTTGTTCAGGCGATTCATCCGTCGATTGAACGGCCCAAGATCGCCAAAGAGGTAGAGGATTACATCATCTTCTCGATTGAATCCTATTCGTCGGCGCAAGCGCTCCCGCTCTGGACAAGCCGGGAGACGGAACTGGCGCAGGTGCTTCGCGGCGAACGGATGCTGCTCGCAGACCAAGAAATTCAAGATGCCACGTCCTGCCGCATTTCGTACGGAGTCGAGGACGCCGCGCTCATCGACTGGCACTCGGCCGTGATCTTCGGAACAGAGATGGACGACGTGCGAGCCGTGCTGGAATTTGCCAATGTGGAGCTCTTGGAAATGCGGATGCTCGACGAACAACTCGATACGGCGCTGGACGAGGGGTATGCCGCGCTCACTCGAAAGCCGCGCCTACTGCCGCTCCCCGGTTCGCACGACAAGGACACCACGCATATCGCGCAACTCCAAGTCGACGGCGCGCTCCTCTTTGAGCGGGTGACGAACACCTTGAAGCTCTTAGGCGACCAGTACCTGGCGCGCGTCTATCGCCTCGCTTCCCAACGTTTCCACCTGGAGGCCTGGGATGCAAGCATTCTGCGCAAGCTGGAGACGTTGGAAAGCATCTATGGCAAGATGTCGGACCGTGCGACCACCCGCCGCATGGAAGTGCTTGAATGGATCATCATCGTCCTGATCGCCCTCTCCATCGCGGTGTCGTTCTTCCCGATGGGCGGGCACTAGGCCGACGCTGATAGATTCGCCGGTGCGGTTGTCACATTGGTTGCAGGCTATTTTTATCTGCCTGGCGATCGGCGTGAGGTGGGCCCCTCGTTCAGATCCAGTACTTCAACACCCGCAGGTGATCCAAGCCGCCGTGACGCGACTTCGCCCGGTGTAGAGGGACACGAACACCCGCAGGGCCTGGGGGAGGAGTCGGATGGCCGGGTTCCACAGTGCCTTCAATCCGTTGAGGAGATTCGGACAGCTCGGATACGAATCCGTGAACATCAGCGCGATGACCGCGCCATAGAGCCCTCTATGAGGGCCAGGATCTGATAGGCGGAGGCAGGAATAAAGGGTCGGGGGTCTTTGTTGATTCACATTTTCTGAAACTTTCGCGGATTCCCGAGCACGACATCCTGGGAAAAATGGATTATCATCCCTTGGCCTGGCCGCTCTCGGCATGAGGAAACCCGCGATGACTCTATCCGACAGCCGTCTCCCTGTTTGCCATCACTCCCACGCCGTTTCGTCGAAACTCGAGCGCGAGATCAAGCTGGCCATTGATCCCGATTTCCGCCTGCCCCCTCTTCCCGGGATCCCGCTGCCGCGACGCCTGCCGACCTCAACCTACTACGACACCTCCCAGTACGACCTGGCCCATGCGGGGATCACCCTCCGCCATCGAGTCGAGCGCGGGAAACAGGCCTGGCAACTGAAACTCCCTCTGATGAAGGATCGGCAGGAAATTGAGATGGTCGATCGCCAGTCTATTCCACCGACAACATTCCGCGATCTGCTTTTTCTCCATCTCGGACGGCGGCGGCTCGTGCCTGTCGCGACCTTGCGGGTCTGGCGGGCGGGTGTCCGCGTGCGCATGAACAATGCCCCTGTCGCAGACGTCACGCTCGACCACGTGTCCGTCATGAAGAACGGAGCACTGCTTCAGCGTTTTCGAGAACTCGAAGTTGAACAGGTGAATGGGAAGGACAACACGCTGCCCGACCTCGAGCGACAGCTCCGTCGAGCGGGAGCCGAAGATCATGATGGACGCCCCAAACTATTTCGCGCGCTCTCCTTGCCCGCTCCCAGTCTTGAGCCATTGCCAGCATCGGATGCGCCGGTAGTGGCTCATGTGAAGTGGGCCCTCGCACGTCATGTTCAATGGCTGCTTGCGCATGACCCCGGCGCCAGGCTCGGAAGGGAACCTGAAAGCCTGCACCAAATGCGCGTGGCCACGAGACAATTGCGCGCCGTCCTGCGCGCCGCCAGGCCCCTGCTCGTTCCTGAATGGGCAGACTCGTTGCAGGACCAGTTGCGCTGGCTCGGCCAACTGCTGGGACCGGCTCGCGATCTCGACGTACAACTCGCCTATTTCCGTGAGGAATCTGCCGCGCTGGATGCACGAGACCGCCGGCCGCTGACACAATTCATCGCTCACCTGGAAGCCCAGCGGAACAATGTCCAAGGGGTCCTGCTGAGCGAGTTGAAGAGCGCGCGGTATCTCGACCTCATCAGGCGGCTCCAGCAAGCGACGCACGATCCGACTGTCGTCGAATCCACCGTGACGTTGCGCGACCTCGCCACACGAGCGTTCAAGAAGCTGCGGAAGGTGATTCGCCAGGTGGGTGCGTCACCCAACAGTGCCAAAATCCACGAGATCCGGATTAACACCAAACGGGCCCGCTATGCCGCGGAACTCGCGGAACCAGTAGCCGGCAAACCGGCCACCAGGTTCATAAACAAAGCGCGAGCCGTGCAGGACGTCTTAGGTATGCATCAAGATGCGATTCAAGCCGAAACGCATGTCCGGGCGTTCCTCAAGCAATCGACGAGTATGCGGGCAGCCTTTGTCGCCGGACGCATGGTCGAACGCCAGCGAGAACGGCGCGCGCAGGCGAGAAAGAAAATGCGGACACTGTGGAAAGGACTATTGAAGCGAGGCACACAAGTCTGGGGATAGGAAAAACTTCCAACGTGTAACTCGAAAACTTGACTCCTATCCTGCTGTCAGCGATCTAGAGTTCTTCATGCACTTTCTCATTCTTTACCTGAATTCTTCCCGCAAAAGTTCGGCGAGGGGTCTAAGATCAGATATTCGTATGCTCCGCTCAGGAAGGCTGGTCCTTATTACGCTTCATCCATATGTAAACAGCGCATTTCCCAGATTCCGTCTGGTATCTGGGTGCTCGGCTTTGTCAGCGCCTCAATGACCGGGGCATCGCGCTGTGCCCAATTGACCACCGGCCGATAGTCGTGGCCCGACCGCCTGACACGCCCGCTGAACCGGGAGCTGGCTCACCGTCACCAAATGGGGCACGGCTTCCCGGCGTTCGACGGACCTCAGAGCTTTTTTTCCGATCAGGTCCTTCAGTGCGGCATGCTCCAACGCCCTGTCGGCATAGAGACGCTTCAGCTTGCTGTTCTCATGCTTCAATTCCTTCAGCCGCTTGATGTCCGAGACCTCTAAGCCCGCATACTTGCTTTTCCACCTGTAGTAGGTGGCGGAATTGATCCCGTACGTCCGCCAGATCTCGTTGACGGGGCGCCCGGCATCGGCCTCCCTCAGAATACTGCCAATCTGCGTTCGTGAGGCGCATGGGAACCGCCTGCTAAAGGTGGCTATTGGGCCAGAAGACTTTCCTTTGGGCCTGTCCCAGATAGGGGGGCTTACGCAGCGTCAGTGGCCCCATCGTGGCGTGGCGGCTCTTGAGATCAGGCTCGTCCAGCTTGGGCGTTGTGCCGCCAACTCAGCCAGCGTCTTGTCACGCTTGAACGCGGCGAAAGCCACCTGGGCCTTGAATGCCGCCCCGTGATTGCGTCTCGTTCTCTTCATCGCCTCGCTCCTCTGGTTCGCCACCCTTCAGGGGCTTCGGTGAAGCAAGGCTACCATATATACACTGTCCGAATTTCCTGGCCCCCTCTGTTTGCAAATCAGCGAGCTCACCAATACCAATCTTGACCTGCGTTCTTCACCGAAAGGACAATCAAGCACGATCGTGCAACTACAAGCCGAGCACGAACGGCTTCACAACGAGACAAAAACAGGAATCTCGAAGCCTTCTACCGAACGTAAGCCCTCTCGCTAGCAGACTGCGCCGTAATAATTTTACACAGCATTAATAATTTAACACGCTGGTAACACACCGTTATCAATCCAATAACATGCCACCCCTATATTCCTATGGCGTATAGGGCAAGTAAATCGAATCGAGGGTACCAGGTGAGCATCCACAAGCGCTAAACAAGTAATGCAAAGAACAATATTCAAGAATAGCTTCGTTCTTCACCTCCTGACCAAGCGATTACCGCATAACGCATCATTTCTTATCCACGATGAGTTGGAACTGAGTCAACCGTCCACCTTGAAAGGAGTCAGCCTAATGAATATAACTCATCTCATAACGCTTACTACTACCGTGTGCGCAGTACTGTCTGGGTGTGCTGCCAATACACCATTCCCACCAAAAGTGATGGAAAAGGTCTCTCCGACCTTTCATTTTGAGGCGTGGCGAGACGCGCCTCCCTCGAATGAGGCAGGGAAGACCGATTCAGGCCATAAAGTCGAGCTGGGAGGTCGGATCATACAGGCTACCAAGAGCGGCAAAGGCATCGTGATTGTCGCGGAACAACTTCCCATCGTGAACCATCCCGTGTATGGACCCACGGAAGATGTCAAGAGAACAGGTGACTATGAATTCGCATTTCTCTATCCGGGAGAACTCGAACCTCAGGCTCTGAGAAACGGGAACCGATTCGTCATTGTGGGAACGACCACGAGCAGACGACCGGTCGTAGTGAACGGCATGCCGAAGACCGAGCCCTTCTTGATTGCAGACTGCATCCATGTGTGGCAGACAGGCAGGACCGAAATCGCCGAATTTAAAGAAAGTGCTGGAGGAGGCTATTCACCCCTTCCGGAGAAGACGTACTGCGTTGCTCAGCCGTAGGAAAATTCGGACACGAGACACGAGAGCAGTTCACTGCTGCAGAGTGGGTTTCCCAATCTGTGGCTGGCAACCCACAGCATATCTCACGAGGCCTCGCCTTGTGAGGCGTTGGAAAGGGGAAGAATTCTATGCGAAGCAAGCAGGTCGTCCTTGCAATCTGCATTCTAGCCATGGGGGGGGGGCTCTTCACCGGCGCACAGGCTTCAGCAGCCGATGCCCCCGATCAGAGCCAGGGTCCAGGACCGGCAGCACAAGGAGCTGAGGCGCCTCTTCTCGCTACGCCCGCACCAGATCCCGTCGCGAATCTCGATACGCGCTTAGGCGCGATTGAGGAGTGGAAAGCCAAGATCGAAAGGCTTCCGTCGCTGAGCGGCAAGTTTAACATTGGATTGAACGCCCTGCAGTTCCTCTACACGCACCAGGACGCCCATGTCGCCGAAGGCAAAAGCCAAGATAATCTCTCGATCCGACGGTCTGAGGTACTCATGTACGGAAAAGTCAACGAATACATCCCCAAATGGCACACCCTGATGGAAATGCAGAGTAACAACTTGACCAACAACACACCGGGCTGTACGGCGGGTGCTAACTGTAGCCAAGCCACAGCAGGGACTCCGACTGCAACCACGATGTTCCGTGAAGCCTATATCGATTTCAGACCGATGCCCAGCATCGCGCCCAATCTCAACGTCATTCGGATGGGTGTGTTTCGTATGCCCTTCGGCATTTTCACGGAAACCTCCGGCGGTATCCGCGATGTGATCAGCTCACCCTACCTCAACTCGGTCGGCAGCGGCACCGTAACTCGAACCGGGTCGAATAGCACCGTCGGTACGATCGACTTCATTCAAGAGCGCGACTATTTTGCCGATGTCAGAGGCACCCTATTCAATCGACTGGACTACGTGGCCGGGATCATGAATAACAATAACTTCCAGGCCAACTCCACGGGAGCCAATGGCCCCAAAGTCTTTTACTCACGGGCCCGTTTTCTGGTGACGGACATTTCGTTTATCAGTTTTAATATACTGACGGGAGAGAGCAATAATACCAATACCGAAATCAATGGGCGTGGGAAAGGAGCCTTTGACCGGTACGGGATCGATGCCCGCTATACGTCTCGCTACCTTCCCGGATTGATGGTGCAGGGCGAATGGTGGCAAGGGCATGACGGAGCCAACCAAACCACAGTCGGCACCCCAGCTCAAGGAGCCTGCCTTAACGTGGCCCAGTGCGGCGGAAACGGAGCCCCTGGTGTTCAACGGCGGACGTGGTATGTCCTCGGAAAGTACTTTATTTCCGATGGGCCCCTCCAGAATTTTGAGCCGGTGGTGATGTATGAACAGTTCGATCCCAGTACCACAATGAGCAATGACATGTATACGCGCGCCATCGTGGGATTCAACTACTACTTTGAGAATCTTCCACCCAAGATCCAAAGTAAGATCTCGATCAATTACGAGTTTCGCCACCATCAGGGGACTGGTCCTGGAACTACGGTCCCCAATACCGATGCCTTCGCACAGAATGTCTTCCTGGCTCAATTTCAGGTCCGTTACCAGTAGGCGACGTCCGAATCCGCCCAGACTGGAGAGGAGAGGGATGATGGGGAGGTGGCGCAACACATCGGAGTTGATTATAATGCGCTACCTCCCTTCGGGTATGCAGAAGGACATCACCTCTCACCGCCCCCTTGTATGAGAAAAGAATATTATCCGCGAAAGGATGCATGGGTACCGCGATTGCAGAGCGGCACTAGGGTCGAAAATCTGCACCGCGAGCGGGCTTCCCTAGATCAGACACACAAAGGGCCTGGATCTCATGAACCATCCTTGGGGAGCCAACTGCTAGTGTTTGTTGTTTTTTCGGTCACTCTCGCAAGCTGTGCACCGAACGCGCAACTCGTCAATGAAACGGCAACAGGAGGAACAGCACTCTATTCATACGTTGAGGAACAAGATGTGCTGACCTCGCCAGGGCGACAAGACGCGCTGCGCCTTCTTGGGGAAAAGTGCCCAGCCGGTTACCGCATTTCTCGTGAGGGAGAAATTCCTAGAGTCGACCAAGCTGTCGATAGAGCGTGGATGGGACAGTTATCCCGTGATGGGCAGGTGTCCCGTGAAAAACGCTGGGCGATCCAATTCTAGTGCAAATAAACCCCTATCCTTCCGGCATTGAAACGCATTCCACGACCTGTGCCATCCCCCTGGTTCAAGAAGAGGTAAAAAGAATGCGACGGCCTGCCTATATCTCCTTTTCTTGTGCTATGCCATGGCTCACGAGGCGAGCCGGCGTTGCACAGAGCGGAAGGACCGCGACTGGACTCCTGTTCGGCTTGTCTTGTCTGCTGGTACTGACAGCCTGCGGAGCAACCAGTCAGCAACACGTTCTCTATCAAGCCTCAGGTATTCAGGTCGGCATCATGACCGATTTGTCAACGAATGAACATGCCTCATCCCCCGTGAGGAACAGGCACCCTGCAGATTTCACACCGCGAGAAATTCGCTCGCTTATCGGTTCGCTGGAAGTATCGGGGTGGAGCGGAACTATGCTCGGGTTGTTTTCTGCCCCTCAGCCGAAGCCGATGTTCACCGAGGCGGAACGCGCCGAGCTGGCTGAGCCACTCGCCGCAGCGTTCCACGAAGCGACCCCGCACGAACGTGTCTTCTTTGCCATCCAAAATCCGGATGCACCGTATGATACGGACCGCACGTCCGGGAGCCTGTTTTTTCGAGACGACTACCTGCATGTGGTACTCACGGATCACTACGCCTTTTTACAGGCTGACCCGGGAGGGGGTGAGAAGCGAGATCCGCGTGATACAAAAGGCATGAAACTATGGGTAGTCGGATCAGCCCGTGCCGCCACTGTGCCTAAGGAGAAGGAGCCGCACTGGACTGCGTTTGAAAAGATCCACATCTCGCTCACACCGTTAGAAATCCTGGCAGGACAGAGGGTGCCCCAAGCAGCAACTGGCTCATCCCGCACCCAGGTCGCACTGCCCGCAGCTGGACAGCCGACGATAAAAGCCGACACCGCAGCAACGAACGCGACAGAATCCGTGAATGACCTTCGTTTGCAAATGCGCGAACTCACCAACGCCAATCTTGATCTGCGTTCTCAACTGAAAGAACAATCAGGCACGATCGAGAAACTCAAAGCCGAATTCGAGGGGCTTCGCAACGAGAAAAAGCCGGGAACCTCGAAGCCTTCATCAGGACCTAAGCCTTCTCGCAAGCAGACCACACCCTAAATTGTATACACCGTGAGCCGCGAGTATACCCGCAACGCTGCGAGGAGAGCCGACCCTATCGTGCCTGCACGGCATAAGCGCTGGCGTCGGCTCGGGTGCATAACAGCTAAAGTTGATGAACCAGTCACCTCTCTTACCAGTTAACAATAAGTTTACACATCCGTAACAATGCCGGAATGGATGGCCTGTAGGTTGACAAGCAGGTGAAGCAAACTATTTCAGAAGGCCAGCGGCACGGCGATGTGTCAGAAGGCTTTCGATGGATGGGAGGAGTGCATATGATGGGTACACGGCTCGTGTGGTGTGTTGCGATAATAGGGTTTCTGGGAGTCTTCGGCTCAGGGAGTCGCCTGGCGCAAGCCGACCAAACGGCTCTCATTAAAGTCGATGGGTCGAGTACGGTGTATCTACTGACGGAGGCGGTGGCGGAAGAATTTCAGAAAGCGAACCGGGGTAGCATACGAGTGACCGTAGGCATTTCAGGCACAGGCGGCGGATTCAAGAAGTTCTGTCGTGGTGAGACGGACATCGCGGATGCCTCTCGACCGATCCTTAAAGAAGAAATGGACCTCTGTCAGAAGAACGGCATTGCCTATTACGAACTGCCCATCGCCTTCGACGCCATGACCGTGGCGGTGAGCCCGAAAAATACCTGGATCACCTCGATGACGGTCGGAGAGTTGAAGAAAATCTGGGAGCCGGCAGCCCAGAACAAAATCACCAGATGGAACCAGATCAACTCTGACTGGCCGGACGCACCACTCGTGCTCTTTGGCCCCGGCTCCGATTCCGGCACCTTCGATTACTTTACCGATGCGGTTGTGGGAAAGGCGAAGGCCAGTCGTGGCGATTACACCGCCAGCGAAGACGATAACGTGATTGTACAAGGAATCGAGAGCAATAAGAATGCGTTGGGGTACATGGGATTTGCCTATTACGCAGCGCAGATGAAGAAGCTGAAAGCGGTCGCTATTGTCGGAAAGGGTGGACCGGTGCTGCCCAGTGCTGAGAATGTCATCAACGGCACTTATCAGCCCCTCTCACGTCCTCTTTTCATCTATGTCAACGAGAATGCAGCCAAGCGGACAGAGGTGAAAGACTTCGTCGCCTACTACCTGACGGAAGGCCCCAAGCTGATCGCAGAAGTCCGGTATATTCCCTTGCCGGAGCAAGTATACAATAAGGTGAGTGAACGGTTCAAAAAGGGCGACGTGGGAACCGGTTTTGGCGGAGTCCCTGAAGTCGGACTGGCGGTTGATGAAATCATGAGTCGTCCCCCCAAACGGTAGACCTCCATGAGACTCCTGTTCTGGCTCGGATTCGGGGGCATACGTACGAAGGGGTCTGTCTGTTGATGAGTAAGTCCATCGTGGCGGGGCAGGAGGCGATTCGTATCAAGAAGCCAGACGCCAGAGTAGAGGCGGCTGCGCGCCGCCGTGGACGTCAGCGACGCGAACGGGTGATCAAGGGCGGATTGTTTTTTGCCGCACTGATCTCCGTGGCCGCGACCGTGACGATCATTGCCGTGCTCCTCTCTGAGTCGATCGGATTTTTCAGGACGGTACCGCTCACGGACTTTTTTACTGACACACTCTGGACTCCCCTCTTTGCCGATCCTCACTACGGAATCCTGCCCCTGCTCGCCGGCACGCTTGTCACCAGCGGGGTCGGTCTGCTCGTTGCGATTCCTCTCGGGACGGTGGCTGCGATCTATCTCTCCGAGTTCTCCTCGTCTCGTTTGCGGGAAGTCATGAAGCCTGTGTTAGAACTCCTGGGCGCAGTCCCGACGGTCGTATACGGGTATTTTGCGCTGGTCGTCGTCACCCCCTCACTCCAACTTCTGTGGCCTGATCTGCCGGGGTTCAACATGCTCGGTCCCGGTATCGTCATCGGCATTATGATCATGCCCTTCGTGATCTCGCTCAGCGAGGATGCGATGCGTGCCGTGCCGATGGTGTTGCGGGAAGGCTCTTATGCGATGGGGGCGACCCGCCTGCAGACTGCCTGGCGAGTGGTGGTGCCGGCTGCCACGTCCGGCATTGTGGCCGCCTATGTGCTCGGGATCTCGCGTGCGGTCGGCGAAACCATGGTGGTGGCGATCGCTGCAGGGCAAAACCCGAATCTGACCTGGAATCCTCTGGAGCCGGCGGCCACCATTACCGCCTACATTGTCCAAGTGGCTCTGGGTGATCTGCCCCATGGCAGCATTGGCTACCAGAGCATTTTTGCAGCCGGGCTCGTGCTGGCCGTGATGACCTTCGCCTTCAACATCCTTGGGCATATCATGCGGAAGCGGTTTCGGGAAGTCTACTAATGTCGGCACAGTCCTCTCCACATCCGCACGCCTCCATCGCACGGCGCAAGATCGCCGAGGCACTGTTCAAAGTATTGGGTCTCTGCTCACTCGCCATTGCAGTCGGAACGCTGGTGTTGTTATTCGGGGCGCTCCTGTTCGAAGGTATTACGCGAATCGACTGGCAGTTCCTCATGTCATATCCGTCTCGTCATGCCGCACAAGCGGGCATCCTTTCGGCGTGGGTCGGTTCGACATTGATCATGCTGGTCACGGCGGTCGTCGGTATACCGCTGGGCGTCGCGGCGGCGATCTACCTGGAAGAGTATGCCCGGAAAACGTGGATGACCGAATTGATCGAGGTGACAGTCACGAACCTGGCCGGTGTGCCATCGATCATCTATGGCCTGCTGGCGCTCGGGCTGTTCGTCTATATCATGGGCCTGGGCGAGAGCATTCTTGTGGCGGGCCTCACGTTGGCACTGTTGACTCTCCCGGTGGTGATCGTCACGACGCGTGAAGCGATTCGCGCGATTCCGGTGGAGATCCGCGAGGCGGCCTACGCGCTGGGCGCCACCAAGTGGCAGACCCTTACACATCACGTGCTGCCCTACTCCGTTGCCGGCATCCTCACCGGCATTATCCTGGCCTTAAGCCGAGCAATCGGCGAAACGGCCCCCCTCGTCACGATTGGCGCCCTCACTTTTATTGCCTTTCTGCCACCAGCTCCCGTCACGACGCACCCTCCGTATCTCTCGTTTGACTGGCTCCTGTCCCCTTTTACGGTCATGCCCATTCAGATGTTCGGCTGGGTGTCGAGGCCTGGCGAGGACTTCATCGGCAACGCGGCGGCTGCCGGCGTGCTGTTGGTCGGGATGACCCTCACCATGAACGGGGTGGCCATCTATTTGCGATATCGTATGCGAAAGCAGGTCAGCTGGTAACATGAATCAGCTCGACTCGCCCCACCCTCAGGATTGGCCCAAGTCCCTCAAGGCGGAGACGCGCGCCTTGAGTTTTTCCTATGGCAGCCGGCTGGCGCTGAAAAACTTGTCGATCCCCGTCTCCGAATACCAGATCACGGCATTGATCGGGCCGTCAGGCTGCGGAAAATCTACCTTTCTCCGCTGTTTTAACCGCATGCATGATCTCTATGATGGGAACCGCTACGAGGGCGAAATTCTGCTCTATCCCGATAGCCGCAATATCCTGGCAAGCGAGGTCGATCCCATCGAGGTACGGATGCGGGTCGCCATGGTGTTTCAAAAGCCAAACCCCTTTCCCAAGTCCATTTATGAGAATGTCGCCTATGGCCTGAGGGTACGAGGGACCACCGAACGGCAGGTATTGGATGAGAAGGTCGAACAGGCCTTGCGGAGTGCAGCCTTGTGGGATGAAGTCAAGGATCGGTTACCCGCGCGGGCGACGTCCCTATCCGGCGGCCAGCAGCAACGACTTTGTATTGCCCGTGCCCTGGCCACCGACCCGGAAATGCTGTTGTTGGATGAGCCGACGTCGGCGTTGGACCCGATGGCTACGGCCAGTATCGAGGAGTTGTTGCTCGATTTGAAAAGTCGTGTGACAATCCTGATGGTGACGCACAATATGCAGCAGGCCGCGCGGGTGTCCGATTGGACGGCATTCATGTACCTCGGCGAACTGGTGGAGTTTGGCCTCACGAAGCAGCTCTTTACCACGCCTTCTAAGAAGCAGACCGAAGACTACATCACCGGACGATTTGGGTAAACGTTATGACACTGCGCCACTTTGACGAAGAACTCTCCGAGTTGAAGACCAAGCTCCTGCGAATGGCTGGTCTGGCAGAAGATCAGATCGACAAGGCCCTCACCGCACTGGTAGGTCGCGACTCGACCCTGGCCCGCCAGGTCATCGAGCGGGACCACCAGGTCAACGCGATGGATGTGGAGATCGACGAAGACTGTATCCGGTTGCTGGCCCTCCATCAGCCTGCCGCACGAGACTTGCGGTTGGTGACGACGGCAATGAAAATCGCCACCGAACTCGAGCGAATCAGTGACCTAGCGGAGAATGTCTGCGAGCGGGCGATCGAGCTGAACGAAGAGCCGCAGCTCAAACCCTACATCGATATCCCACGGATGGGTAATCTGGCGCGGATGATGGTGAAGGAAAGCATCGATGCGTTCGTCAAGGATGATGCCACACTCGCTCGGAAGGTGCTCACGGAGGACGACTCCGTCGATGATCTTATGGAGCAGTTATTCCGTGAGCTGCTGTCATTCATGATCGAGGATACTCGCACGATTACACGCGCCATCCGCTTGAGCTTCATTGCCAAATACCTCGAACGGATGGCCGATCATGCCACCAACATCGCCGAACTTGTGGTCTACCTCGTGGAGGGCAAGATCATCCGTCACACCACCCCTCCAGGATCTTCAGAACACGATCTCGCACAGTAGTACGCCTCGCTGATCGTTCCACTTGAGGTTGATCTTTCCTTGCCGAGAAGAGTCAGCCGGTGCATGAATTGATTCATTGCCCGAGGAATTGACGATCTATTCATTGGATCATTGACGATTTGCGGAGCCTTCCAATGCTGCAATGATTCAATGCACACATCTTCAATTCTTCAGTTAATGGTGCAATGGATCAATCGTCAATTGTCCTGCGTGATACGCTTCACAGGTATCGAGAACGCCGCATGGGGAAAGGCGCGTCCCAGGGCAAAGAGGCTGTCTTGACAGACTCAGGGCGGGCGGGTGAAGTAGCTGCCGGGGTCGGGCGGGTGAGAAGAGCGACTTCCTCAGCATCCTGCTAGGGAAGGATGTGGTTATGCTACGAAATGGGTGGAGAAGAGCATGTACTCAAATCGGTGTCGGCGGAGGACAATCTTGTTGCATCGGGCGAGTTGGTCGACGGTGTGGAAGATTTGATTCCAGGTGTATTGAGGCATGAGGCAGATGAGCGTATCCAGACCGATGACGGTTTCCTCATTGAGATGATCGAGAATGGTTGCCGTGAGAACATCGCTATGGAGACGCTCCCATTGTACAGGATGAACATCCGGATCTGATTCAAGAAGAGAACTTATATGCATAGGTACCTCCTGGTTAGATTAGGGAAATGATAACCCCAGTTGATTGGCCTGTTGCGTGAACGTCGTCGGTGCCGGGCTGTATCGGACGGCCAGAATGCGAATGAGACCCAGCGTGATTAAGATGCCTCCCAGTATCGCGAATTGACGCCACTCCCCGCCCGTGAACCATCGTGAGATGATCTCCGTCAGCATTACGACGAGCACGGTATCCACGATAAATGTTACACGCACTCGTCCGTCTGAACAGTAGGTCAGCGTCGTTTTCAAGACCTCCACGACCGCAAGCAAGGTTAACGCATCGACAATAATGTGTCGGAGCGCGACGTCAAGATCGGCGGACAGGAGCAGCCGCAGGTCGAGAAACGTTTTTACGACGCCGCCTGCCAGACCCAGGAGGATCGTCAGGGTAAGCAGGCTCAGGATAAATCGCGTGCCCGCTTCCCAGACACGTGTGATGTCGTAGGTCGTGAGCGTGATGATGAATCGTTTGGGCCAGCCCTTCGAGAGAGTCTGTTCCATTGTGGTTTTTGTCATGGTCCTATTCGTGGCTCGAAAAAGCGTTCCTGGCATCTCGACCGAGTGAGAGGATGAACAGCATGACTCCGAGCACGAGAGTGAAACGCACGCCCATTGCAAAGAATGATGTGAAGAGATCAAATGCCATGTCTACGAGTTCCCTTTCTGTGACGCCGGCCACGAACTCTTACAACTCATCCATAGAAAATGGAAGATGACTCGTGTGCGTATCGTTAGCAATGTCTGAATCGCTTGAATGATCGATGTGGCGAGCAAGAGAGAGATCGTGAACAGGAACAGATGGGGGGCTGTGTTCTTCATAACCTGCTCCAGAGTTGGTGTGAGTGCTTCCTGCATATTCTTGTGCCTCTACCTTACCCAGGAGACATTCCAGTCCTGTGAATTCCTCGTAAACTGTATGTAAATTGTGCGGCGAACGGAGCGATTAAGGCTGTTCTGGCTTGGACGTGAGCCAGGCGTTGCTTCCCGGCTCACGTCGGAGCGGGAGAGGTCGTGTCTACCAGTGGGCACGTGTGCAGATGAGAAAAGCTTTCTCGAAGAGGAGAAGAGTGAAAGAAGGAGAAGCGGCTGCTACTGTTCGATCAACCGCCAGACTTCTTTTTGGATGCAGCGTTCTGTGGCGTTGAGGAGTAGGAGTTGATTGCCCTGCTGTAGTTTGGGGTCATGCGTGGCGGCAGTCTCGTACTTATTGTAATCACTGGTGCATTCTGACGAGGGCTTGTTGGGGTGCACCCATTCGGGTGAGGAGCAGGCGGTGAGTAGGAATCCAGCCACGACCATGGTCCATCTTCACATGTTACGCATCAGCCCCTCCTCAGTAAAGAGCCCCGCCCTTCCAGGCGGGGCTTTCTAAAACATCTTTCACGGCTCCGCTTGACGCTTCTTGGCTTCATGAAACCTGATATACTTCTTGATCACGTCGGCGGTTACTTTCTCGCCAACCGTGCGTGCACCATATCCCTCCTCCCAACACTCCCCACCCCATCACTGCGTGCGCACCTCGGGAAATCCCGCCCGAATCGCCCGGGCACTGACCGCCTTCAAC
>PLBR01000134.1 GCA_003135435.1 Nitrospira sp. | reverse complement strand
CGTCTCTAGTGCATGGTCCCCTTAACCGGGAAACCAGAAACTCTTGCTTGGTCAAGCTATCCCCTAACGATTCCATGATCTCGGCCAAGTTGAGCTCTAGTTGAGTCTCCTTCTTCTCCCGGACTGCCTCCGGGAAGGCTTTGAGTGCGCCCCAGGCATAGGCCGACTCGTCCATCGCCTGCCAGATTGGATAGCCCTGGAAGGTGTCGAACGCTCGGGCTTCCACCCGGACCGGGCGCATGGCGACGCCGAAGAGATAGCCCCCACCAAACCAGAGGGGCGTACTCGTCAGGAGTTCGTAGCCCACATTTCCAAGGATGATGCCAGGATTCCAGGCGGTCGCCAATCCAATGGCGACGGTCTCCCACGAGATATCGGCGAAGATCGCGGCGGTCGACCACTGCCAGCGAACTTTTCCATAATCCAAGATGCTGCCGGCGAGAACGAGGTCGGCACCCAGGCGACAGCGGAACTCCGCAAGCTGCTCGGCGTTCGGCAGGTCGCCAGGCTTCAGCTGTAATTCTTCTGCCAGGGCGTCCGATTCCGCGAGCGGGACCATCCGAAACCCTTGTCCCGTGGCCAGTCTGCTCAGGAGCAGCCAGCGAGCCTCCTGTCGAATCTGCCGCAAGGCGTCAGCCAGCTGTGTCGATTCGTCTTCGGGCGACAGGGTCCCGTCCACCGTTTTCACCGCGGAGAGCTTCGTGATATCGAGATCGAAGCCAAAGGGCAAGATCGCCACAGAGGGGCGTTCGTTCAGATCCTCCACCGTGGATTGAACGGCGGGGTCGAAGGCGACGCAGCCCGTGAGTACTGCCCCAACCAGACCAGATGCGACCAGACCCAGACGGAAGCAGATCGTAACGAATTTCATTGAGGTCTCCGGTAGAGGTAGAAACAGTCACGGATGAATCCGCACGGACCTGACCTCTCGCGGAGGTGAGTCCGTCCGTACTGCTCACTAACTCGATGGGAGGCCGATCAAATCCGATAGACGGAAAGCTGCTGATGGAGAGGTAAGGAGGGGGGATCGTGTACCAGTCGCCGCTTGAGCTGATGCGCGGTGTTCAAGGAAATAGAGCAGGCCGGGTCTACGACTTCTACGATTACAGAGGCGTAGCCTGGCGCGCCAAGGCTTGGCACGTCCGATTTCAGCCCCGAGGCCAGCTGTGCCAGCGCCTCTTCGTCGAAATCCTGGTCCTCCTGGTCTTCTGCGGCGGTTTCTGAGACGGCGTGTACCTGTTCAGCCAGTTCCAGGCAGCCAAAGGCAAGCCATACTGAGAACAGACACCAGAGGGTGAGGACAAAGACTGGCGTGCGACGATTCATGAGCATAGACGAACAGTAGTCGAAATCTCGGGATCAGTCAAACTGGACCGAGGTCAACAACAGTCGCTCTGAATCGTGCGTAAACCCCTTGTGACCCACGGCCTGATACGTCAGCGAGGGCATGTCCACAATCAACTGTTTTTGACATTCGCCAGACCCTGTATTATGCCCTCTTCACGGGCTCCTCATGATGTCCGCAATCGACGTTCTCGGGCCATAATAATGCTTCTTCTGATCCCAGCACAGCTTTCAAGGTCGTGGCGATGATAAAAACGGCAATGCCGATGGCGATGACCGAGTCGAATAATGGAGTTCCCGCAACAAGTGTTGCGAGGCCCGCTGCCACTGGTGCTAAAGAGACAAGGACATCGCCTAGGTTGTGAACGTACGCTAGACGAATGGCGACATCTTCCTTGCTCGGCTCGCGTAATGATTTGGCAACGCCCCAGTTACCAGCCGCTGCCAGCAACCCGGCGATGATCGGCACGACTCCCAACACGAGTTGAGGGTGGAAGAGCCTCTCCGCCGCTTGCCACACCACTAACCCGCTGATTAAGAGGAGACCGAGCGAATTGAAGACATTCGCCGTTCGAAGGAAGTGGCTGCTCAGCCCCGTCCGAAGGGTGTAGGCCAACAGGAGAAAGGCCAGGCCGGTCTCATCAGACAAATTATGGATGGCATCTGTGGCGAGACTGAGACTGTTTGCTTCGAACGTCCCCAAGGTTTCCACCGCGAGAACTGCGGTGTTGAGGCCTAACGCCACTGCAAGAGGTTTCCGGAGGTGTGCCATTATTTCTCGCTCCTATCAATCACAAAAACATTTGTTTTTGGAACAGGCAGAAGGATACGTCAAAGCCCTTGAAAAATCGACTTCTCGGGTCTTGAATTGGAGAGAGGTTTTTGGACACGGTGCACAGAACGACTAGGCAGGCGGGAAAAGGCTAAAGGTCATTGTAAAGGTTCTGTCTACAGTCCGATTTGGTGAGCCGGCTGGGACGCGAACCCAGGGCCCTCGCCTTAAAAGAGCGATGGTCCTGCTCGTACAACACCACCTCACCCCTCCTCGCTCAAGCCATTGACGCGCGGCTTGGCTTGCAGATGCCGGTCCGGCTCAGGCAAGAGATGCCGGGGAAGAAACACGGTCCCTGCGATCACCGTCGGCACCACCGCGCTCGCGATGACCGCCGCGACCAGAAAGGAATACTGCTCCTGAGTCACAATGCCGTGCGAAAGGCCGAAGAGGGACGAGATCGTGCCGAACGTGAGCCCTGTCGACATCATGAGGGTGTAATACCACCGCTCATTTCGCTCACGCCGAAAGAGTGCGATGACGGGATAGAGGCCGAATATTTTCGAGAGCACCTTCCCACCCAGGAGTGTGACGAAGACGAGGGGGGCCGCCAACAACGCCGGCAACGACACCAGCGTCCCGGCTCGAAGAAAATAGAAGGGCGTGAGAAACCCGACCGTCAATGTCCGCAGCCGTCGAATCCACTGGGCATCTCTCGCCGCGCTGCCCGCTAACACCATGCCTGCAATGTAGGCGGGAAGGACCGCCTCGCTGCCGGACCACAAGGCCAGCGCGCCTAGCCCAAACAGGACGAGCATGATCCATTTCGTCCGGATTGCAGCGGTCCGGTGCGCATACACCGTGGTGATCCAATGCGTGACGGTGGAGAGCGACCCCAACACGACAGCCGTGGCGACGATGAAGACAACGGTCTTGTAGGTGAAGGGCGAAAATAACAGGCCCAGGGCAATGACCGTTCCCAGATCCGTAATGAAACAGGCGCCCAGGATGCCCTTCCCAAAATCGGTCTTGTTGAATCCGGTTTCCAACATGACCGCATACACCACGGCCATGGAGGTCGTCGACAGCGCGACGCCGCAGAGCCAACTCGCCTGAGCACTCCACCCCAGTAGATAGTAGGCCACCGCGGTGCAGCCGAGAAAGGGCGCGGCAAAGCTGACCATCCCGACCACCGTGACCTCCGTCAATTTCGTGCGGAGCACATCGGGATCGAGTTCAGCGCCTGCGAGAAACGTCAGAAAGACCGCTCCCGTGGCAGCCAGAAAGCGAACCCATTCCTGATTGGCGCCGAGGAAATCGGCATAACCAAGCCATGTAAGAACGGCGGCAGTGGCCACCCCCACACAGATTTCGACCAGGGCGATGGAGATGCGAATGTGGTAGGCAATCAGAGCAGAAACGACGGCTAACGCAAGCCAGAGAGACGCGATTGTAAACAGCTGTTCCATACAGGAGTCCTCCGTGATGAACCGTGTCAGGCCATCATCCCAGCGCAAACAAACCGCTTGCAGCGGTTTGTCACCTGACACATGACCACTCCGCAGCCACGACATGTGGCGTAGGAGTCATCAGCCCGACCAGGGCGGTTATTCGGGGGACTCCATCCCCTCTCTAGTTCCACTATACGGAAAATCCAGCCCTACAGGAAATGGTTTGTTCGGCGCCGCACCCACCGGTTTAACTATCGGCACGAGGAAAGAAGCGCGCGTCTGGGACAAGCCCGGTCTGTCTGGTCTGTCTCGTCTGTTTGGTCTGTCTGGTCTATCTGGTTGGTCTGGTTCAACCAAATGAACAAGACAGACCAAACAAACCAGATAGACCCAATGAACAAGACAGGCTGGCGGACTTTTTCAGCATCCGATTAGGCCTGAGGCTTCTCTGATGCTGCAGGCGTTGATTCGCCGGAGAATTTCTTGTGGAGAAGTTTTCGTCCGAAGATCGTAATCCCCAATGCGAGACCGAGCGAGAGCGGAACGAACAATGCGGCGGCAATATCCGCATTGCGCAGCCAGCCCATCTCATGAAGACCCTTGAAGATATAGGCCATGAGCCCGCTGAGATAGTAGGCAATTACGATAACCGACAAGCCCTCGACCGTATACTGGAGGATGGCCTGGCTCTTCGTCGTCTTGTCGACGCTGATCAAAAGCGTCAGGTTCTGGGATTGGAGCATGAGATCGACGCGGGCGCGAATAATGGAAATTGTCCCTTCAAATCCGCTGCGAAGGGTGTCCATCCGCTTCAGGAGTTGTTGATTGCCCTCCGCCACCCCGGTGATCCCGCTGAGGACATACTCGGACATCGGACGATACAGGGGGAGCGTACGTTCGTCGAGTGACGCCAGCGTCCGGTGCACGATCTTGTCGTAGGGAACAGAGGCGGACAGTTCGAAGTGCAACTTGCTGGACAGCCGAGTGGTTTTTAACCAGTCTTGCGTCAGCCCATTGAGCCAACGCTGTAGGGCCAGGGAGTCGGCGTGGCCGATATGCTCGCTGATGATTTCACGCTGCTTCAAGTGCACCTGCTCGAACTTGTAGGCCTGATCGATCGCAGCCGAAAACAACGGCTTTTGCATGAGTAACAAGTGGTAGTAGGTTTCGATCCGGACAATGGCGTCCACGATGTCTTGCAGATGAGACTTGCTGGACCTGCCAGACCCTACACTGACCCAATAGCGCTCACGCCCATGCTCATCGGGTGTAAAGCTGGTGACCAACGCAGTCTCCTCATCGAGAATCCGGCTGCCATACAGGACCGGGCCGGGAAGCTGAGGGCGCAACGTCTCACTTCCTGGCAACGGTTTGATCATCAGCAGGATATCCAGACGGCACACTTCCGCACCGAGCGGAGTGATCGGAGACCGGTACTGCGGGAAGGTCATCGGGCCAAAGGTCACTTCCCCAGCATGGCCGGAAGGAATATGCCAGGTTTGATAACTGTAGTACTCTGTGTGCGCTTGCCAGATCAAAATCAACCGATCGCCGCTCGCTTCCACCTTCACGCCATAGCCAAACGTGTCATGGATGGCCATCGCGTCCGCGGAGATCTTGAAGGCCGCCAGAAGAGACCTGAACTCGTCACGACTCGCCGGCCGCTGCACCGGTGGGTCACTCATGCGAAACGCTTTGTAGTGCACGTGCGCAGGGGCTTGCAGCCACTCGGCCAAAGGCATCTGTGGCCGCTCATGCAGCTTTCGAATAAGCTCGCCGGGATCCGGTTTGGCAATCTTAGGCTCGGTCATGCGATAACCCTACGAGGTGGTGAGGAACGGGAAACGGTGCCAGGCTACTGTCTTGCCAGCAGACCTGTCAACCGTTCGTCAGCGAATATGCAATGAGAGGGGTATTGCGTCACGTGACACTTGCGCAGCGGACGTTGCGGTTGCGGACTGGGAATCATACCACTTCGTACCGACGACCGGGTCAATGAAGCCCCTCCCCGCGTAGGGTGGGTGCTTTCGGTGAGACGGACATAGCAGGCTGCGAAAATACCATTTCAACCCAACAGATCTCGTCGATACCCGTAAAACGTGAGGCGCATCTTGTGGGAAGATGGCGCTGTTATCTAATACCAAATAGCGTATGGTCCGGATGAGTCAGGGTGATCTCGTGATACATTTCACGTTTCACCTTTCACGTCNNACGTCTCACGCGTAACGATCTTCCTATGCGGGCGGACTTTTTCGGCTTGCTGCTAGTATGCGGAGGGTGGACGCGCTTCCCACGTTCACGATTCGGCCTCAGATTGGGAAGGGAACTCGGAGACGCCGCCCGCCTGGCCGTAGAATAAAGACTCCCGACCCTTCTGTTTCCGCCTGAACTAGGGATCGCGAACTCCTTGTCGTGCCCCACTTAAAATTTGGACTGGGATCATTGGTCAGGTGGGAGCATGGAAACAACCGTGAGACCTGTCCAGAATGGGCGTAGTCAGCAGTAACAGTGATGCTCCACGCAGAAGCTGGGCAGAGTACCTTTGGAAGCGAAGCCTTGAACACAGCCAAATTCTATGCGGAATGGACGGTCAAAAATGAGAACCGACCCGTCCAGACCGCTCATAGTGGGAGGTGTCGGTGGAGCTCCGAGCAGAAACTGGCCGTGTGGTGACATCTTCCTAGCAAACTCGACTATCCACAACGGGATTTCTTACCGTATTTTTGGGCTCATTTTTAGGTATCGGGCCACGTGCTGAGCTTCCTGAGCGCGAGGCAAGTTTGGGGGCGCCCGTGAGTGGTGAGAAAAAAAATGATCGACGCGCGCCGTTGACCCCGTGTCCCCTCCCTGGCCCTTAGGGAGTGGGGTCTCTATGCCCTACGCTGGGTGGCTCCCCAGGATTGATGAGGATCGGGGCCTTCAGTTGGTCCGGCAAGAGGATCAGTTTGGAATTCGGACTGTCATACAATTTGTACTGAAGATAAGCTGGTGTGAGTGTCTGTGTGATGGTCTGCTGTGCCTGGGCCT
>PLBR01000029.1 GCA_003135435.1 Nitrospira sp. | reverse complement strand
CTCACCAAGGAGAAGAGCCTCAAATGTTAATGAGCTACTGTAAAACAAATCGCTGAACGAACAACCAGCAGAGGTCAGCCATGGGAAAAATGCGAGCCAACGTGTTCCACGGTGTCAATGATATACGCGTAGAAGAGGTCCAACGCCCGCATGCCGGTGTCGGCGAGGCTGTCATCCGGGTAACGTTGACAACAATCTGTGGCACGGATCTCCACATCGTTCGGGGTGAATATCCAGTGAAGCCCGGCCTTATCATTGGCCACGAACCTGTGGGCGTAATTGAGGAACTTGGCCCCGGCGTCACAGGTTATGAAATTGGTGAGCGGGTCTTGGTCGGGGCGATCACACCGTGCGGCAATGTCGTGCGTGCCTATCTGGACACCATTCACAATGTGGCCATGGCACAGGCTTTGAGGCCATCGGCGGTTGGCGCTTCGGCAATACTCTCAACGGAGCGCAGGCTGAATACTTGCTTGTGCCGTACGCGCAAGCGAACCTGGCAAAGATTCCCGATGAACTGTCAGATGATCAGGTTGTGCTGCTGGCCGACATCGCCTCAACTGGCTTCAGCGGTGCAGAGTCCGGGGGGGTACGCATAGGGGATTCGGTAGCCGTGTTCGCTCAGGGTCCTATTGGCCTTTGCGCGACCGCGGGTGCAAAGTTAATGGGTGCCTCGCTTGTTATCGGGATCGACGGCGACGAGACCCGGCTCGGGATGGCGAAACGCATGGGAGCAGATGTGGTGCTCGACTATCGGGGTGTAGACGTCGTGGCTGAAATAAAACGTTTAACAGATGGAGGCGTAGATGTAGCGATTGAGGCGCTGGGAACCCAACAGACCTTTGAGAACGCCCTGCGCTGCTTGAGGCCCGGCGGTACGCTCTCTAGCCTCGGTGTGTATTCGGGGAAACTTCAGATGCCTTACGACGCGTTCGCGGCGGGGATCGGTGATCACCGCATTGTGACGACTCTTTGCCCAGGCGGAAAAGAGCGGATGCGGCGACTAATGGAAACGGTGAGACGAGGGCGTGTTGATCTTCGACCACTCCTCACGCATACTTTTCCACTTGATCAAATTGCAGAAGGGTATGGGATTTTTGGTGATCGGCGCGATGGGGTATTGAAGGTGGCTATTAGGCCATGAAGAATTCCAGTGGAAGGCAGGTAGAGTCGTGAGACCTCTCAGTATACGATGAAGGACATTTTTGCTGCCTATTCAAATCTGTCGGTAATACAGAAGTCAAAAATAGTTGTTTGTGAACGCTCACGAAGATTAGGACAAAGCCCTGAAAAATCGATGTCTAGGGACCTGAAACCGAACAAGGATTTAGGACAGCCTAAATATCATGACTAACATTCAGGCTCTTCAAGGATTGACACAGGTTACATTTGTGTCCAGACCTGTGAGTGCTAACAAACCGCAGGTCATCACAGCGATTGAGTCAGTACGTTGCGCCATAACGACAACCATCCCAGGAGGCTTGTCATCAGTTCAGGGTAGTCAGAAACTCTTAACGAGACGGAGAATAATGTGAAAAAGTTATTTTTAACTTGTGGATAAAATCGCTAAGACTTTGGGCGCTCTTTCTCTGGCCCAGATGGACCCCAGAGATCGCCTAAGCCTAGCGATTCCCACAAGACTTTTTCAGACTGAGGAGGAGCGCCCTCAAGAAAGCTGGCGAGGATTTTCGATTTGTAGGCTGCAGCGTGCGGGCGGCATTTCTTTACCGCAGCTGCATATTCCTGTTTCGATACACGCAAGCTTTGAAGGAGAACGCCCTGAGCCAGTATGAGAGCGTGATGAACCGAAAGCGCATGGGCCAGCCTCTCAATGAGTTTGCGATTTGTCATGAGTGAACCTCCTTAGAGAATGATGTCCTTCAAATCCCCAATATGGTCAGTAATCTGCTGCCATGGCCGCGTCATGTGGAGAGAGCGATGAATCAGGCAGAAATAAAAGTCCAGAAGTACAGCACAACAGCGGCTGCTGGGTTAGCCAACTTGCGCGAGAAAGCCAATGTCAGCCTGTGAAAACGAGTGATTTTCATTCTGAGTTCGTGCGTTCTCCTCTTGCACCTTAATCCTCGCCCGGCTAGAATAAAAATAGATCTCCTGCGAATAAGTGCCCTAGAATCGCTGGAGCACCAGCGTGTGTCTTGAGGTCATGTGGCTCTCCTGTCATGCTGTTAAATAACCCTGAATATTCCCCTATCTTTGTGGGAAGAAGGAGTCGAGGGTCATGGCACTACTGATTACCGACGAATGTATTAACTGTGGAGCCTGCCTGCCAGAATGTCCGAATGAAGCTATCTTCGAAACTCGCGGCGACGCGGAGACGAAGGGAAATCATGTGGGCGACGGTCAGGGAGTCGGAGACGCTATTTACGTGATTACCCATGAACGGTGTACCGAGTGTGTCGGCCATTTTGACGAACCTCAATGCTCGGCGGTTTGTCCCGTGGATAATTGTTGCATCGCTGATCCAGCCTATCCGGAGGCCACGGATATTCTGCTGGAAAAGGCGAAGAAACTCAATCCTGACAAGGCCATCGACCCGGCAAAAGTTTGGAGCGGCGTGCGGAACTAGCAGGCTGTTGACAAACTAGTCTTTTGAAACGGTTTTACGGCAATGGCTCTCCTGACTCAGTTCTATGTTTGATGATGGGTTTGTCCGTCATGGAGTTTGAGCGGTCCATCTCCTGCTTCCCGCACATCCGCAGTCACCATGTGCCCCCTCTAGGCCGGAGCCGGGAGTAGTTTTGCCAGCCGTTTCAGATTCAGCAGCCAGCCCATCAGATAGGCCTCATCTCGGACTTGCAAAAGCCCACGCCGCTGAAAGCGCCGAAATCCGTGCCAGCATTTCGCCTCGCCCCAGAGTTCTTCGATCTTCTTCCGCGCCCGTTGCGAGAGGCGGTAGCCCGTTGTCCGACTCAGCCGTCGCACCCGCTGATGCACAGTCTCCCGTCCGGTGGTCTTGGCTGCAATGTGCGGCCGGATATGCCGCCGGAAGAGGGCGGTCAGAAACGGCTTGGCAAAATACCCTTTGTCCGCGCCCACCGTATGAATGCGTCGCCCATGTTTGTGATGAAACGCATCGATCAAATCGCGCCCGCCTTCCCTCTCTGAGGCCGGCCCCCGAAACGACTCGACATTGATCCCCAGGAGAAGGCGATGACGATTCTCCATCAACCCATTGACGGTGTAGCCCACCATCGCCGCCGTCCCATTCCCTTTGTTGGCCAGCTTCGCATCTGGATCGGTCGTGGAGACATGCGTCTGATTGGAGCGTCGCTCGCCTCGAAATGTGACGGTGGGATTGCCCGGGTCTTGATCCGGCGTCTGATCCAATGACCGAATCCGCTGCTTATAGTCCTCCGGCTTCAGGAACACCTCAATCGGCACAAAGCTCTTCTGCGACGCATTCGCCTGGACCAGCGTGCCATCCAGGGTCGTATGCTGCGAGACCAGTTTCTGCTTGATCGCCAGCGCCACGGTCTCATCAAATAACTGTTCGAGGAGCCCGCTCTCCGTAAAGCGCCGTTTCCGGTTCTGCGAGAACGTGGAGTGGTCCCACGGCGTCTGATCCAGATCCAGCCCCACAAACCAACGCAGGACGAGGTTGCCCGTCAGCTCGCGCACCAAGGCCCGTTCCGAGCTGACGCCTAACAGATAGCCCCCCAGAAGCGCCAGAAACAGCTGCTCCGGCGGAATCGAGGGACGACCAACCTCGGAATACAGCGGCTCGCAGAGCTGCCGAAGTCGCACCGTGTCGGTCAACGGACGGATCTTCCGCATGGGGTGATCGGCGGTCACAAACTGCTCCAGAGTGATCTGGTAGAACATCGACGGCTGCGGGTCGGCTGTGCCCATCATTGGCGTGCTCCTCCTGATGAGAGGAGCTTGTATCATAAATTCATCGAGACGCAGAGGGGTTTGTCAACAGCCTGCTAGTCATTTCCCCCTGAAAGAACCGCGCGACACTTGCCACCTGCATCTGCTACCACGCTGCTACCAGGAGTTCTGGCCATTCAGCTGTCAGCTTGAGTGGGGGAGGGCAGGACCTCCTGCAATGCCGACCCCAGTTGATGCAGCGAAAATGCCTTCTGAATAAAGGCCGTGGCGCCCTGGTTCAGCATCTCTTGCTCAACCTCTTCTGTGCTGAGTCCACTAAAAACTACGACCGGTAGGGTGGGGTGCAGTACCCGCAATTGTCGCAGTATGCTGCGACCGTCTATTCCAGGCATGTTGAGGTCCAACACGACAGCATCAGGAGTTCGCCGGTGACATAACATCAACCCTGCCCCACCATTGTCTGCCAAAATAACTTCATATCCTCTTTCCTCTAGGACGGCAACTAGGAGCCCCCGGTCGCGGGCATCATCGTCTATGACTAGAATCTTCGTCATGTGAGCCTTCCTCTGCTATTTGACTAATCTGCTGTCTCATCGTCTTTCTGGTGCATCCACTCCTCATAGGCGCCCCGACCGTCCCAGCTCATCCCTACAACCTGGATCAACTCATCAGCGAAGACGGCACGGTCACGATCGAGCAGCCCATCTTGTCAGTGGAGGAAGAGACGATCAATTATTTTCTGCTTTCATCATCTTCATCTGCTACCACGCTGCTACCAGGACAGGACAAACCAGCCCCATCTGCCCCCATGTCAGGAGCATCCTGGTTTGTGGTTTCTTGTGGGGTTAGGTTGTCTGAGGTTGGGCTATCTGAAATTCGTAAATCGCAGGTCAAGCAAGCCAATTGTGCTCATTTTGTGCTCAACTCCACCTCACTCCAACTCATTCCAGCCTACTCCAGCAAAAGTTGGCTTTTCCCCTCACTCTTGGCTAGACTTGGCCTGAATGAGCCTGAGTGCGCTGGTGTAGGGTGGTGAGAACGGTTTCCTAAACCGTTTGTC
>PLBR01000121.1 GCA_003135435.1 Nitrospira sp. | reverse complement strand
CAGACTTTAATTTTGTGATCGTTGTACGGAACCCATTCGATCATGATGTCTTTCTGATCTTCCACAGGTTAGAGACAGTCGCTTCCTTTATGGACATGCTGTCGCGTGTGGGGCGGTGGTCGCTCATGGCGATGTGTTGGGAGTGGCCTGTGTGTCCAGAAAGTCTTTTAACCGGCTTTGCTCACTATGGGTTATCTGAAAAACTCCACTCCATAGTGTTTCCCTTGTACCCAGCGCACCGCGGCTAGCACGGCCTGCAGCGAGGGTTCTCGAAAGGGGAGCGAGAGATTCAGGGCCACATAGTCGGAAGGCCGGAGAGGATGTGCACTAGAAAGCTTCGCGCCGGTTTGAGAGAGATCCAGGAGGACACTGTGGCCGGAAGGCTGCTCTGAAGCCACCGTAGTCACACTAACGAGCGGGATTCGCGGAAACTGTCGGCCATCCATCTGGGAGCCTCGTAGGGAGGGGTATTGTAGGAGGGGAGACGATCAAACTGCAAGGCGGGGCGTGCAGAAATGGTGGTAGTGATCGGCGGGAGTGTACTGGAGCGTTGTGTAAGGGGAGGGGGCGTTCAGAAGCGGTCTATCTGGTGCGGGGTCTGTCTTGTCTCGCTCGTTCGCCGAACCAAACAATCGAGATAGACCAAGGAAACCAGAGGGACCAGACCCCCGCCACGTGCTGCGAAAGGGGTTCGTGTCACCTTCTTGCCTCCAGGGGCCTTATGCGCTTCGACCTTGAATGACACGAACCAGAATGACCACGACCGCGATGACCAAGAGGGCATGAATGAATCCGCCCATGGTGTTCGAGGTAACAAGACCCAGAATCCAGAGGACGACCAAGATGACGGCAATGGTTTCGAGCATGGTGCTTCTCCTTTTGCGATAGGGTGACGAATCGGAGAACTAGCGGCCCACTGCCGCCTCACTCATAACTCTGCCGGGGACACCCGAACAGCTTCGCGAGGTGCCGAACGCCTGAGGTGCGTGTTCTCCGTTCCGAGGCGGAGCGCATCAGGAAGATTCCGCCATGGTGGTCAATGTAAACCTGTCTTCCATGAGGCCCTTCATCCCTCGATCACCGCACACACACTAGGTGCGTATCGTGACTGGTTCACCTTGACCGTCAGGACGGTGAGTCGAACCTCCGAAGAGATTCTCCCACACCCGGCTCTCGATCCGAACGTTCCCATCAGAGAACGGCCCTCAGGAGGAAAGACCTCCCGAGGACCAGGCAATCTATTGACGCGACTGCGAGAACTTATGGCGCAGGAGCAGGAGCTGCCGGAGTGGCCTTTGCCGCGTCTTTATGCGCCTTCGTCTTCGCCTTCTGTTCCTTCTTCTTGCCCTTCATGGCATCGTTAGCCCGGACCGGCTCACGTTTATTGCCTAATACAGACGGTTCTTGAGATAACTTACCCGTCGGCTCCATTTGATCGCCATATCGAGCCCCTTCGCCAGAATACGTACGTTGCGGAACCTTCTCGCCCTTCATGGCCTCGTCAGGGACCGGCTCACGTTTCGTGGCATCGTCAGCCCGGACCGGCTCACGTTTATTCCCCAATACAGACGGTTCTTGAGACAACTTACCCGTCTCCATTTGATTGCCATATTTAGTACCTTCCTCCGGCAGGGCCAGCGAACTGGTCCCCATCAGGCACAAGGCCGCAGACGCGGCAACGGTTAATCTACGCATGAGACACCTCCTCAATGGATGTTATTAAATTTTTAATAAGTAGACCCTACTCCGCATGCGATGCAAGAGACGTTCGATGCCCGGATGCTGGCCTAGCAGGCCCTGGAGCCACTGCGGCGGAGCGCCGGGTGGTAAGCTCCGACATCCTACTCAATGTCGGTCTGTCTTCCGTGATGTCCGTCATCCCTCGATCATGGCACACACTAGGCCACCTTGATCTCGATGGCTTTCGGCTTCGCTTTCTGGGATTTCGGGAGATGTACGTGGAGCATCCCGTCCTTGAACTCGGCGGTCACCTTGCCCCCGTCCGCATCCTCGGGCAGGGAGAAGCTGCGAACGAAGCTCCCATAGGCGCGTTCAATCCGGTGATACTTCTTCCCTTTTTCTTCCTTCTCGAATGTCCGCTCGCCGGACATCGCCAGGACCTCATTCTCCACCGTCAGGCGCACATCCTCTTTCTTCATGTCCGGCAACTCGGCCTTAATGAGGTATTCCTTCTCATCCTCCGTAATGTCCACCAGGGGCGACCACTGGGCTACCGTCAGGGCTTCCTTGCCCCCATGGCTCGTTGCCTCCCGAGTGCCCAACAACGACGCCAACCGGCGTTCCAAGTCCTCCCGGTCATTCAACGGATTGTACCGGGTTCTGAAGGGGTCCCAGCGCAGCAGTGTGTTCATGGCCTTACTCCTTTAGTGACGGAAGCTGACGTACACAACCCTCATGGTCCGCGTCACGCGTGATGCACTGCTCCACCCAGCTCCCGTTCCGCCTTTAACCAATCCTCCAAGTCCCGACCGTCTTGCCGGCCCCGTTGCTCATACAGTTCGTAGGCGCGGTGGGCAATGTGGGCGTGATCAGCCGCCGCTCGTTTGAATGCCTGTGTCATCAGGCCGGTCTGCTCACCGGCCTGACCGGTGTGGGACGTCGCCGGTGATCGTTGTGCAGTGGTTCGACTGAGATTCGTGTCCTTCATCGTGCCCCTCCTTATTATTATTGAAACTCTGTGCTCCGTCGTCCACCGCCGCCACTATGGTCGATGCTCGACGGACGGAAAACATCTGCGTTGTGCGAGTGAGACCCTTAGGACTTTTCTTTCACCGTGAGATCGTTCTTTACGGACTTCACGCCTGCGACGAACCAAGCAGTCCAGGACGCATGGGCACTCGTCGTGATGTCCTTGACCTCGCCGGTCAGCGAGACAACCCGCGCATTGGTCTGCACCGCAATATCGGCGTGCTTCAGATGAGTATCCTTCGCGAAGTGTTCTTTCACGCGCGCCGTGATGGCCTCATCCTTCTCCTCCACCGCTTCCTGTTTAGACGGGGCGACGACCTCGAGGTCGTTCTTCACCGTCTTGACGCCATCGAGCAGCTTGGTGATGTCCCCCGCCGCATGCTTGGCCGCGTCGGAATCGACCTTGCCGCGGAGCATCACGACGCCCTGTGTCGTCTCGACCTCAATCTGCCGCCCTTTGACGCGACCATCGGCCGCAAGGGCAATCTTGGTTTTTGCCGTGAGCCACGTGTCATTAATCGGCGTCTTCTCGTCGGCCTTGCCCGCAGCGGTCGCCGGTCCCGCGATGAGCGTGGCCCCGAGAACCAGCGCGGCACAGAGTGTGAGTACAGAGCGTATGTTCATGATTGTCTCCCAAACCGAAAGGTGAAATTACCAGGGGATCCTTCTCTCTCTGCTTGATGGCTTCCCGTCAGCGCGTCTTGTCTTTCGGGGGTTCTGGCGCCAGCTTCTGATACCACTGGTCGGCCCACTTCAAGAGTTCGTCCTTTGTGTCGCCATACCGTTCCTGGACTTTGCCGACAAACTTGTCGTGGTTGCCTTCGATCTGCTTTAAGTCATCGTCGGTAAACTTGCCATACTGTTTTTTCAGTTCGCCTTTGAACTGCATCCATTTCCCTTTGAATTGATCCGCGTTCATGATGGCTCCTCCTGTGTGAGATACGCTGTCTCAGTGTTCTATCGATCTGGCCCTGTCATCCCCGCTCTCGCTCTTGCTCACCAAGATGGCGAGAAGGCCAACAGCCGTCTGGTCAGAATGACTCCGTGTGAATGGAGCATGGAACAGGGTCGCTCCCTCCACCCTGGCCTGGGTCACGGGCCGTATCGGGATCTCGCGGCTCCGCTACTTGTTCCCATACTGTTCGACATGGGCCTTCGCCGCGTCCGTCTCCGCATCGATCGCCTGTTGGCTATGGCCCTGCGCGAGGTGGGCATGGTGCGCGGCTTTCTCGTGCGCGCCGGCTTCATGGTGTTTGGCCGCTTCCTTGTGATGACGCGCGGCGTGCTCGTGATGCTCGGCGGCTGTCTTGTGATGGGCTGCGGCTTGTTTNNTCTAAATGGTTGGTGACGGTTTACCGAAAAGACAGCGTGTCGTCTGATCACCATTGCTCACTGCGGAACATATGATCTGGCACACCGCAGGGCGCGGTTCCCTCCGCGAAGACTCACCCATACGATGGGCGGCAGTCGTCGAGGACGACATTGCGGAGGGACCGGTGCACGTGCAACCTGTCGTCGTCGCAGTGAACGAAGCCCATCTTGCGGAACCTATTCATGAAGAAACTGACGCGGGAGCGTGTGGTGCCGATCATCGCGGCGAGCGTTTCCTGGCTGATCTTCGGCATGGCCGCCTCCGTACTGTCTTCTTTCTCGAAGCGGGCCAGTAACAGCAACACCCGCGCCAGCCGCTTCTCGCTCGAGTTGAAAAGTTGATCCACCAAGTCCTCTTGAATGCGAATATTGCGAGACAGAAGATGGGTCAGGAACAGCTCGGAGAAGGCGGGCTCTTCGTGAAGTAGACGGATCATGACATCTTTCTCGATGCGCACGAGACGGGAGTCTTCCACGACGGTCGCGGTCTTGGTACGAACCGTTTGTCCGGCGAGGCAGGATTCCCCCAAAAAGGCCCCACGTTCCAGCATCGCAACGACGGCTTCTTTGCCTTGCGGCGACACCACGGTCAGCTTGACCTGGCCCGCCTGAATATAGAACACGGCCCGCGCAGCCTCCCCTTGCGAAAAGAGAATCTGCTTCTTCGGGGACGTCAGCACGGTTCTTCCCTCGCCTGGGCCCCATGTCCACCGGCCGTTGTGGCAAACCGCTAGGCTCTCATGACACACCGACGACTCCCGGACTGTGCCCTCCGCCGTGTACGAGTCGTGCTTCCGCACTCGGACCGATCGACCGTTCGTGTCTTGAAGAAGATGTACCGTCGACATACCCACTCCTTCACTCCCTCGTGTGAGAGATCTCTGATCACGCTGTAAGGGAGCCCCCTGCACCAGGCTTGCTCCGACTGCACTGCCCTCACAGCAGACTACAGATGCACGTACAATGCCGCGTGACAGAATAATACGTAGAGGAAGGCAATTCTGCCGAAGCCCGCGAAAAATATACCCGCAGGCATGGACCACTCCCAAAGAGACTGTGGCGATTTTCCTCAGGACCAAACGGGGGCCTGTTCCCTAACGCTACAACCAACATGCAGGACGGCAGGACCAACGCAGGACCGAGCTTAGGGCATGGGTCTGATGACCCTCTGCGCTCAACAGGGGCCGGCCACATGGATGTATTCCACGTTCAGCTTGGAAAGATCCTTGCCGACGTCCAACGCACGCCGGACATCTGATTTGGTAAGGAGTCCCATGAACGCATTTCGATCATCGACCCCCGTCGCGCCGGGAGTATGGGTAATTCTAGCGCAACGGTCATCCCGTTTTGCCAGGCGGGTCACCGTGTGCGTATGTGTTATTCGACCTTGCACAACCACGGGGGGCCGGTCAGGTATGCCCTTCCCCCAAAAAACCCAGACCACACGGTGGTGGAGGTTTGTCACCGCGGAAAGAGATAGAAGCATAGAAGGGTCGGAGGGAAGCCCCCGGAAGGCCAAGCTCAACGTTTTAAGACGTGAGCGGAGATCCACTCCTTAGCCTCAAACGCAACGTTCATCAAAGCTTCTAGGTCATGAAGACCAAAGGATGATGCATTCCGCCAGGTGCGGTGTGATTCTTGAACGGGCGGGAGAAGGTCGTTGAGAAGAACGGACCCTTCTCGCTGACATTCTGCCAGATCGTCGCTTTGATGTTGCCACATCGCAGCGTGTTCGCGGGTTGTTTGTTGCTAGCCATCTTGTTTCCTCCTTTGTTGAAATGAAGTTGGCTCTCTCACATAAGGAGGAGAGCCAATGCACATTTCAGGGAGGAAACGTGAGGCAGAGGGCCGTCGCCGGCGTGCCGGAGAGGAACAAGCGGCGGGAGTGACAGTCTTACTGGCGCGAGCGGTGCGCCTCGCAGGTGCTAGCCGGTCGGCCAATGCCGGAGGCTACAACAAAAACACGATTGTGTGCGTCGAAATCAAGCCTACGGCCCGCTGATGAAGAGT
>PLBR01000031.1 GCA_003135435.1 Nitrospira sp. | reverse complement strand
AAAGGAATGGGGCCACTTCTAACCTCATTCGAATCGGAACCGATAAATGCTCCGAAGGAATCTGTAACGGAGTCAGCGGTCATTCATAAATTTATCCAAGACGTTGTGCCAACCACTACGCCCGAAAAATATCTAAGAAAACAGGCACTCCTTGCTGAGGATAGGCCTACCGTCGCGGGCGCTCTCCTCTATTCTGATGAACCGCAAGCACTCATGCCTAAGCGATGTGGAGTTAAGATATATCGCTATAAGACCACTGCACCTGAAGGTTTTAGAGCGGCATTGGCATTTACGCCGAAAACTGTTGAAGGTTGCATATATAACCAGATTAAAGATTCTGTAAGAATCACAACGGAGACTGTTGAGAGTATCCCTAGAATGGGAGAAGGTGCGCTCGAAAAAATAAGTTATCCTCCAGAGGCGATACACGAAATCATCGCCAACGCGTTAATCCACAGAGATTACAGCATGCCGGATGATGTTCACATTACAGTTTTTGATAATCGCATAGAGATTAAAAGCCCCGGCAGGTTGCCCGCACATATAACAGTTAAGAATATTCTCGATGAAAGAGCTCCTAGAAATGGGGCGGTCGTTCGCCTTTTGAACAAGTTTCCAGATCCGCCCAATCAAGATGTTGGCGAAGGACTAAACACAGCATTCGCCGCCATGACCAAGTTGGGGTTAAAGGAACCAGTCATTATTGAAAAAGAGAACAGCGTGGTTGTTATCATTAAACATGAGCCGTTGGCATCGCCCGAAGAATCCATCATGGATTACCTTAGTTCCCATTCGACAGTAAATAATAAGAAGGCTCGTGAAATTACCTACATTGGCCAAGATTACCGAGTTAAAACCATTTTTGGGAAAATGGTCGAGAAGCACTTGATAGAACAAGTCCCTGGCACAAGAACAGCTGCTACCTGCTATCGGAAATATACAGGGAAAAAATCTTGAGCGAAGTAAGCTAGGGCACTACCCGGAATACCTCAACTGCGCATCTGAGCAGAAGATCTACTGGCTTTACGCTGTTTCCGCCACTTCCACGGCGGCACCGGATGCGGATCGGCCCACAAGCCTTTCTTCGCCTCTCGTGCTTCCGCTTCCAACGCTTCCAGCACTGTATCTCCCGGCGCATACTTCCGNNTCCGATACCACCAGCACCAGCCGAAGAAGCACGGTCATGACGTGGCATTGACCATCATGCACAATTTGGAGTCTTCCACCCAGACCACATAAAACTTGTCTAAAGGCTCTATTGCATCGCCTGTTACATTGATGTGTATTTTGTGCTGTTTGTCGTGATGGAACATTGCCTTTTGCATTCCTTCCACAGTTATCCATCGGGTAGCCATAACGTCTTTCGTGAATCTAATAATTGGCACCCAATGGGCATCTCCCCTATTGAAGTTAATCGATACCTCTTCGCCTGCAAAGGCGAGTGGATGGTGTAAAGAGTAAACGATGGGTTGCTCTGCTGGAGTCGTAGGAATCTCTTGCCATGTCGTAAGCAGAACCCTGACGTTTGACACGTGCCTAATTGGACTTCTTATTAGTATCTGATACCCATGAGCCCATGGGGCTTTTGTCACGATGCTATTTGCTATATCAGCACGGAAATAAGGAGTAGCCGGGTAATCTTCAAACTCAATTTTTAATGGAGATGGTTGTTTAGCCTGTCGCGTCTGACCGGAAGCTGGGTAGAACGAACGATAATTTTGCCATGCGATTAGAACCCCGAAGCCTAGGAGAAATCCAGCGATGAATAGAAAAAGAATTTGCAGCGGCGACGCCTGCATGAGTGCGCCGATACCGCTCACAGCGGTCCCCGCAAGGCCAGCCACGATCCATAGAGCGGTTTGAGCTCGGCCAAGCCAATCCAAGATCCACATGGCGCACCCCTTTGGTGAGAGGGGGGTAGTGTACCCGGGCGATGAGTGGGTGTCACGTCAGACCTACGCGCTCTGCTTGCGCTGGCGCGCCGATTTTCCCCCAGGCTCGGTCGCACCCTCTCCCGATCGCCCGTCCTGGGCCAACGGTGCAAGCCGGTTTTCACGACGACGGCTCTTTTTTAGGCTCCAACAGCCCCAGCACAGAGTTGAGCAGCAGCCGGACCTTCGCGTCTCGTTCCCGCCGCTCGTTCTCCTGCTTCCGCTGAAACCCGACGAGCCGACACTTCGCCGAACAGAACCGGTGATCCTTGCGCCGGGACTCGAACAGCATTCCGCAGGCCGCGCAGGTCATTGTAGAGACCCTCCAAAAGTCTGTCTAGGAAGCGTTAGAACGCTTGGAGTCGTGACGTCGGGCCTGGACGTGGACATTGGGTGTTATGCCTTCGAGGGTGTGGGGTAGAGCGGATCGCCGGGGGGCGCGTCCAGGCTCAAGAGGTGCTGGCCGATCGCATCAGGCAAGCTGCTACAAAAGTGAATGGTGGGGTGTCCCGTGACGATCCCCGCCGGGGCGACCTGCACGCCACGCAGGAGAGACCCGACGGTCTGCACCGGCGCGCCGTACTGCAACGCCACACTCGCGAGCCGGGCCAGAATATCGTACAGCGCAATCGTCTCCGCCGTGCAATCTGCCCCCTTCACGCGGACGAACAACTCCAGCGGCGGGTGCGCGTCGTGGGTCGAGAGGTACAAGGTCCGGCACTGCCCGACCTTCACCTTGTGGGTGATGGACGGCCGGCGCGCGGGCAAGATCTGACGGGTCGTCATGCGTCTCCTCCTGTCAGGGTGGCGAACGTCCCCACGGCTGAGTTTGAGTCTGCCGTGGAATCCCCGTACCCATCCACGGTCACCGATCGCGCCGAATGATCTTCGCCATCGCTCAGCCCTCCTCTCTCAATCATTGTGTTCATCCCGGCCACTCGTCC
>PLBR01000225.1 GCA_003135435.1 Nitrospira sp. | reverse complement strand
ACTTTGCCACGCCGCTGGAAGTCATGCGCACCTGCGCCATCATTCACCCGTTGCACTTGGAACTTGAAACCGCCCCTTGTACAAATCCACTCCACGTTGCACTAATCGCGTGGCGAACGTGTGCCGCATGTCGTGAAAGCGGATCTCCCTCAAGACCGCGGACTGAGACCACCCGTTGCCTGAGAGGAAGGCGGTGCACCCCTGCCTCTTCAGCATCCTGTCAATCAGCGATCAATTCAAGTGTGGTTGCCTAGACAATTGAAGGAACCAAGGAGATGCCCAGCCGCCCTATGTGACACGACTCGAGCTTCACTAGTCGAGGACTGGTCAATCAAGAGATTTTTGGAAGCGAAAAACGCTCACCGATAACATGATGATGCCAAGGGCTCCCAACGCAACGAATTGCGGCCAAAGGACCTCAAGCCCGACCCCTTTCAAATACACACCGCGGAGGACATTCAGGAAATATCGTAGCGGGTCCGCATAGGTGAGCCACTGCATGACTTCCGGCATGCTACTGATCGGAGTGCCAAAACCGGAAAATATGATGGCGGGCATAATGAAAAAGAAGCCGGACACCATGGCTTGTTGCTGTGTCTTCGAAATGGTCGAGATGAAGAGCCCAATGCCAAGCATGCACATGATGAAAAGAGTCGCACCGAGCGCCAGCACCCCGATGCTGCCGCGGAAAGGCACGCCAAACCAGAGAGTGCCAACGATGGAAATGAACAGTGTATCGAGCAGCCCGATCAGGAAGAACGGGACGGTCTTTCCCAGAATGAATTCCCACCGTCCAATCGGCGTGACCATGATCTGCTCCAGTGTGCCAAGCTCGCGCTCACGGACAACGGCAAACGCCGTGAGGTTCACAACCATGACCAGGACCAAGTTGCCAATGACCCCCGGCACAAAAAACCATTGGCTTTCGAGATCCGTATTGAACCAGGGCCGGCGCTCCAGCACGACGCGCGGCACCTGCGCCACCATCGACGGAGCCATACGCTGCACTCGTTCTAACTGGTAGTTCTCTGAGAACCGATTGGCGATCTGGTTGACGTATCCGACCGCAATGAGCGCCGTGTTCGAGTTACTGCTGTCCACAATTACTTGCAGATGAGCCAGCTGACCCTTGTAGAGATTTTGGGCAAAGCCCGAGTTAATCTGGAGCGCGATGATCACCTGGCCTCGATCGATCAGGTCGCTAACCTGCCGGCGCTCATTCAGGCGCGCACGAACATCAAAATATGGGCTTGCGGCAAAACGTGAAATCAGATCCCTGCTTGCCTGGCTGTTGTCGAAATCCAGGACCGCAGTCGGAACGTGCCGGATCTCCAAAGTCGCGGCATAGCCGAAGATGAGCATCTGAATGACGGGTGGGCCAAACAGCACAAATCGAGAGCGTTTGTCTCGGAATACTTGGATAAACTCTTTGATCAACATCCCTCGGATTCGCCCCAGCATGTTATCCTCTCAACTCAGCTTTTTGTGGAAGGCGCGCGTCGCGAGCAATGTCAGTACTGCGGCAAATAGCCCCAACGCCAGCAGCTCATCGCGGAGTAACGCGATCGGCGTGCCCTTGAGAAACACATCGCGGCTGATCGTCATAAAATATCGTGCCGGGATGAAACGGGTAATCAGTTGGATGACTGCGGGCATTTGGTCGATGGGATAGATGAATCCGGAGAGCAGAAAGGCCGGCAAAAATGTGGCGATCAGGGCAGTCTGGCTGGCTGCGAGCTGGGATTTAGTCACCACAGAGATGAAGTACCCGAGCGATAGGACGACCATCAGAAAGAGGATTGAGCTAAATACGAAAACGCTCCATTGCCCGCGGAACGGGACGTGAAACCACCAGATCCCTATCCCGGCACAGAGGGCGGTATCAAACAGTCCGATCACGAAATACGGCACCAGCTTGCCAACCATGACTTCCAAGGGAGTGACGGGAGTGGACATGAGTTGCTCCATCGTGCCCCGCTCCCATTCCCTCGCGATGGTCAGCGACGTCAGAAACGATCCAATCACTGCCATGACAATGGCGATGACCCCCGGCACGATGTTGGCCGTGCTCTCCAAATTTTCGTTAAACCAGGTCCGTGCGTCCACGCTCACCGCAGGCTGACGTGTGCTCTGCCCGTGGCGTTGCAGCCACTCAAGCTGGACCTTCCGATTGTAGGTTTGGATCACGGCTTCGCTGTAGCCGATGCTGACATTGGCTGTGTTATTGTCCGTGGCATCGAGCAGCGCCTGAACGCCCACAGGCCCTCCCGTTTTGAGCTGTTCAGAAAAGTCCGAGGGAATCACGATCGCAACGCGGCACCACCCGGCGTCGAGGGCTTGAACCAGCGCGGAATAGCTTGCGACGCTCTCCACCACGTTAAAATACTCGGAGGCTTGGAAGTGTTTGAGCAAGTCCTGGCTTTGCTGGCTTCCCTCACGGTCATACACGAACACCGGGATGTGTTTGATATCGAAACTTACTCCGTAGCCGAAGGCCAGCATTAAGAGCAGTGGCATCGCTACAATGAGCAGCAGGCTGCGGAGGTCTCGCCGAATCTGGATCACTTCTTTGCGGACGATTGCTTTGAGCCGGTGCCACCGCATATTGCCAGCTACTCCTTTCCCGACTGTCCTTGATTCGCCGTCAGGGAGACGAAGACATCTTCTAACGTCGGGCTGATCGGTTCTATCTTCGTCACCAACACGCCACCCGTTGAAAGATAGGTCCGTAGCGGAGCCAAGTCGGCAGCGACCTCAGATACCATCAGGTGCAAGGCGTTTCCGAACACGGCCGCATCCTTTACGCTGGGATTCTTCTGAAGAAGATCCAGGGCAAGACCCAGGTCATCGCACTCCACCAGCACGACATCACCGGACATCTCACGCTGCTTCAACTCCAGCGGGGACCCGGAGGCGACGATCCGACCGTGAAACATCAAGATCAACCGGTGGCAATATTCGGCCTCGTCCATGTAATGGGTGCTGACAAGCACCGTGACTCCCTCGGCGGCCATCTGATGAATCAGCTCCCAGAACTGCCGTCGCGAGACAGGATCCACTCCTGACGTTGGCTCGTCGAGAAAGAGAATCGAGGGGCGGTGCAGCACGGCGCATCCCAATGCCAGCCGCTGTTTCCATCCGGTCGGCAGCGTGCCGGTCAAGGCGGATTCGCGGCCGGTCAAACCAGCCATTTCAAGGACCCAGGACACTCGTTCGCGAAGTTGGGAGGCGGGTATCCTGTACAGCGCAGCGAAAAACTGGATGTTTTCGATGACCCGCAGATCGTTATACAGGGAAAATTTCTGGGACATGTAGCCGATCCGTTGACGCACTTGCTCTGGCTCCCGTGCCACATCAATCCCCGCGACCAACGCCTGACCTTCCGTGGGGCGTAACAGTCCGCACAGCATGCGGATGGCGGTGGACTTGCCGGCCCCATTCGGCCCCAGAAACCCAATCACCTCTCCTGGCCGTGCCTCGAAACTGATCCGATCCACGGCGACGAAGTCGCCAAAGCGCTTGACCAGGTCTCGCACGGAGATCGATGGAACCTCGTTGCTCACCGGTCCATTCCTCTGTGACTCCCAGACGTGGCGGCTACGAAGAGGTCTTCAATAGTTGGAACAACTTGTTCAATGCTGTCGAACGGAAGAGCCGCTGACACCATATGCCTACGCAGTTCCGGGATGCGACGTTCAGCATCGTCCACGACGAGGTGAACTCCGTCGCCGACGAGGACCACATTTAATACACCTTCAGCATTAGCCAAGAACGCTTGCACGCGACGAGGCGAGGGCGAAACCACTGCCACGATCGCTCCCCTGAAATGCTTCTTGAGTTCAGACGGCGTATCGGAGAACAAGATGCGTCCTTGGTGCAGCAATGCGATGCGGTGACATCGCTCGGCTTCGTCGAGGTAGGCCGTGGACATCAGGATGGCGACACCTTCCCCGAGCAGCGAATAGAGAATCTGCCAAAAGTCCCGACGTGAGACGGGGTCTACTCCATTGGTGGGTTCGTCGAGAAGAATGACGCGCGGTCGATGAACGAGCGCGCAAACGAGTCCGAGTTTTTGCTTCATCCCTCCCGAGAGTTTCCCGGCGAGGCGGTGCCCAAATTGAGTCAAATTCGCCGCGTCGAGCAGTCGACTGGCGCGTTGTACTCGCTCCGTGCGAGAGACCCCGAAGATATCGGCGTAAAAGCGGATATTCTCGTCGACGGTTAAGTCTTCGTAGAGACCGAATCGCTGTGGCATGTAGCTGATCACGGCCTTTGCCGCCTCTGCGTCTCGGACGATATCGAATCCCGCGATCATCGCGGAGCCCAAATCCGGCATTAGCACGCCGGCCAGCATGCGGAGCGCCGTTGTCTTACCCGCGCCATCCGGACCCACTAAGCCGAAGATCTCCCCCGCCTTCACCTCGACGCTCAGCCGGTCGACGGCGAGCACATCAGGGAAGCGCTTGATCAGGTCGGAGGCATGAATCGCGACAGTCGCTGGGGACATGGATTTATTGTGGAGCCATTTCGATCACGGCGTCTGAGGGCATGCCCGGCTTCAGCTCATGATTTGGATTGTCCAGATCGATTTTGACTCGATAGACGAGGGTCACCCGCTCCTTATGCGTTTCTACGCTTTTGGGGGTGAATTCGGCCTCGGAGGAAATGAAGGACACCCGGCCCGGATAGGTGGTGTGAGGGAACGTGTCGGTATGAACGGCCGCCAGCTGGCCCCAACGAATTCGCCCCAGATCGGTCTCGCTGATATAGCCACGTAACCACAAATGGTCCAGGTCAGCGATGGTCACCACCGGTGTGCCTGGTACCACGACTTCACCGAGTTCAGCTTGCCGCACCAGAACCACTCCGGATATCGGAGCCTTCAGGACGGTGTAGCCCAACTTGACGCGAGACATCTCGAGCATTTCCCGCGCAAGCTGAAGATTGGCACGGTTTACGACGATTTGTTCCTTACGGGTGCCCTCGACGATTTGATCATAGTGCTGCTTCACTCGCTCATAGGTGGCCCGGGCGCGTTTCACTTCGGTGGTAACCGTATCGACATCCTCCCGTGATACGCCCTGCTCGGGCAGGAGCGCACGGCGCCGTCTCAACTCCTGCTGTTTGAGCTCGAGATTCGCTTGGGCATCGACTAAATTTTGTTTGGCCTCCTGAATCTCTTGGGTCCGACTACCGGCGAGGGCGAGATCCAACTCGGCTTCACGCGTGCGAACGGTGGCCTCGGTCACACTCACTTGCTGCCGGTAATCATCATCGTCCAGCCGCGCTAAGAGGTCGCCCTGCTTGACGTATCGCCCTTCCTCAATGGGCAATTCCACAATCCGCCCTGGTATCTTAAAGCTGACCACGCTTTCATGCGCCTCGATATTTCCGGAAAGCTTCAGTGTGGAGTCGGCAGTCCGGTCGGGGGTTGCTCCGAGATAGACATACACAACGGCGAATAGTGCGCTTCCAGCAAGCATGACCATGAGGATTCTCTTCATCGATTGACTTGCCATTTGTGTTGCGACTGAAACACGCTCTTCTCCCAAGCCTGTATGTATCCAGACAACGGCTGGAACAGAATAAACTGCAGGCTTCTCCGAGGATTTAGGGTTTTACCTTCACCGACGGAGCTGCGCTGCGGATGTATGCGATCAGATCATGGACTTGCTCATCGGTGAGGGTGTCCTCCCAGTTATGCATGCCGAGGAACCGTTTGCCCTGCTTGATGGTCTTCTCTAATTCGGCGTCGTCTTTCATCCGAGAGAGGTACGTGTGAAAGTTAGCGGGAGGCACGCTGAGGGACGCGGCGGTGGGTCCTTTCCCATCCAGCGTCACGCCATGACAGTGGAGACAGTTTCGTTGATATATCCGTTGACCCCTGTCGGTCGTGCTGAGCCGGCTCTCGGCCAGCGCCCCTGCGCTAGTGAGGATCAGGGCGAACATGGCGCCGATGAGAATCTTCGTAGTCATCGTAACCCTCCCTTCCACGGAGTCATCCCTCACCGGAACAGTCTGAAACGTGGTCATGAACCGACGGCACCATATACTCAAGAAAAACCCTGCACAGTCTGAGTAAGACAACCGTGGCGTCGTCACCGCACCGTGGCCTCTCGTGGCCATCCATCGTGGCGCCGACGAGTTTCCTTAGCCGACTAGTAACCTCCGCTGGGTGCACCACTGTGTTGGCCGCTCATCATCTCGTGCATTCTCTTTTCATGGGCGGCCTTTCCTTTCTCGCGTTGTTCGGGCGTCAAGACCCCGAGCGCCTCGTGCCGGGCCTTGAACGCCAACATCCGCAGTCCCACTTCCAGCATTTCGCTCTGTTTTACTTTGGCTTCGATCGCGGACAGTTCGGTCTTCTCCTCCTCCACCAACGCCAGTAATTCCCGTTCGGCGACATGGATCTCCGCGTCGGATTTGATCTGTGCACGATCGAAGTCCAGTTCGATGGCTTTCAGCTTTTTCACCTGTTCCTCCGTCAGCCCGATCTCTTTCTGGTGCTGTAGGAGATGCCGAAGATGGTCAGCGGGATGGGCATGGTGCCCCATCATCTCCTCACAACAGCCATGTTCGCTGGAATACGCGTGTGAGTACCCCTGTTCCAGATCCGCCAGGCTCGGCTGGACACCCAATCCCAGCAGGGCGATCATGCTCGTAACGCTTATTACTAGAATACTGGTCTTCATCGAGTCCTCCTTCTTTGGTGGTGGTCTGAGCTGAAACAGAGGATGAACCTCCTCCCTCGACCGAATTATTTGCTGATATATTGTTTCAGAACGGACGCATCTTTCATCCTCTGGTCGTCAGGAGCCAATTCAACGGCCTTCTTGAATGCAGCCCTCGCATCATGAGGCTTGCCCAACTGGTCCATCGCGAGCGCCAAGTTGAAATGGGCTTTGGTCAGATCGGGATCAGCCGTGATGGCCTTGCGGAAATGATGCGCGGCCAGATTCCCATGACCCTGGTCATAATGTTCAATGCACTCCGCGTTGTCTACACGCCTCGGCGAACGATCCGGAGCCAGTAAGGCCTTCTCCGTCTCCATAGATGATCGTGTTGTTTTAACCTCACACTTGATGTCCGCCCGGCGAAGGCTGCGACGATCAGAAGCACGGTCAGCACAGCGCCGACGAAGAATGAGGGAAAAGCGTCCCACCCTCAGAATTCTGATTCATGACCTCTTTATCATCGTGACCTTCACGGCGTCGCTTCCATCGAGACACTTGACCCTAGGCCGGGCGCAAGCTCGGCACGGATGTGGTCCCAGGGTTTTCGAGATGTCGCACACCATGCCGGGGTGATCTTGGGACCACCGATGGTCTCAGGCAGAGGGTGAGTGTGAACGGCAGTATGTCGAGAGGACAGAGAGCAGTCTGGTCAAAATAGCTCAGATTTCAAGGATTCATGCGACCGACAGCTTCACGCTGGCTCGCCTCGAAATCAATGATGCTTAATTAAAGGCAAACGTAGTCGTGGAGGACGATATTGGGGAGGGAACTGTGGACATGCAATCCGCCGTCTTTGTTGTAGTGAATGAAGTCCAGTTTGCGGAATTTATTCATGAAGAAACTGAGGCGGGAGCGCGTGCTCTCCTCTTGGTTAGTGGATGAATAGTTTCATCGGAAACTACATGAAGTTGCATGGGAAGCCCCCGGAGGGCCGGAGGCTTCCCAGTGAAGCAACTTATTGCTTCAAGGCGTGAGCGGAGATCCACTCCTTGGCATCATGCGCCACGCTGACAAGGGCCTAAAGGTCATTGAGACCGAACGAGGTCCCATTGCGCCAGGTGCCGGACTGGTCCTTGAACGGGCGGGAGAAGGTCGTTGCGAAGAACGGACCCTTCTCGCTGACATTCTGCCAGATCGTCGCTTTGATGTTGGCACATCGCAGCGTGTTCGCGGGTTTGTTATTGGTAGCCATCTTGTGTCCTCCTTTGTTGAAATGACGTTGGCTCTCTCACAGGAAGAGGAGAGCCAACGCACAGTTCACGGAGGAAACGTGAGGCAGAGGCGTCGCCGGCGTGCCGGAGAGGAATAAGCGGCGGGAGTGATAGTCTTACTGGCGCGAGCGGTGCTCCTCGAAGGTGCTAGCCGGTCAGCCCTTGCCGGTGGGCTACAACAAAACCTCGATGGGATGCGGCGCGATTAATCCTAGGGCCCGCTGATTAAGAGTGGCAGAAGGCCAATGATTCGAACAGCTCGATGTTGCGAAGGTTTCCCCGTTTATCATTGAAAATCATGAGCTTCTTGGCTTTCTACTGATTCCATGGCTTCTACCTAATTCGGTCGTTTGTGAGGATCTTCAGCACAAAATTAGCACAGCAAAGTGGGGTGAACCCCTCTGCTGAGACAGATTTGATAACCCTGAAGGCATAGAGACTATAGGTTCCGATCTCATCTTATCGTTTTAATCCCAATTATTTACAGAAGAGGTAGAGGCAGGGGAGGAGCCGGTCAAACCTTATCGGACACGTTAGTTCTGCCACAGCTTCGCCACACTGGAAGACGAACATCGGTTGTCAAAGGCGGTGCTGTTCATTCGAATGGTCTTATTCCACATGATGTAAGGAACTCCACAAGATCGGAGATGCGGTGACACAACCCGTACTCGTAAATGCGGTAGGCGGTTTCACGGTACAGGTTCTCACCGTCCCGTGCTTCTGTCAGCGAGTAACCTTGAAGCTTCGATTCGACGTTGCCGTACAACATCCCAACTACTTTAAAATCGGCCAGGAGAGGCGTGCCGCTAAAACCACTTTGGCACCCGAATGACACCTCCACCACGTATCGAGTCGGTAGGCCCGATGGTTCGAAAGATGTGCGGGAGACATGACCCTTTAAGTAACGAACGTCAATGCCGAGAGAGCCATCTGACTTTCCCCATTCTGTGAACCCGAAGGCGGAGACATCCAGGCCGGGGACAATGTCCATAGGGTGTGGCAGCAGAAACTGAGACGGAGAAGATCGTTTCACAGTCCCCACAGCCATATCTAATCTAGGATGAGAAGTGGATCCGGTAACGCGAATGTAGCGGTCTCTCGCTTCTCCGAAAGGTTGGCCAATCGCGGGACATTGGCCAGGTTTCAACTCCTGAAGAACATGACGACAGGTAAGGAAGTAACCTTGATTGTCCACCCAAAAACCGGAACCAATAAACCGATCGACCATAAAAATTCGATCGTGCGGTGGCACTGGATTGACGTTTGGGGTGCCAGACACGATGGGAAATACGTACCCGGAAATGTCGAATTGTGACATGATTCACCCACGGCTTCTTTGCTGGGCTGCTCCGTCGCTGACGGTTCGTGGCAGGTTCGAAGATCCTATTAACGAATACAATCCGTGAATTGCAGATTCGCAGCCTCGCTCTAACTCCCCTGTTTTCGTTGTGGAAGTATTCGACCTGTGGCTGAAGTGTGGGTGCAAGTTTATTTCCTACAGGCTGGAAATGGGCGATCGTCTGGTCAGCGAAGCATCGCACACGCAGCAGCCAGTGAGGATTGAGGTAGGGAATGGGGAGTGGCGGATTTCGAATTTCATGTGACCCTCA
>PLBR01000125.1:621-3832 GCA_003135435.1 Nitrospira sp. | reverse complement strand
CGGGGGCGTCAGCCCGGGCACAGCGGAGCACAATCCCGCGTAGGAAAGGCGCCGCACGCAAGCGGGGCGCGGGGTTCAGCGAGGACCTGTGGGGGGGCAACCTGTTTTCCGATCGTGATGCGGTGGCACGCACCGTGGGTGCGTTGCTCTCATCCTGCCATTCCTTAAACCGTCCCTCTGATCACATGGACTTCGCCTTAAAAGGGCGATCAGTGGGGATAGGGATAGAGTGAGGGAGTGAGATTGAGTTGGACCTGGAATCGGGAGTAAAACCGGGAGCGAACCGGGAGTGAAACCGGGAGTAGAAAAACTCAACCCGGAGGGCTCACACGGAACAAGACTCATCACCGACTCCCCTCACCTCGCACCGTCCTGAATGTCTATTAAGCCCTGAGAGGGTTTTGTGGACAGAGGTGACAGCCAATTGGTCACTCTCGCTATCCCACACGCGCCTGAGAGCCTTGACACCCCCTGACGGACGGCCCAGTCTCCATCTGATCGATGATCTCGTGGTGCCGATCGAAGGATTAAGATGCCTAAACAGAATCAAGAGACACCTGTCTACCTGATCTGTTTCCACTCACAACCAGCGAAATCCCTCGCAGATACCAAGCGGCAGTTTCGCGTCGTTGAGAGCGCTATCCTCCGGAAGAAGTGGCCATACGACAATGGCGATGACCCGTCGTTTTACGTTGCGAGTGAGGGTGGCTTGCTTACTTGGGGAGTTTGCCGTCCAGACGTGCGGAACTCGATTCCCAAAGGCAGTCTGGTCGTCTGGTTCTCATTCACGGAGTTGGCAGAAGGTAGAGTGCTTTACCGCATTTGCGCGGTAACGAGTGTTGCAGACAAAGTTGATGTTCGTGCCGTCGGACGCGACAAACGGTTTGCCAGATTCCGCAGGATGTACATCAATGCCCTGGTCCACCGCGAGAAGGGGGGCTGGCGATATGACGAAACTGACAGGCCCGAATCACGGAGGCACGGGAACTGGCTCTGGCGCATCGCTGAGCATCGCGGCATGTGGCGTAACCGCTTTAAGAAAAAGTACTCACAGGTTTACCGGAGCCGCCGGTTTTCAGATTTGGCGCTCAAGAACTGTAAACTTACTTTAGGGAAGAATTACATCGTGTTCTCAGTCGATCCTTCCGAAGGATATATCTCACCCTATCCACCAGAAGTTGCGATTGCGCGTAAAGGAGATCACGAACAATGGAGCAACAAGATTTTAAAATCGCTCACGGTGGGAACAGCAGCGAAGTTCGGAGCGCGTCACTATCTGCGCGTCGCTAACAAATCGCACCGCAACGTCCACCGCCACATCAGATTCGCCATGCCTTCACATAAGGCTCTCGCTTGGCGGGACAAGTTGATAGCTCACTTAAGAGAGGCGAGCGAAGAGAGGCAGAATGATCATAGCAAACAGGAGCTGGCCATAGGAGTATCACGATGCTAATTGCCCGTCATGCGCTCTAATCCCCCTAATAGAACAAGCAAACACCTACCAGCATTTCCCTTCCGACCTTGCGCCTTCATTCGCGTCCCTTCTAGAATGACCACGACCAAGGAGGGACGACTTTATGAGCAACGCAGAAGAAAACACTCACATCAAAAAGAATCAAGAAGTTATTCGAGAATATCTGCGCAGCCAATTCAAGGGGTTTGAACTTACCGAAAAGCGAGATGCTCCACTCTCACACACGTTTACCGTGACGAAATCGTCAGAGGAACGATACATATTAAAGGTTTCATGGCCACAGCTTTCAGATGAGAGCAACACCCCTGAAAGGACTAACCAGCGCCTTGTCACGGACGATGTAGCGGGTAGGATGAAAGGTAAGTCTCAGGGGGAATACTTCCCGTGGGGAAAGCACTAAGGCACTCCGAAGGGAACAGTCCACGCCATCCCCTCACGGTTCTTGATCCTGACACAGATTTGTCTATTCTGCGGGTTTGTAGTGCGGAATTGTCGTAGTCCTCAGAAAGTCAAAGTTCCAACTCACCGTTTCACCGTCCGGCGTGGTGTACGAAAAATCTTCGCCGTTTGGACTTCTTCGTCCAATTGCGTGGACTGGTTCCGCCTCCGGGTCGCCAGCGGGAACCACGAGAACATCGTCTACTTGGCCAGGTTTGAAACTCTCAATCACTGAACAATTGTGGCGGTCGTGAAGGGCAAGAACATACGTGAGTGGCTCGGTGGTAGGCATACAGAACTCCTTGGTAAAGGGTTGCGCCCTCCCTTTTAGTTTAGCACACTGCTCTTTACGCCCTCCTCGCTCCACCCCGCTTCAGAACCTGGTACTGGGGCATGCCATCGGGAAGAGTGTCGAGAAGGGCGTTTATGCGCTCGCTACAATTTTCAGTGAAGGATCTGAGTGAGGCCCTAGAGCAGATCCAACTGCCTTGCCTATAGCGTGAGAGGAGGCCTGAGTCATGGCACGAATCGAGCCCCAGAAACCAGACCAGACGTTTAATCGGAGCCGTGAGTTTCAAAGAGAAGTATTGGCATATCTAAAAGAACATGGTCCACAACCGTACGATGTACTCTACGTTCACTTCGACCCCAACCGTACTGCGGAAATACAAGCCGTCTTACATGAGTTGATCCAATGGAAATTCATTAATAGGGGCACGGATTCTTACATGACGGTTTCGATTACTGCTTCCGGCATCGCCCGGCTTGGACTCAAAGATATCTGACACGCGGCGTCAGGGGTGCATCGGCAAGTGTATGTCCACAGGGAAAGCATTCCGCTCACTCTGTTGAGCGAGGGGCTGGAGAAGCTGCGATACGAAGAGGTTGTGACTGCCTTGGTAGGCGTCCAAGGGAGGGACGAACTGGAGAAGGTCCGGTTCCCACTATCTGGCGAAGCTGTATCGTAGCGGCGAGGTCCATGTGATGTATACGCACCGGGAGACGTTCTCGTTGAAGGTGCTGCAAGAGGCAGTGGACAAGTTGGACTTCGAGGTGGCCGGGGCGTGAGTAGAGAGGGAGAGGAAGGACGAACCGAAAGCCACGCGGTCATAGGCTGGGCAGATCGCGTAAGGAAATCAGGGGTAGCGGAGAACCTGAGGCGTGTTCACCGAATCGATATATTACCCGACAAATGGTCTCTTCAAGCCATTGTTTTTCGGAGTCCGAAAGCTCTTGGAACTTATTGCCACGGGGAGCCTTTCGCGCAGTGCTTTCGTCGCCCTTCTTCGAGTTTAGTTT
>PLBR01000125.1:0-606 GCA_003135435.1 Nitrospira sp. | reverse complement strand
TGCGCGAAACGTCTTGGGCGGCTGCGGATACTTGCTGCACGTCAGATGAAGTGAGCCACTACAACTAGCTGTAGCCATTGATGTCCCACTTACCTCGATGACCTGCGGCGAGCCTGGTGGCGGCGGATTGCGGTCTATTACTTCCGCCCCGACGAACTTGAAGCAAATCATTCCTATGTGGGAAGTGAGATCTGCCTTAATTTCCCAGGCTCGCAAGAAAGGCTCAACGGCTTGGCGAGCATCAATCTCGTTGGGAAAGTGCTCGGCAGGCACAACTCGAAGCTTGCCGTCGCTGAGGTCGAAGGCGCCAAGATAATTCGTGAACGAGACGGGCTCTGGATTGCGGTACGAGATTCCTTCATCCGAGGGGCGAACCTCATAATGTATCGAGCATACGTGTGGGTCGCGCACCGGAGTCTCCTTTGGCTGCCGAAAGCCGTCCAACTACCAAGCCTACTACAACCTACCCTGTACAATCGCAAGGCAGTCTCAGCAATCCGTTGGGAGCAAGTCTACCCCAAAGTCGTACACGTTTCCATCACACTTCTGGTACTTCTTCCGCGCCTGTGGCTCTTGCGCCTTAGTTCGCATCCCTCCTACAATACG
>PLBR01000197.1 GCA_003135435.1 Nitrospira sp. | reverse complement strand
CCCTGAGAGGCGCATCCTGGCCACCTCCAATATAAATGGGGAAGAGGAGAATGGGGAAGAGGAGATAGAGGAGAGCTCGATGGACGCGGGCAGGTACTCAGGGGAGCTGCCTGCCACATCCATTCTTCAAACCTGAGCTGTTTTGATCAGAGTCTCGTGTCTTCAGTAGCCTACACTGATGGGACTGATGACGCGTCAGCAAATCCTTGCCAATAGAGTGAGTGATGTGACCGTCAGGCAGAAACAGATGGATATTCAGTTCTTGAATAGCAACCTGCAACAAGGAGGTCCTTCCATGAACCCGATCCGATATCTAGGAGTTGCGCTACTTCTCGTGTTGGGCTGTCAGGGCACGCCCACGGTGACGAGGAGTGGGGACGTCAAAGACATCATCATTGGGGATAACCTGGCGTCCGTCGACATCGCGGTCAGTCCAGGCGATGAAGTTCGGTGGGTCAACAAAAGGACCGGACCGGTGCGCATCGTCTTTCTCGACCCTGTGTCGGACAAGCAGGTGTCATGCAAGAATAATTTCGGTGGGTTGATGACACCCAGCGACACCGCCAAACTGGGCACGAACGACACCGCCAGCGTCTGTTTCCGAGATCCCGGCTATTTCCGGTATATCGTCAGGATGGAATCAGCCAGGACGACTGCAGAGCTCAACGTTTCGGGAGTCATCAAGGTTGGGGGCCAGGGCGGCCAGGCCGCTGGTCAAACGAGTGATCAAAACAGTGGCCGCACCAGTGGCCAAACGAGTGAGCGAACCAGTGATCAAACCCATGGCCGTGCCAGGGGTCAAACCAGCGATACAACAAGTAGTCCAACAAGCTCCACATCGACCACCACCACGACGACAACGACCATGCCTCCTCAGAAGTGAACGCGATGCGAGACAATTGAACGGATGGCGGGAGGCAGGTAAGAGATCTTCCGCTGCCCTTACAATAGGGAATTTTACTGGCGGTTTCAGGGCTCTCCCCCTTCAGGATAACGGCCTATGAACGAGCTCTTCGGGTGGTGTGCGGGGCTCCTAGTTTTACGGAGGGGCTGGGAGCAACCTAGGGAGAATGCGAGGGCGTGTTCGCCTTGCGACGAAGGGTCATCTCCTATGCCGTAGCAGAATCGGGCGGGAAAGAAAACCCGTGACCGTATAACTCACTGAACGAAAGGGGATCATACAATGGGATTATCAGACAAGCATGAATCAGCAACCATGTCGGCATTTCTCGCTGGCGCGCTGGTCGGCGCGGGTGTCGCGCTGCTCTTCGCGCCGCGGTCGGGTTCACAGTTGCGCGGGCTTCTTCGCGACTATACGGCATGCGCCAAAGATGAACTCGATGATGCCGTCGATCGCGGCACCGAGGCCTGGGGCAGTGCAAAAGACGGCGGGCAGGAATTTGTCGAGAAAGGAAAGGAGTCGTTGCGGGAGGCGGGCCGTCAGGCGAAAGGATTTGCCGAGTCGGCAAGAAACACGGTCAATGACATAAAGGAGGACCTGTCATCCCAGCATCGCTAGGTGCCACCGCGACATCGGGCGAACCATCCGTGAAGGCAACGAAGATCGGGAGCACGAGAATATGTGGTCTGGCGAGAGATGTCGGATCCTGCCGCCTCTCTTAACGGGCCGTCGCCCAAGACGTCGTCTCCGCCATGGGAGCCATGAAAAAGATGTTCCAGGCGGTCTAAGCATAGTAAGTGTCACCCGATGCGTAGGCAGGTGCCGTCATGTCGATCATCGAATGGATCGTATTCGGGTTGATCGTGGGTGTCGTCGCCAAGTTTGTGACACCGGGGCCAGATTCGGGAGGGTTGATCGTGACGATCCTGTTAGGTATTGCGGGTGCGTCCCTGGGCGGGTTCATAGGACGTGGCTGAGTGTGGTATCGAGAAGACGATCCAGTGGGCTTTCTTATGGGACTGTTCGGTACCGTTCTGATTCTTGTGGTTCGCCGAAAAATTGTGGGGCCGGCGAGAGCATAGTCAGCGCCACAAATTTTTAGGTTGGGAAACGCGGAGTCGGAACCTATGCAGTGGTATACCGAGGCCCTTCGTCTCCTCATTTGCTCCGCCTCGGCTGCGGTCGCCACTCCTTCATGGCTGTCAGGTACTCGTCACGCTGAAAGGCCACCCCTCCTTCCTTGCAGGCGAGGAGTCGATCGTGAGTCTTGTTCCGTGCAAATCCACTCCCGATTCAAGGTCGGGTGAAATCTTTCCGCTCACCCATTTTCTGCGGATCGTCCATAGCACTGCTCAAAGAGCACGGACTCAAAAAGGTCGCGCTGCAGGGTTGACCAATCGCCCTGTTTGCGCCCATCACCCCGGCTCTCGGCGTGAAACGTTTCCGGCAGAGGCTGGATTAGTGACCGGGTGGGCTTCGCCAGCCCTGTGGCGCGACATCGAAGAGCAGTCTTTCACGAAAAAACGGGAACATTCTGCATCTCTGGAAATGAGATGGCGCCGGAAAGCATTTCGTCGCGCACGATCTGCTCGGATCATCACGTTGAAATCTGTGGAAGGAGGGAACGATGATTATTTCGCCTACTGGCCAAACCGCCCCTAGATTACTCACATTCCTTGATCGTTTTGATCGGGCAGCGAAGCAGACTGAACACCTCACGGGGCATCCCGTCGCGTTCGCCGCCGCCGTTTGCTTCATCGCAATCTGGGCGATGACGGCCCCGCTCTTCCACTTTGGTGAGATGTGGCAGTTTACCTTTAGCGCCGTGACCTCCATTGTGACCTTTCTGATGGTGTTCTTGATTCAAAATACTCAGGGTCGCACTCGGGCAGCCCTGCAATTGAAACTCGATGAGTTGATCCGCTCCACGAGTGGCGCGCACAATGTCATGCTGACACTGGAAGATATGTCGCTAGAAGAGATCGAGCAATTCCGCGCACACTATGAAAAACTGGCCAGGACGGCTCGTGAAAAACTCAGACGGGGTCAGCCAGATACCGGCACCCCTGCGATCACCATCGGGTAGCGCTTTTTGTCCAACCGTCTTGGGGCAACCATGCACGAGCGCTGCCAAAATGTTTTTTAAATACCGGCCGATGACATTTTGAATGAGGAAGACAGCAATCCAATTTTGCTTCGTCTTGACTTTTGGGAGGGGGTAAGTGCCGATGAGGCAGTAGGATTTCCTGATTTGGGGGCGTGTGGCCGCTCCATTGACGCTGCGCTGATGCCCGAAGGGGCTTGACCGAAAGACGTCAATCACGCTCCGGTTTGCAATACCCGACGTTTAGGGGAGAGTACCCCTTCTTATGAGCGATGGCCGTATCGATAATAGTCGGATACGATCATGACAAATGGTTAGAAGCTCAAAGAGGGGGTAGATCGTGCGACTTAAGCAGATAGTCCTATCGCTAGCTCTCTTCTCGCTCGTGACTGGCTGCTCCCACCGCATTTACTGGTTGGAGATCACACCAGAAAAACAGGTGCTTGATGGTTATGACGAAGATCAAGCCCTTCGTGACCATGTCGCCAAGCTTGCGAAAGGCCCAACCGTTAAGGGGAGTACCTGTACGTGGTTCACTATGAGTACATCCATGATGGCAAAGACTAGACGTAGTGCATATGTGGATACCATTGGAAAGGCTGGCCCTCCCTATGATGCCCTCATTGACGTGGTGCAAACGTCTACCTCATACCCACCACTTCCTCTTTACTGTGTTTCCCTAGAGGGAACCGCAGTGAAGAACGAGACACAGTATGCAACTATAAAATCATCGGTACCGAGCGCTAAGCCGCAGGGTAAGTCTAAATGAGCCAATGCCCTGGCCTTGCGATAGACTCAATGTGGGGTGGGGAACCGATCGACCCACAACCCTTACCGATCCCCCCCGGACTTCGTCAATCATCCCCCCTCTGGTCCTAGAAAAAGCTCCTTCCTATGTGCGGAATAAACAAGGCCCAAGGATTAATCCCTTGGTTGGTGACCAGTCTGTTCCTGTAAACGATCAGGTTGAACGCCATCTGTTGAATACTGTCGTGACCTGCCCGGGCAAATTCGGTCCAGGGTGAATGTGAGACTGGACTGCAACCAGGGAGGTCAGGGTCATGCCCAAGAAACGGTATACGCCCGAGGAGATTATTCAACATCTGCGGACGGTTGAGCTCGACACCGGCAAAGGCCTGGCCGTGCTCGACGCCTGCCGGAAGCTCGGCATCACCGAGCAAGATGCGGGAGCAGTTTTTGAACGGCGAGCTGTTCTACACACTCAAGGAAGCACAGATCATGACGGACCGTTGGAGAACTCACTACAACACGGTCCGTCCGCACAGCAGTCTCGGGGGCCAGCCACCCGCACCCGAAACCGTCCAGCTTGCGAGCTGAGGACTAACATGGTAGGTGGTACAAAAACTCCCGGCTGGTCACCCTCACCCCGCCTTGCGGTTTCCTCAGCCCCCTCCTAGAATGGCCTCCTGCGAGGCCCTCATGCCCGTCCACATCAGACCATTCCTCACGGTGCCACTGGCCTACTATTCGGGTTTCAGGTTACGGAATGAGAGAAATTAGGTTCAAGTCCTGTCGGGGTACCTTTGCTCTCGCCACTTGTCTGTGCGCTTTGTTAGTCACGTCTGGTTGTGTCCCTCTGTCCGGGTTAGAAGTCTTCAATGCTTATATGAACAAGAAACTCGAATTAACGCAGAATGTTACTGACATACAGGCTACTAGGCCAAGAGGTGCCAGTCGCGATTATTTCATAGGTCTAGCGCTGTCTGGTGGAGGGAGCCGAGCCGCAAATTTTGGATCTGCTGTTCTATGGGAACTCGACCGTCTCGGCATTCTCCAGCATGTACAGTACATTTCAACCGTATCAGGCGGTTCCCTCGCAGGTGCGTATTATGTCACGTTTAGAGATGACCCGTTGAAGTGGAATAAACAAAACCTTCAGCAGGTTATGTCACAGTCGTTTGAGTTCTGGTCTCTCTGGTACGGTCTTAATCCTATTCATTGGCTTCAATATCTCGGTACCAGCTACAACCGAAGCCACCTTTTAGAGGAGGTGTTTTATAGGCGAGTTTTTGAACAACGAACTTTCGGTGACCTTCGAGTTGGCGAACCAAGTCTTTTGCTTAACGCCACAGATTACAGCACAGCAGAACGATTCGTCTTTAGTAACTATTCCTTCGACAATATGAGGTCTGACTTGGGCGCCTTGCCTATTTCGGTCGGCGTCACCGCTTCAGCAGCATTCCCCGGCATATTTCCTAATGTTACACTTAGAAGTTTCAACGAAAAAGGAGGCCAGCGGTGGGCTGATCATTTTAATCATGGTGCAAAATCTATCTTTAACCAATATTTTCATCTGTTCGATGGCGGGGTTTCGGACAATCTTGGCTTAGACACCTTGACGGATACCTACATTGGCGGTCGCCCCTTCAGCCGTGGTTGTTTGATCATACTGGTAGACGCATACGTGCCCTATGAAGATTCCAGAGCAAGCACTAAATTGAACCCACGACACTTTTGGGATGTCCTGATCGACACAAACGCGCTCAATGCTACCTCCATCCTTATGCAATCGAAACGGCATGAACAACTTAAAGCGATTGGCTTCCATGACGGTCATGAGTACCAAACTCAGTACAAATGGACCGAAGAGAACTCCATGCTTGCACAACTTGAAGATGTTTGGAGAAAGACGAAAGACCCCAAAGATTTGGAGGCCTATAAAAAAGCCTACAACGAAAATATAGCAGGGAGAACAAAGACAATTAAAAGAGGTCTCCTTCCGAATGAGGTTGAGATCCCGAGAGGCTTTCTTGAAGAGGCTCCTTTGACAAGAATACCCATTTATGCGACCCCGGAAGTAGAGTCCTGGAACTGTAAAGTCTGGCACGTTGCTCTTAACGACCTTGGATTCAATGCCTCCTACCCAAACCTCTACACAAAGGACTATGAGGCGAGACACGGAGCGAACTTGAACAAATCGTTTGAACTCTTTAAGGAGGAACTGGGGCATATTGCGACGAGATTCAAAATTAGTGATAGTGAGGTGCGTGCTCTCTACGTGGCGGCAGAGTTACTCGTCAATGAAACGAAGAGCAAAAATACAATTTGCAAATGGCTAACGGATATTACAGGTCAGAGGTGCACTGTGCCCTGACATGATTGCTGTTGAGTCTGAGTGAGCTGGAGTGGGATAGTGAAAACGCTTTCCTAGCCGCTGCCCAGGCAGGTAGGCCGCCTGAGCATCCCCTTGAATTTCTAAGTGGAGGAGGGTCGACTGCGGTCGCGCTCCTAGCGCGGGAATTCACGCTGTCAACGCAATCGTCACAGACGGGTTAAATCGTGACCGAATCGAGCCCCCGCAACCACCTCTTCTCTCTTGTCTCTCAACCACTTGCAACGGACTCACGCCGGCCTCGGCCACTGCCTTCGGGAAGGAAGTCACCATCCAGACTCACGGCCACGACAAGTACACGCGCACCATCGGGAATGTAATCCTTCTGGATGGGATGAGCCTCAATCACGAGCTGGTCAAGGAGGGCTGGTGCTGGTGGTATCGGAAGTATGCGCCGGGAGATACGGTGCTAGAAGGGTTAGAGAAGGAAGCACAAGAGGCACGGAAAGGGTTGTGGGCCGATCCGCAGCCGGTACCGCCGTGGGAGTGGAGGAAGAGGAATCGTTGAAAACATGTATTACGCCTCACTACTGTCCAAGACAGCCGTGAGATAATCGCTACGGTGAAGCCATCAATATTCATGACGGTTTGTCGCGAAATCACGGAGTCGCTGGCCATACGGAACACAAAGGGGATCGTGTCAGTGGGCCCGGCGCCATGTATCACAGCGCCGAGCCCACCCGCTTTCTTGTTATTTGGCTGCGCCTACGGCAGCGGCGGCTGCCCCGCTCGCACTCGGCGCGCTAGCTGCTGCTGCTCCAGTCGGTGCACTCTCTTTCGCGACGGCCGGTTGAGCCTTTCCGGTCTCCGTTTTTGTTCCGTTGGTGCTATGAATGTTCCTGACGCCGCCTGGGACACTCAGGTCCACCACACCGCCGAAAGCTCCAGCATATGAGCTGCCGGGGGCACTCTGGGCAGATTCCTCTGCCTGAGCGTACACCGCACCACACATCAGACCCACTGCGAAAACGGCTACTGAGACGTTCCTCTTGAGATTCATTATTTCTCTCCTTGATTAACTAGAGGTTCTCTACGGCACTCTGCCCCCTGCGGGGGTTTCACGGGCAGGTATGACCGAAGCTCCTTCCTTTGAATTTGATGTCATTTCTGAGGATGATGGCTTCTGGTTAGAATTGGGCGATCCGGCCCACATCGTCTATGATCGTCTTTTGAATCGATGACGACCCGCTCCCACCCCTTGCGACCCCTTCGCTTCCCTCCATATGCACTGGTGGTATCGAAAGTATGCACCAGGGGATACGGTGCTGGAAGGGTTAGAGAACCGAGCGCGAGAGGCGAGGAAAGGGTTGTGGACGATCCGATCCCGATGTGAGCGCGGGAGATCAGGCCTCTACTTGCGTCATGATTCAGGATAACTGCACGCCTACTCTATTGTTAATGCCCAATGTTTCCGTGCTTCCGCTTCCACCGAAGATAAGCCATCTCCAAGACATGGAAATGGTTCTCCATGAAATGGAATTCCGCCTCACTTAATGACCTGTCCTGATACAGCACGCTGCGCAAGACCACGGCGCATTTTCCAAACCGCTCACTCACAGCGTACCCACCAGCCAGATTGCCGTGAACAACAGGCTCAGCACTATGAGCCACGCGCCCCGCTCAATCGCCGCGTCATTTTTGGACAGGTGCGGCATCTGGTAGTACTCGCGCATGCGCTCCTGCGAGGTCACTCCACCCACGAGGTACAGGGGGGGGTTCTCTTTCGCGTCAGTCACATCACGCGCTGTCTGAGCCAACAGGGTTTCAACAGCCACACACTACCTCCTTCATTCATTCACCAGACCGGGAACAGCAACGCGACGAGTGCCGATCCGTATTGAGGCATATCGTAAGACCCCACAGCTGTTTCTGGCACTAGGAACCTCCCTAGTTCCACTCGAATAACGTACTAGCGTCACAGACAAAGTGGTCGCGCTGTTGTCGTGAGTGAACCCTTTGGCTGCCGTTCAGCGGGCGTTGTGTGCAACGGAGAAGCATGGCGAAGAGCCGTTGGGGACTGGGCGCGCGGTGTATATGGCCGTACAGGTCGGGTGCCCTTTTTCGGCCCCCCGCCTGCCGACAAAGCCCCCGTGTGATGTAGGTGAGTCCATCAACCATCTGATTTAGGGACACCGTAAGACGCGTTCTTGCTCCACGGTCATTCGAGGACTTACGAGAAGACCTTTGAGCAGGTTTTGTGGACGCCGACCGCGGTTTAGGAAGACTAGAACTGTCGGAAGTATGCGGTGAACGCGGCGCAGATGTATCGCTGGAAGCGCAGCCTCGGCCAAGGACTCAAGTAATCCGGCAAGTTGGTGCCGAAGAGTCTCGTGGGAGGGCTGCAGAAGCGGGTCGAAGAACTCGAAGAGCCTTGGGCGGAAGGCCTGTGGTACGCACTATTTAGCGTTCTCCTCAGTAATTGGGCTGTTTGGGGAATATCGCTTCACGCACTTTGAGGCCCAGCATGAATTTGCGGGGCCGGTGCAACTCTCGGAAACGTTCAAGACCCATCGTTTGATTGGTGGGTTGTCGTTCAGGTTCTAGAGGAGTGTCGAGGAGGCGCCGCACCGTTCGCCTTGCGTTAGCAGTCCACCGAACGCCTTGGAATGTCGTGTGAGTTTATCCGGGGCCGAGCCGCTGATCCGGTTCCATCGGTTGGTTTTGCGAATGGCCTATCGACAAACGAAATACTTTGCTATCCTTTTCGTAGAAGAGAACCAGGCCTGGCAGCTCCTGTTGTTGAAGCCTCACCATTTGTATTCTGGGAGGTCTCATGGCCAAAGTGCTCGTGATTGATGATGAGCAGGGCATACGGAATCTCCTCGACACGCTCCTCAGTCGGAAGGGCTATGACGTGGTCCTCGCCGATGGTGGTCGGAAGGGCCTGGAGCTCTTTCGCCGCGAACGCCCCGATGTCGTGGTGCTGGATTTGAAAATGCCAGAGATGGATGGGAGGGCGGTGTTGCAACAGATCCGCAATCTCAATCCCGGGCAGCCGGTCATCATTTTGACGGGGGCTGGACTTCCAGAGGCGGAAGAGCAGCTCCGGGCGTTTGGCGTTAGCGAATATGTCGAAAAAGAATTTTCGCTGCACCGCCTGGGAGATGCCTTGAAACGTGCCCTCGCCGCTTCCCATTCAGCCACTCTAGCAAGCGCTTCCACCAATACTGTGACCATCAAGGGTACATGATGGCACGGGCTCACGCTGCGGCCTTACCCAAGACGACAAGACAGAGAGTGGAGTCACTTCACTGTGAGCATCAACACCTGAAATATCCCTCCCATACCCTTCATTCATGAATTTCTTAGTGTCGTCTCCCTCTATCGAAAGGCGGTCACTGACTTAGCTCCGCCCTCCATGGAGGTGCAGTAAGCGAGCCAGCTTGCAGGTTGATCGTGCACAGGGTAGGTGGTATAAAAACTTCCGGCTCGTTACTCCTCATTTGATTAACGTCGGCGGCGCGCCGCTCACCACCGTGCCCGTACAACCCGCTTCAATCGATCCTTGAGTTCCACCTTCGGGATGTCTCGCGCTTGATCACTGACGACATATTGATTCTTTCCCTGCGCCTTCGCCCGATACATCGCCCCATCAGCATCCCGGATCATATCCTCCGGCCGTTCGTGCAGATTGGTGCTCAACGCAATCCCGATGCTCGCCCCGACTATGACTGGTTCTCCGACGTCGATCGGCTCTTTGAGTTTCGCAAGGACACGCTCGGCGACGCGGATCGCGTCGGCGGGACCGGTTACGTGGTGGACCAGCAGGGTAAACTCGTCGCCCCCATAGCGGCCCACCGTGTCGCCTTTTCGCATACAGGCCTGGAACCGTTTGGCCGTATGCCGCAGCACGGCGTCGCCCGCCTTGTGCCCGAGGCGGTCGTTGATGGGTTTGAATCCGTCTAAATCAATGAACAGGATGGCGAACTGGACGTTCCCCTCGGCGCGGCCGCATTGGATCGCACGCGCCACCTGCTCTAGGAATTGCGCCCGATTGGGCAGGCCGGTTAACGCGTCCGTCATCGTCCTGCACCGAGTCTGTTCGTCGGTTTCCGTGATGCGCTCGATTTCTGCTTGGACGATCCGAGCCTTGCCTGCAAAGGCCAGCGTCAGGCACAGTAGGACAGGGAGCAGGAACACATGATCGGTCCCGAACAGGCCGAGTCGATAGAGGGACAGCGCGTACAATCCCGCCACGAGACCGCTGAGCACCACGATCTTCGGAACGGACGACGCGTACGATACCATCACCATGAGCAGGAGAAACTCGCACATAATCCACGGCTCAATGGTCTGCACGTGCTGCATCGTGTTCAGGAGCACAGCCGAGTCGCCCAAGGACACAAGGGCAATGAACCAGGTCGTGGTCAATAGCTGCCGGGGAGCGGCCAGCAGGGTCGCCATCAGGATGGCCAGGACGGTGAGCAGAATGCCCTGCAGTTGGGTGACGGGTAGAGGCCGAAGAAGCTGCTCCACCAGGATCGCCACGAATAGGAGCTGGAGCATGACGAGGTAGACCCGCGCCCTCGTCGTGTCAGGAAACTGTGGATCGCGCCACGCTTGCATCATCACCTCGCTCTGCGGCTGATGGCGAAACACTCGCCGCCGCACCTTCCAGTCTTACGCCACCACGAATGTGACGAGCGGTTGGATCCTCTCGGGTCAACTCGCGTTCGGGGAGCAGCGTGTCGTCTTCCCAATCTTCGACGTGCAGTACCTGCAAGTCATTCTCGTCATTTCCTAACCGGTCATCTCATAGGCTCCGTGTGTTCATTCTAAAGCCGTCCGCTGGAGGAGCAAGCGTTATCCGTAATTTCCCGTAGCCGGTCTCGCGAAGCCACACCAGTTGGGACTTGAGGATTCACCTGCGCGTGATGTTTAATAGCGATGCAAAACGGCGGGGTATCGACCTCCTGCCGAGCGAGGAGGACGTGCCGATTCTGGTGAATACGAAACAGAAGTGGCCCCATTCGTTTGAACAGCAGCCTGAGTTTCTTAAGTGGATTCTCTGCTGATTTTCACGCTGCCCGTTCAACCGTCGGCAGCATCACGGCATACGCCTCATCAGGTGTTTTCTTACCCAGGCTCGAATGCGGTCTGGATTGGTTGTACCAATCCATGTATTGCACGATCGACTGCCTGGCTTCAATGACTGAGTCGTAGGCATGTAAATACACCCGCTCGTATTTCACCGACTTCCACAGGCGCTCGACGAACACATTATCCCTCCAGGCTCCGCGCCCGTCCATACTGAGGTAACACCCCCGATCCTTGACGGCTTGCACGAACTCATGCGCGGTGAATTGGCTGCCTTGGTCGGTATTCACAATCTCCGGTTGGCCATGGCGATTGAACGCCTCTTGCAGCACATCGACCGCATGGCAGGCCTCCAACGTGACCGCGACCGTTGAGGCTAAGACCTTGCGGCTGGCCCAATCCACGACGGCGGTCAGGTACACAAACCCTTTGGCCATTGGAATGTACGTCGTGTCTAGCGCCCACACCTGGTTGGCCCGGTTGATGGCGAGGCGACGCAGCAGGTAGGGATATACTTCATGGCCGGGGTGTTTCTTGCTGGTGCCCGGTTTTCTATACAGCGCCTCAATGCCCATGCGCTGCATCAACGTACCAACGTGTTTACGTCCCACATCGAACCTCTCCCGATTGAGTTGGTCGCGCAGCATACGCGCGCCCATGAATGGGTGCTCCAGGTGTAACTCGTCAATGCGACGCATCAGCGCCAGATCGGCCGCGCCGACAGATTTGGGCACATAGTAGACGCTGCCCCGGCTAATCCCTGCCAGCTGTGCCTGGCGCCTGATCGACAGTGCGTGGTGGCTGTCAATCATCGCTTTGCGCTCAGCCATCCTACCTTGGTGAGCGCTCCTTCTAAAAAATCATTCTCCAGCGTCAGTTGCCCAATCTTGGCATGCAGGGCCTTCAGATCAACAAGCGGCTCCGTCGGAGCGGCTCCACCGCCAAATATGTCGGCCGCTCGCTCACTGAGTTGCCGTTTGCACTCCGTAATCTGGTTGGGATGCACTTCAAACCGCTGTGCCGGTTCGGCCAGCGTCTTGTCGCCGCCCATCGCGGCCAGTGCCACTTTGACTTTGAACACCGCTGAGTGCGTCCGTCTCGTTCTTTTTGCCATCGTCTGCTCCATTTCATCGCCCAGGAGGGCCATCAACGGTAGCAGATCCTCCACTTATCAGCTTGTTCAAATTTCCGGGGCCACTTCTATCCCGATCCATCACGAGGATGATTCTTCCGATTCATCACTTTTTACTTGGGTTAGCTCGTCGTGCGCCGTGTCAGGCAGCTCTGCATCGAGTTTGTAAACCGCAGGTTGGAGGGTTCAATTCCTCTCGCCAGCTCTTGGGGCAAAACCTGATCACGTCAGCCACACTTGAGCCACAGGTTAAGAAAGAACCTCGCTACTGCAACGTGTTAGGGCGAGGCTGCGAATCTGCAAGCCGCAGACCGTCACCAGGCTATCCTGTGCTCATTCTGTTCAATGGCGTATCTTGCATATCGGAGCATTCCGGAAGCATACTTATTAAATCTATGCACAAGATACCTATGTACAAGGCGAAGGCTTACTCCGCTGCCAATGCGACATCGTCGCTTGCCTCCACCACGATCGTGCGGCGCGATCCGACAGAACACGACATACAGATCGACATTCTCTTCTGCGGCATCTGCCACTCCGATCTCCATCAGGTCCGTAACGAGTGGAGCGGGGTCATGCCCACGGTCTACCCCTGCGTCCCAGGCCATGAGGTCGTTGGTCGTGTCACGAAGGTGGGCTCGGCAGTCACCAAGTACACGCCCGGAGACTTGGCTGCGATCGGCTGCATAGTCGACTCCGACAGGACCTGCCCCGAGTGCCAGGCTGGCCTTGAGCAGTTCTGCCGGAACATGACCCTCACGTACAACTTCCCGGACAAGCACCTCGGGGGCGTCACCTATGGTGGATATTCTGAGAGCATAGTGGTGGACGAACGCTTTGTCCTGCGCGTCCCCTCCAATCTCGATCTCGCCGGCGTCGCGCCGCTTCTGTGCGCCGGCATCACCACGTACTCGCCCATGCGCCACTGGGGGGTCACCAAGGGCAAGAAGGTTGGCATCGTCGGGCTCGGCGG
>PLBR01000209.1 GCA_003135435.1 Nitrospira sp. | reverse complement strand
CTTTTTCAGCATCCTGCTAGGCGTCGCAGCCGGTTCGACCTATCGCACGAGAGCATTGACAGGCTTTTTCACGATCTGGCATTGATAGCCCCTGACGACGGTCCTCTAACCCGCATGATTCATGAACGCTTCTGCTGCAANNACGCATCGGGTCCTCAGGGCTCCACGTACCGGTCTCGCGACGCGGCTCAGCAATTTCGCGACGAACCGTCATGAATCATGAGGGCTAGCCCCACCGGTCCGTGAATTATGCAGAGAAAGTGAGGCCTCGCATATGAACGCGTTACAAAACGTGGTCGATTACGGAATCATCGGACTTCTATTAGCGCTCAGCGTCTGGACAGTGGCCATCGCGGTGGAGCGGTGGCTTTTTTACCGCCGTGTTGATCTTGCCCAGTACCCCAACAGCCTGGGATTAGAAATGGCTCTGACCAAACACCTGGTCATCATTGGCACGGTGGCCGCGAATGCCCCGTATATTGGATTGCTGGGCACCGTGCTTGGTATCATGCTCACATTCCATACGATGGGTACCGCCGGCACCATGGCCGTCAATGCCATCATGATCGGGCTCAGCCTTGCGCTGAAAGCCACGGCGGTCGGACTGCTGGTCGCAATTCCCTGCGTCGTCATGAACAACGTGCTCCGACGGAAAGTGGCCGAGCTCCTCGCCCTACACAAGGAACACCATGCAACGAGACATTGACCAGATCAACGTCATCCCCCTCGTGGACGTCATGCTGGTACTATTGGTTATCGTGCTGACCACCGCCACCTTTATCAGCAGCGGACAGATTCCGGTCAATTTGGCAAAAGCGAAAGAAGTCGACGTTCACAAAGATGCTCCCATCGTGATTACCCTGACTGCCGATGGCGCGCTCTTTCTCAACGACCGTGCAGTCCCCGAAGGAGGGCTCCAGGGTGCGCTGACTGAGGAACCTCGAGAATCGGCGGTCGTCGTGCGGGCGGATAAAGTCACCTTGCTCGAACGATTCGTGTCCGTGGTGGATGAAGTGCGGGGGTTGGGATTTCAACAAGTCAGTCTGGAGGTCATTCGACTGTGATCGCTACTGACCCACCTCGCTCCGGAAGCCAGAAGGACGCGCACGTCCAGGGCTGGCTCGTCTCCGTCCTCTTGCACGGCACAGTGGCTTTCGCAGCGATTCTGCTTGTGAAGCAGATCCAACTCGTGCCGCAGGACGAACCGTTCAAGTGGAACGTCGCCATGGTATCGCCGGCTCAGCCGGCTCAGCCAGTTCAACCAACGGCATCGTCCCCGAACCAGGCTCCGGCCCCGTCTGTTCCATCGACGACCTCGGCTTCCTCTCCCCACGTGCAGCAGACTCCGCCAGCGCAGACGCTCCCGTCGCCCCAGCCGCTTGCTCAACAGACGACTCCATCAATTTCTGAGCGGGCCAGTACCCCGGTAGTCACTGAGCCGCCCCCACCGCAACCAACGACTCCCTCACAATCAGCGGCTCACACAACACAACCAGCCGAAGCACCGATGGTAGTCTCTGCGGAATCTGCTGCCCAAACGGCACCATCAAACACGCCCTCCGCAATCCTCGAGCAGACAGCACAATCTGACCAGGCTCCGGCACCAACGCAGATGGCAGCCATTTCCCCGGCACCATCGAACGTGCCGACTAAGCGCGACTACGGGTGGCTCTCTGAAGCGATTTTACGTCGTGTGGAGGAATTGAAACGCTACCCCTCTTCAGCTCGGGTGGATAGAGCCGAGGGAAAAGTCGTGGTGACAGCCGTGATCAACGAGGACGGGAGCATCGGCGAGGTGGAAGTCTTTCGGAGTTCGGGGCACCCCAGTCTCGACAAGGCCGCTGTGGAAACCATGCGGCAAGCAGCCCCATTCCACTTACCTCGCCCATTAGGACAGCCGCGCATGACGATCAAGATTCCGATGAGCTATCAATTGGACCGCTAGCCCACATTATTCATGAATAGTCCTGGCTAGGCCGAAGCGAGAACGGGACACATCCTGCTAGGAGCCTATCCGACATTGCCTTCGTGGCGAGGCGAAGGAGATGCGGCCAGATGCGAGGCCGCAGGCCCGAGGCTGCCCCTCGTTACACGTTTCACGCCTCACGTTTCACGGTTCTTGGGAGCGGGCCGAGAACGACGCAGATGGTCGCAGATCGTTCGCCGCAGTAGAACGGTCAATGTCGGACAGGCTCCTAAGGCAGGCGGATCCGCTGCTTCAAGCCCGAAGACACCAGCAGACGACCTTCAGCATCGATAATGATGGCCTCGACATCCGGCAGCTGTTCGACTAGTTCCATTCCCCGCTCCGGTCCCATCACAAAGATGCCCGTATCGAGTCCATCGGCCCAGACCCCTTCACGGGCAATCACTGTGACACTCTGGCAACTGCGCGCCGGTTGGAGCGTGCGCGGATCAAGAATATGATGATATCGGATCCCCTCCCACTCGAAGAACCGTTCATAATCCCCCGCGGTAGATATAGCTTCGTCCTGCAAATCAATCCACGCAAGCACCGATCCCTCCTCTCGTGGGTGTTGAATACCGACGGGAAACATCTTCCCTCCTGGCAACCGGCCGAATGTTTTGATATCCCCTGACAGCGCCACAACCCCGGCAACAGCGCCTGCTCTCCGCAGCGCGTCGACGGCTTGATCAGCTGCGTAACCCTTGCCGATTCCCCCCACATCAATCCGCATCCCTCTTTTCTCAAGATAGATCGTCTGCGCATGCACGTCGGCATGAACGGCATGCAGGTCGACCAACGGACGGAGGGCATCCAACTCAGATTCTGTCGGTATGCGTTGGCCTTCGGTCACACGCCACGCATCTACCGCCGGGCCAATGGCAATATTGAATCCACCACCGGTCATTTCCGCGACCTGCATCGCACGTTGGACGACCGTCAGCGTCTCTGGACTCACATGGATCGGCATGACTCCCGCCGCGGCATTCACGCGGGAAAGCTCGCTCGTTGAAATCCATGTACTCAGAAGCTCCTCTAGGCGGCGGATTTCAGCAAACCCGGCGGTCGCCGCAGCTTGCGCGACGGACTCACTCCGCGCCACCGCCGTAATCTTGACCAGCGTCCCCATCTGCATCTGGGCCCTGGTAACAACGGCCGATTCCTGGCCAGTGGGTACCCCCACACAGCCGGCGAGGACGCTGCATAGCAGCGTTAAGAAGCATGTCTGGATGCGAAACGGCTGATTGAATAGATTGGAATGCACGCGTTCCCCTTACCATCCTCTACGCCAGAGAGGCGACGAATTATAGGGCAGGGCCAGGCCTAATGCACTCCCTCCTCGATGATTTGAGCCCAATGAAAATCCTTGACTTTCGGATACTGATTGAGATATTAATAATCGTTCTCAATTTCATTTCCTCACATGAGCATTTCGCAATGGCACTACGATGTCTCCTATGAGCCACTCCGCCGACTGCGGCGAAACCCGCTGCGAGTGCGGTCAACTGATCGCCAAGGTGCGCGGACAAGGGCTGGAGCTCAAGTGCAAGCGCTGCAAACGCATTGTTGTCATCCTTTTCTCTTCCATCAAAGGATGGAGCACGGTCACATCATGATAAACCTATCGACGAAAGGAGGCATCACGTCAGTCCACCGAAACGCAACCTGTCGTTGTCTATTCAGAGAAGACCAGAGACCAGAGAGTCCCGAGTCAGACCACTTACCATGGATGGAGGTTCACTATGAGGATCTGGTCAATCCTCGGGGCTCTCGTGATTGCAGCTTTGCCGTTTACTTCGGTTTGGGCTGAGAACATGACCCCGGAGGAAATCAAGAAGCTTGTTGATGAAGCCGTAAAGCAACGCATGGAAGAATATGAGCGCCGCGAGGGCGCCATCAAGCAGAAGGAAGGTGCAGCGGCACCAACGGCCGAACCGGGAATTGGGCCACTACCGGAAGTCAGTAAGGATCTTCGTACGGAGACACAGCCGGCTTTGTCCTTTGGTTCATCCGGCTCAGGTCGTTTGGTCTATGCCAAGCCATTCGTGTCCGCACCGAAGGCCATTGTCGGCGGATACATAGATATGCAGTTTCGATCCCAATCGAAGGCCAGCATCGAAGCCGGTGATGGCCGACCTGGCGTGACCAACAACTTCGATCAGCAGCGGTTTGTCCCATTTATTTATGCCGACATCACCGAACACGTCAAGGTAGCGACCGAGATTGAAATTGAGCACGGAGTCAGAGAGAGCTCAGGGAATGAGATTGAAGTCTCGCTTGAGTTTGGATTTATCGACTACCTGGTCAATGAACCGTTCAACCTGCGTGCCGGAATTTTACTGATGCCCCTCGGGAAGTTCAACTTGCTGCACGACTCCCCATTGAATGATCTGACCGATCGGCCGCTGGTCAGCCAACTCATCATCCCTTCCACCATGTCGGAAACTGGAGCGGGATTCTACGGAACGGTGTATCCCGGCCGGACCAGCAAGATAGACTATGAATTGTATGTCACAACCGGCCCCTGTGGCTATGCCGCTAACGGCACCCCTCTGGTCAATGAGGCGAACGGCACAAGCCAAGGTCGTCAGCGGGACTGCGCGGGACATGATGGTGCCGATATCAACAATGGCAAAGCGGTCGTCGGACGCCTGGCCTACAGTCCAATGCTTGGGATGGAAGTAGGTGGATCAAGCTACTATGGAAATGCGAACAATAATGGGAGTAATTACGTCCCTCTCAGCATTACAGCTCTAGACTGGACACTCCAAAGGGGTCCCTTTGAAGTGATCGGCGAGGCTGCCTGGGCCTATGCGAGAGGAAACTCGCGTGCCGTTACAGGCAACACGATTCCTGGCCCTCCTCCTGCCGGTCCCGGTCCTTTCTCTCCTGGCCAGCTTCTCACTGGCATTGGTGGGAACAGCGGCATGGCAACTCCGCCGCAGCGCATGAGTGGGTTCTATATCCAGGGCAACTACCATTTCATGCCGGAGTTCTTGTCAAAGTTTTCCCCGAAGCGGTTTGGCCCAGGATCCACCTTCACTGCCGTTATCCGATATGACCGAGTCAACACCGACCTAGACAACACGAATAATACAGGCGGGTTTGGCAATCTGGAGCAGATCTCCTTTGGACTGAACTATCGGCCGATTGAAGATACAGCCATTAAGCTCAGCTATCAGTATCAACCGATGGCCTATAACCCGAATACGTTGGAGCGTATTCACGACGGGGCATTGGTGATGTCGATAGCAACATATTTCTAGGCAGAGTACCGGCGATTCCTCTCTCAAGAGAGAGGAATCGCCGTGACCAAGAAAGAGCAGTGTGCATCATGTCTACACTTCGAATAACCATGGTAGCCTTCGCGCTTCTCTCTGTCGGATGCGCCGCTCTGAGCGGAAGCCGCGAAAAATATTTTGTGTGCTCCTATGACATTGTTTGGGATGCCGCGCTCGAGACCATGAAAGGGCAATCCGTTGCGACCTACGACAAAGAAAAGGGAGTGATCGAGACAACCTGGCTGGACGTCCCCCCAGCCTCAGATCGGTCTTTTGGCATCTTTGGGCGTGAAGGCTTCGGCAACGAAGAACGAGCACGTATGACTGTTTCCGTCAAACGACTGAATGATGTGGCCTCTGTGAGCGTACTGGAAACCAGGCAGCGATGGCATGCACGCGGTGGCGTCACCCAGCAAGCCTTGAAGTGGTGGCCCATCGAACCATCGGAAGATGCGACGGATGCTGTCGTCAATCGGCTCAACGCCAAGCTGAAAGAAAGGGGGTGTGTTCCCGCATGATGATTCGATTGCTGAGACTCTTACTGGCGCTCTTCGTTATCATGTCCCCGGCCATGGTCTGGGCTGCACGTGTTTGGGACAGTGAACTCAAACGCTACCTTACAGATCAAGAGATGAACCATGCCGAGGTCTTTCTGACAGAAGAAGATGCGCTCAAATTGATGTTCCCCCAATCGGAACGGATCCGGAAAGAAGTTCTGAAGCTAAGCCCGGAGAAGAAACTGCAGATTGAGGAACGTATTGGCTGGAAATTCCCGGAAGAATCATTTGAGGTCTACGTCGGAGAAACGGGCACCCAAATTAATGGGTATGCCTTACTCCAGAATACAATTGGCAAGCACAAACCCATGACATACATGGTCGGGGTGGATAATACCGGGCACGTCTTGAACGTTGAATTGTTGGTGTTTCGGGAAGCACGCGGCAGCGAGGTGCGGACCAAGCGCTTCAACGTGCAGTATGAGGGGAAAACGGTCCTCGATCCGGTCCGCATCAACAAAGATATCATCAACATCAGCGGCGCCACCATGTCGGTCCGCTCAATGTCCGCGGGAATTAAACGGGTACTGGTGCTGGTCGATGAATTCTATTTGAAACCGGCTGGGCTGGGCAGCGATACTGTGGCCTCAACGAAATCGGAGAAGGGCATCTTCGGCTCCATCTTCGGAAACTAACAGGAGCCGACGACCTTCTCAACCATGCGTAATTTCAACACCCGTTTCCGTCTCCGCGACTCAGATCGGCACATCCGGCTCGTCTACACCTTCTTTCTCTTCCTGATGCTGGCCGGCTTTACCTTTTCCTTCTTCTGGGCCCACAGCATGACGGGGCTGTCGCCACAAGGGATCGCCAATCACTACCGGGGATCGGATGCCACATTCGGCGAACCAATGTCGTTCAGAGAACTGGCAGAAATCACCCACTTCCACCTCTTTACAATGCCGGTCGTTTTTATGATTCTGGTACATGTACTCTATCTTACCAACGCCAGCAGCCGGCTGAAAGTCGTCACGACCTGGATCTCATTCGGTGGCGTGATGCTGGACCTGGTGTCTCCCTGGCTCATCAGTTACGTCTCGCCCATTTTCGTGTTAACCATGCTGACGGGCGATACCCTCATGACGGTGGGTTTTCTGATCATGATGGTAATCCCTCTCTACGAGATGTGGGTCTTGAACCAGCCGCTGTTGGCAGGAAAGCACGGAAAAGAAGGATGAGCTAGCAGACGTTGTACGGTAGGCACTCGAAGTCAGCGACTTTCCTTCTGAAAAATAATCTTCCTCTGATAACCCCTTCCCCTCTATGCTGTGATCAGCCAAGATCGCTATGTCGTGCGGCTCAGAGCCGGCGGTTGCTCGTGATGCGAGTAAAGCTGAACGGAACTGGTGCTTACGCCCCCTCTTTCTTGATCTGTTCCGCCAGGTAGTTTTCCAGCCCGACCTGCTTGATGGTTTCCATCTGCGTCTCGATCCAATCGATGTGCGCATCCACATCCTTCACCATATCCTCAAGCATGTGCCGCGTGGTGAAGTCGGTCACCTTCGTACAATGCACCACGCCATCGCTTAACAGGGTGAGCATTTCTTGTTCGGCTTTTAAATCCAGCTTCAACTGCTCTGGGACTGTCTCGCCTATTTGGACGGGATTCATCCGCTGCACGTTCGGCACACCATCCAGATAGAGGATGTGGCCGATGAGATCATCGGCGTCTTTCATCTCAGCCATGCTCCGCTCTCGCACTTTGTGATGGAGCCGTTCATAGCCCCAGTTCTCACACATCTTGGCATGAACGAAGTATTGATTGATGGCGGTGAGATCCGCTGTCAGGATCTTATTGAGGATATTGACGACGCCCTCTTTCGCTTTCATGGTTTCTCCCCTTTCTCAAGTTGGGTAGACCCTCAGGCAAGGAGCTCATTCGTGTGTTGGACTGCCTATCCTGATTATCAACACCGCTGCACAATTCGTCAACTCCATGGTCGAGTCTCCTGAGGCTCGCACGCTTCTCGTCGATGACACTGGTTCTCAATCTCGCAGGAAACTGGACGCGACGTCGGCGAACCCACTCGCAACCGTTTGAGTTGACAGGGCGAAGGTGGAAGGAACGAATGTCAGGGGGAGAATCGGTTTAGCCTGCTTCGCGGTAGCCGCACTCTTCGCTACGGCATTGGACGCTGCGGCCGACTTGCTTGCTAACCTTTTCAATGAGGAACGGGGCGCTGCAGGTTGGACAGGTCTTGTTGATCGGACGATCCCACAGGGCATATTCGCACGCTGGATACTTACTGCAAGCAAAGAATGAACGTCCTTTTCTCGTGCGCTTTTGGACGAGATCGCCTCCACAGCCTGGCTGAGGACACTTCACACCCAGCGCGAGCGGCTTGGTAGTCTTGCACTCCGGATAGGCGGAGCAGGCGATGAACTTTCCAAACCGCCCGGTCTTCACCACCATCGGACTGCTGCATTTCTCGCACTTCTCATCCGTCGTCAACTCAATCTTCGGAACAATTTTAATGGTGCCATCCTCGAGCTTCTCAAAGTTCTGCGTGTTCTTGCAGGGAGGCTTCTCCTTGTACGCAGGACAGGCGAGGAACTTGCCGTTCCGTCCCCATTTAATCTCCATCATCCGACCGCACTTCTCGCAGGGAATATCCGTCGGTGGCTCCACCGTGTCCTTGGGGCCAGGAATCGTCTTCGCCTTCTCCAGATCCATCGCAAAAGTCCCGTAAAACTCACGCACCGCCGCCACCCACGGCTTGTTGCCTTCTTCGACTTCGTCCAACTCCTCTTCCATGTGCGAGGTGAAGTCGACGTTGATCAGGTCCGGGAATCCCTTCATCAAGAAATCGTTCACGGTCCGCCCTGTTTCAGTGGGACCGAATCGCCCATCCACCTTCTCGGCATATTTGCGATCCTGAATCGTCGAAATGATGCTCGCATAGGTGGAGGGCCGGCCGATGCCTTTTTCTTCCAATTCCTTGATCAGCAAGGCTTCGTTATACCGAGGCGGAGGCTGGGTGAAGTGCTGTTTCGAGAGCACGCCGAGAACCGTCTGCCCCTCCTGGGACACGAGCTGCAGTCGCTCTCCCTCGCTGAGCAAAGGGAGTTGGCGCTCGACCTCATCCTCGACGTCCTGTTCGCCTTTTTGCTTTTGCGCAAAGAGCTCCTTGTCGATACCCTCCATGTAGACAATCGTATGGCCGGGAAACTTCACCACAGTGCCGGTTGTACGGAAAAGAAATTTCTCGCTCGTCTTGACGGGACTCGACTCCACGCGAGTCACGTCGAGGATCGCAGGGACCATCTGCGACGCGATAAACCGGTTCCAGATCAACTGGTACAGCTTATGGACATCCGGCTCTAAGTACTGCCTGATAGACTCCGGGTCGCGCGCCGCTGACGTAGGACGAATCGCTTCGTGTGCTTCTTGCGCCGCCTTCTGCGTCTTGTACACGTTCGGCGTGGCGGGCAAGTATTCGGCGCCAAACCGGTCCTGAATCACCTGACGCGCTTCCGTCATCGCCTCGTTCGAAATGCGCGGGGAATCCGTCCTCATGTAGGTAATGAGACCGGTCTGACCTTCCGCTCCGATTTCTACCCCTTCGTATAGCTTCTGCGCCAGGGTCATCGTTTTCTTCGATGAGAAGTGCAGTTTGCGCGCCGCGTCCTGTTGGAGCCGGCTGGTGATGAAAGGCGCGACAGGGTTCCGCTTCTTTTCCTTACGTTCAATCGAGTCAACGGCAAACTCTTTCCCTTGAATGGCATCGACGATGCGCTGCGCATCGGTCTCTGTCGAAATCGATGCATCCTGTCCGTTGATACTGTGCAGCTTGGCTTCGAACGGAGGCGGGTTGGTCCCGGACAGCATTACCGCAATAGACCAGTACTCTTCCGCACGAAACGCTTCTCGTTCCTGTTCACGTTCGCAAATCAATCGCATCGCCACGGACTGGACCCGGCCCATGCTGAGTCCGCGACGCACCTTGGTCCAGAGCAATTGGCTACCTTGGTATCCGACAATCCGGTCAAGCACCCGGCGGGCCTGCTGCGCATTCACCAACTTCATATCGACCTGCCCCGGCGACTGCAGCGCCCGCTTGATGGCCGATTCCGTGATTTCATTGAAGAGCACCCGGAACACCTTGCCCTCTGTCTTTTTCTTGGACTTGGATTTGGATTTACCGAGCAATTCCTGCTCAAGGTGCCACGCGATGGCTTCGCCTTCCCGGTCAGGGTCCGGCGCGAGGAACACCTTGTCGACCTCTTCTGCCTTTTTCTTAATCTCCGCCAAGATCTTCGATTTTCCCTTGATCGTCACATATTGCGGCTCGAAATCGTGCTCCAGGTCAACGCCAAGCTTGCTGGTGGGAAGATCCTTAATATGCCCGACCGAGGCCATGACAGTATAGCCACGCCCCAGATACTTGCTAATGGTGCGTGCTTTCGTCGGGGACTCGACAATGATGAGTGACTTGGCCATGAAGACTCCGGTTCGCTATGAGGACTTTCCTCTCATCCGTATCAAATAAAACACATCTGTGCAACTGTTCGACGATTACGCCCGAAGATAGCGTTGCCCCGGTAGCGGTCTGACTCGCTGTCGAAGCTCCAGGGACAAGAGCGAGGCCATCACGGTGGGCACCGGCAACCCTGTCGTGACAATCACGTCGTCCACTGTCAGCGGCTCATACGACAAGGCATCATACACCAGCTGTTCCTCTTTGCCCAACTGATCGCCGCGGACGTTCTGCTCTCGAGAAGGTTGCAGGCGCAGGCGAAGCGCCGGTTCCAGCTGCGGCATGACCGCGTCGATGACATCCTGCGCGCGCTCGATCAAGGCCGCACCTTCTTTGAGCAGGGCGTTCGTCCCGCGACTGGTGGCTTCCTTCACAAAGCCTGGAACCGCAAAGACCTCTCGGCCCTGCTCAGCGGCCAGTCTCGCGGTAATCAACGATCCGCTGTTGATGGCCGCCTCTGTGACAATCACGCCCAGGGACAACCCGCTGATGATGCGATTCCGCCGGGGAAAGTGATGGCTGTGGGGTGGCGCACCCACCGGCACCTCAGACAGGATCGCCCCCCGCTCTTCGATCTGTCGGCGTAACCGCTCATGTTCTGGTGGATAGGTCTGATCGATCCCGCAGCCCAGCACCGCAATGGTGCGCCCCTGCGCGGCAAGCGCGCCTCGGTGAGCCGCCGCGTCAACTCCGCGAGCGAGTCCACTCACCACCGTCACACCCAGCGCCGCCAAGTCGTGGCTCAACTCTTCGGTCATGACACGTCCGGCTGCCGTCGCCCGCCGTGCGCCCACGATGGCTACCGCCAGCTCATCTTGCTCAGTCAATGTACCGGTGATGTACAAGAGCGGCGGAGGGTCCGCAATCATCTTCAGTCGTGCGGGATAGGTGGGATCCAGCACGCTCCGGACTTCGATGCGTTCACGCTCGATCGCATTGAGTTCCCATTCGATGCTCCGACAAACGGGACTATCAGGCCCGCGTCGTATCGCGCCCGCCAATAGCGGGCTGCATCCACTCCGAGTCAAGTCATCACGGGAGGCACGCAGGACAGCCTCGGGAGAGTTCCAGGCGCGCACTAACCGAAGGGCCGTCAGGTCCCCCACTCCATCAATCGCCAGCAGGCGGAGCCAAGACTCTAACACCGCTCGTGTCATGCGATGGTCCGAAAAAGGCCCCGCGACCTCAGCGGAGGAATCCACACCTACAGGCTGGCTGAAGGGCTGCATAGGTCTTGTCGCATACGAATCACAATCCTGAGCAGGATGCTGAAAAAGTCCGCCAGCCTGTCTTGTTCATTTGATCTGTTCGGTCTGTCTGGTTTGTTTGGTTGAATTAGACTAACCAGACAGACCGGGCTTGTCTCGCATGTGAGGCCATCGAAGTTCTGCTGTGGCGAAATGGTTTTTCCGCAGCCTATTAGAGCACCGCTAGATCGTACTGTTCGAGATGCAAGTGTTCGTCCGGCATGACGATGATTTTCGAGGCACACTCGCGCTCCACGGCCTCAAGACCCTGCCGCTCTTCATCTTGCAGCAGCCCGGCAACCGAGGGATGGGCGCCGATGACGATCCGCTGCGGCTCTGGACTGCTGCCGATCCGACGGACATCGCGGAATATTTCATAGACCACCGTGGTCGGAGACTTCGTATAGCCCCGCCCTTCGCAATAGTGACAGGGCTCAGAGAGCGAACGCAGGAGGTCCTCCCTCACCCGTTCACGAGAAATCTCGATCAGCCCCAGGTCAGAGATTCTGGACACTCTGGTGCGGGCCTTGTCGGTTGACATCGCATCGAGCAACGCATGGTACACCTTATCACGATTCTTCTCTCGCTCCATGTCGATGAAATCGACAATGATGATTCCGCCGATCCCACGCAACTTCATCTGATAGGCCACTTCTTTCGCGGCCTCCAGATTGTTCCGGAGAATGGTCTCCTCCTGATCCCGTTTTCCCACGAACCGTCCGGTGTTGACGTCGATGACGGTCATCGCTTCCGTATGATCGATCACGAGATGCCCACCGGACTTGAGCCAGACTTTGCGGCTGAGGGCCCGCGCCATTTCCTGTTCCACTCCCAGATGATCGAAGAGACTTTCATCTTTGTCGTACAAATGAATGCGCGAGGTTTGCTCCGGCGAGAATCGCTGCACGAAGTCCCGGACCGCCTGGTACTCCTCACGCGAGTCGATCCATAACCGATCGACTTTCTTCCCAAAGAGATCGCGCACGACACGGAAACTCAGGCTCAAGTCGGCATGGAGCAACGCCGGTGCCCCCTTCTGCTCACGTTTCGCCAGGATGTCCTGCCAGAGCACGTGCAAAAAGTCGACGTCGGATCGCAGCTCATCTTCTTTGACCCCTTCGCTCACCGTGCGGACAATGTATCCGCAGCCTGGATGCCGCACTCGCTTCATAATATCTTTGAGTCGAGCCCGCTCCTCGTCACGGGCGATGCGGCGGGACACACCGATATGTTCCACGTTAGGCATGAAGACGAGATACCGGCCAGGGAGCGACACATAGGTCGTGACCCGCGAGCCCTTCGTGCCGATTGGCCCTTTGGAAATCTGCACCATCAGCTCTTGCCCTTCACTCAGCAATTGCTCAATCGGCTTGGAGCTTTGGCGCCGGGGACCCAGCATATCCCCATCTTTATCGGCATCCTTGTCGTCCTCATCCGCATCGACGAGCGTATCGCCCGGCTCGGAATCCAACGACAAATCCGACACGTGCATGAAGGCCGCCTTCGCAAGGCCGATATCCACAAATGCCGCCTGCATGCCAGGCAACACTTTCGCCACTTTCCCTTTATAAATGTTCCCGACAAAGTCCTTGTGCTTTGCGCGATCCCCGAAAAGATCCGTGACGACTCCGCCGTCCAACACCGCGACGCGAGTTTCCTCGCGTGCGACTGTAATCGCAATTTCTACCCCCATACCGACTCCTTCCGTTCAGTAGAACCGTCGCACCGATGTGCAGGAGAAACGCGGGGAATCCCCAGGTTCCGGCCTCCACTCGACACCTCGTCGAACCGACGGTTCGCACCATGAATATAACCTTTTGCCTCGATCTCGATTCATTCGAGACCGTGCGATCACCCTCTCACTAAATGAAACTCAATCGACGGCGCTTGATATTCAAGAGCAGGCCGAGCGACGCCATCGTCATGATCGTCGCACTCCCGCCGTAACTCATAAGCGGAAGGGGAATTCCCACAATGGGGAACATACCTGCCGTCATGCCGATATTCACCACCACGCAAAAACACAACATGCAGATGATGCCGACCGCCAGCAACGCCCCGAGTTGATCCTTCGCGCGCGCCACAATTTCCAACGACAGCCAGATCAACCCGACAAACAACAATAAGAGAGCCAGCACTCCGAGAAATCCCCATTCCTCTGCAAACACAGAAAAGACAAAGTCGGTATGCCCCTCGGGCAAAAACTTCAACTGGCTTTGCGTCCCTCCGTAGAGCCCCTTCCCCGTCAATTCTCCCGCTCCGATGGCAATCCGCGATTGGAGAGCATGGTACCCCTTGCCTCCAGGATCGTAGACCGGATCGACAAACGTCATAATGCGCTGCCGCTGATAATCATGCAATGACCCCCACATCAGCTCCCACGCGAAGGGGAACAGCATCAGCGAAAACAGGAGGATGACGCCCAACGCCTTCGACCGCATGCCCACCATCAGCAGCATCGCGGCATAGATCGCCAAGAAGCTCAACCCGCTCCCGAGATCCGGCTGCTTCAGGATCAGGAGCAGCCCTGGCAGCACCAACAGCCCCGGGAGCACCACTCGTTGGAGCCAGCCCACTCGCGGCGCCTCCGAGTAGTAGTGCGCCAAGGTCAGGATGAGGATCAGCTTTGCGAATTCCGATGGCTGGAACGCAAATGGTCCCATCGGAATCCATCGTTGCGCCCCTCGGCTGCTCCTGCCCTCAAACAGCACGACGGCTAGTAAGATTAAGACAATCGCATAGGCAGGATACGCTAACCGGGCGATTCGATGATAGTCCGAGAGCCACATGACCAGAAACGCGACCGTGCCGAGAATAATCCACACGATCTGTTTGGCATAAAACGGGAACGCGACCCCTTGGTCATGCGTCACGCTATAAATTGACAGGACGCCGACTCCCAGGATGACAATGATCAGCCCAATAAAACGGAAATCGAAATTGTCGAAGCCACGGCTATTGATCACCCGATCAATCATCTCGCTCCCTGTCCTCCGGCAGCCCCTTCCCGCGCAACAGCACCAGCTGTCACACCGGAAGTAGCGGGGAGATCCAATTTCACATAGGTCTCGATCAGCTCTTTGGCGAGGGGCGCCGAGGCAGAACCCCCGTGGCCCATATGTTCACCCAGCACCGCCACGGCGATGGTGGGCGCTTCGACCGGAGCAAAGGCCACAAACCAGGCATGGTCACGGAACTTCTTCGGAATGTCTTTCTCGGGACCGGTGCGCAATGCTGTCATCTGGGCTGTGCCGGTCTTCCCGCCGATCGTCACCAGCTCCGACTTTGCCTGCGTGCCCGTCCCCTCTTTCACCACCCCAGCCAGCGCCTCCTTAATCAGCGGAAAGATTTCAGGCCTCAGCTTCAATGTGCGCTTGGGGACCGCAGGCCTTTGCTGCAGTTCTCCGGTCGCTCGATCCATCACGGCCTGGACCAATCGCGGACGGAACATGATGCCGTCGTTTGCGACGGTGCCGATCAAGCTCGCCATCTGCAGCGGGGTCACATTTACATAGCCCTGCCCGATTGATGCCGAGATCGTTTCGCCTGGCAGCCACGCTTCATTCTTGGCCTTCTGTTTCCAGGCCGCGGAAGGCACGATCCCAACCCGTTCAGACGGCAACTCAATCCCCGTCTCCTCTCCCAACCCAAACTGATGGGCAAAGGAGGCCATCGTCTCGATCCCCATCCGCTGCCCGACGGTGTAAAAATAGACGTCGCACGATTGCACGAGTGCACGCCGGAGATCCACCGGACCATGTCCCCCGGCTTTCCAGTCATGATACAGGCGACGACCGAACTGATACCCTCCATTGCAATAGATCGAGGTTGACGGCGTGACGGTTTTGGATTCTAACGCCGCGGCGGCCATCATCACTTTGAAGACCGAACCGGGCGGGTACTGCCCTTGCGAGGCTCGATTGTTCAAGGGGCGCCCCTCGTCTTGCACGATCTCGGCCCATTGTCTCGGTGTGAGCTCCCGCGAGAGAATGTTCGGATCGAAGCCAGGACGGCTGACCATGGCAAGCACGTCACCTGTCCTCGGATCGAGCGCGACAATCGCGCCCGATTCCTCCCCCAACAGCTTTTCGGCCACTTTTTGCAGCCGCACATCGATCGTAAGGTACAAATTGTCCCCGGCATGGGGCTGCTCCACGACCACGGTTCGTTTCTCATGACCTACCGCATCGACTTCTATGCTTTTCTGCCCGGCCTGGCCACGCACGAGCCGGTCGAAAAATTTTTCTACCCCATATTGCCCGACAATGCTGCCCTGATGCAGGTCGGCAAATTCAGGTTTCTCTAGCTGCTCGGGCGACACTTCCCCGACATAGCCCAACAGATGCGAAGCCGTCACTCCGCCAGGATAGTTCCGTTGCGATTCGACTTGCACCATCACCCCGGGCAAGTCCAAACGATGAGACTCGACCAACGTCGCCTCTCGAAGGGTTAAGCGATCCTTCACCTTGCGCGGCAGTTGTTTACTGCCGCGAGCCGTGAGCTTCTCCTTGACGAGCGCAGGATCTAACCCCAAGAGATTGGTGAGCTGATCAATGAGCAAATCGCGATCCTTGACGTCTTCAAGCGAAACATAGAGCGTGAAGCTGGGAACATTGTTCGCCAGCAACACCCCCTTGCGGTCGTAGATGAGCCCTCGAGCCGGCTCCATGATCACGGAGCGTGTACGATTGTTCTCGGAGAGGTCGCGGTAGTAGGGCCCCTCACGAATCTGCAAGTGCCAGAGCCGCAGCCCCAGTAAAGCCACGACGAGCAACAAGCCGACGCGGAGAATGATCAATCGGCGTTGGAGCTCCCCAAGTTCAGAATCGTGCAGACCAGCTGTTGCCATGCGTCACAATCAACATTCCGCCACGCCCATCACAGACCTGCTATTCGGTCCTCAGGCGGGTCACATCAAACCGTTGAGAGAGCAGCCAATAGAGCCCCGCCCCCACCGCCCCGTCAAAACAGGCTTGGGGAAGGACGATCGACTCCACCATCCACCACATCTGAGACATGTCGAGATACTTGAAATTCATCGCGGCCAACAGCCCATTCGCCAAAGACACCAGCAGCAGCCCCACGCCCAGTGAGATCGATGTCACCTGCGACACCTGCCGCCCCAGAAATCCTGCCAAGAGCCCAACACCCCCGTTCGTGAGGAGACTTAACCAGAGTTCGCCGGCTGAGAACAGACTCAGGACCCATCCGATCGCGAGCCCCACGAGAAGGCCTTCCAGTTCACCGGCAAAAAGCCCGACAAGCGCGGCGGCCACAAGCCCCAAGTCTGGCTTGATATTCCACACACTCAGATGTGGCAGCAGCGTCGTCTGCAGGGGAACGAGCAGCAGCACGAGAATTACATAGAAAAGAAATTTCATGGTGACGGCTTCCCGAGCAGATCCGTTTCCACCCCGGCCTTTGTGGACTGTCCATACGACGTCTGAATCACCAACACTTCCTCCACACGACCGACCTCGACTTCCGGCATGAGTTCGGCAGATTGGAAAAGTGCGCCTTCCTGTTTGTCNNCGTGATCGTGCCGATTGCGAGCCCTCGGGGAAAACCTCCGACGAGGCCCGAGGTCACGACCCGATCACCGTCTCGGAGCGTCGACAACAACGGAATATACTTCAGCTGGGCCAGCCCTTGTTGAGTCCCTTCCACAATGCCTTCGTCTCTCGTCCGCTGAATGAGACCGGCGATGGCGTTGCTCGGATCCGTCACCAAGAGCACCACCGAGGACGCCCCTGTCGTTTTCACGACGCGCCCGACGACACCAGCAGGCGTGATCACTCCCATGTCCGGCTTGATCCCGTCGCTCTCGCCCTTATTGAGGATGATGGCACGATAGCGGTTCGTGGCATCACGCCCGATAACTTGAGCGGCGACCATCGTGGGGAGCGCTTGCTCCTTAAATTGCAGCAAGGTCGTCAATCGTGCTGTCGCGGTGGCTGACTCACGCAACTGGTTATTTTGCCCGCGCAACCACTCATTTTCTTTCCGTAGTTGTTGATTCTCTTCCCAGACCCCTTGCAACGTCACATACTGTTGCCAGCGATCAGTAATGCCAACATCGATGGACGCAATGGCTTCGAGCGGAACACGCACGACGTGTCCGACTGGCCCATCCAGATACTGCAAGAGTCCTTGGATTTGACCGGGAAGCAGAAAAAGAGCCACCAGCAGGAGAGCAAAGCAGCCAAGCGCGAGGCGTCTGGCACCATAGGAAGAACGAGAGTTAGCCATCCACATAAGGGAGTTAGGGATGGAACCTTATCGGTAGGTGTTGGCCTGGGACATGACCGATACTTTGGCGAGCAGATCCAACTCATCGAGGATTTTCCCGACCCCCAAAACGACGGAGGTCAAGGGATCGTCCACGGTGATGATCGGCAGATTCGTCTCCTCACGGAAGCGCGTATCCATGCCCTTCAGCAAGGATCCCCCGCCCGTGAGTACGATGCCTCGATCGATGATGTCGCCCGCCAACTCAGGCGGGGTATTCTCCAGTGCCACTTTAATCGCGTTGACGATTGTTCCGATCGGTTCCTGCAACGCTTCCCGGATTTCTGAATCATCCACCACCAACGTGCGGGGAATGCCGGAAATCAAGTCGCGCCCTTTGATCATCATGGTCTTGCGTTCCTCAAAGGGATAGGCGGATCCGATTTCGAACTTGATCCGCTCCGCCATATGTTCACCGATGAGGAGGTTATACTTCTTTTTAATGTAATTCATGATCGCATCGTCCATGCGATCGCCCGCCACCTTGACGGACTCGCTATAGACGATTCCGCCGAGCGAAATGACGGCGATATCGGTCGTGCCGCCGCCGATATCGACCACCATGTTGCCGGAGGGTTCGGTGATCGGAAGACCGGCGCCAATGGCTGCGGCCACTGGTTCTTCGATCAGATACACTTCGCGGGCACCGGCTAATTCCGCCGAGTCTCGGACTGCCCGCTGCTCCACCTGCGTAATGCGCGACGGCACACCGATGATGATGCGCGGACGCACGAACGCGCTGCGGTTGTGCGCTTTCTGAATGAACCGCTTCAACATCTGCTCTGCCATTTCGAAGTCGGCGATCACGCCTTCTTTCATAGGCCGCACCGCGATGATATTGCCCGGCGTGCGTCCCAACATCCTCTTCGCTTCCGTGCCGACCGCGAGCACTCGTTCGGTCTTTTTCTCAACCGCCACGACCGAGGGTTCGTTAAGCACGATCCCTTTCCCATGCACATACACGAGAGTCGACGCCGTCCCCAGATCAATGGCCAGGTCGTTTGAGAACCATCCGAAGATGTCACTCGCAAAGCCCACGATTGCTCTCCCTTCCTCTCAGACTCCCACGGCGTATTCAGTCAGGCAATGCCAGCCGACCCGCATCCAACACCTGGGTACCGGCCACCTCATCACCAAGACGTCGCCCCTGTTCGTTCCCGAGAATCAATACCGCTTCGAACGCCATAATTGCCACCGACACAATCCATCCCACATACGGGACGGCGAAGGCTAACTGAGCGACCGCAAAGGGTAGATTGCGAATAATGGATTCTCGAAACCCTGCTGCCTCGCGCCGGTCCGGAAGCACCGTCTGGAGACCGATCAACCTCTTACCGATACTGCGCCCACCGGCGAATCCATCAGCAATTAGTATATACGCCAATCCTACAAGAAAACCTACCGGCACGATCATTTGACCGACTGCCGCGACGATGAACAGATCGATCAGCTTGGCGATACCACGGTTCAGGACCTGCGCCTTGGGGTAGATCCCGGCACCAATTGAATGAACCCCGCTGACCTCCTCAGCCAAGTGATCTCCTTACAATTAGTGGCAAAGTATAGCAAATCAGACTACCTAGCACAAACAAAGACCGTTCTCCTGCAGATCAGGCATTGCGGGTGATATTTCTTGTCTTCACAAACAGACAACTTTACTCGATCCTGCGATCGCAGCTTGGAGGAACGGTCGTCGCTTGCCTTTGCACAGATCCCTGAGTACAATCCGTCCACACGAATTTTCCGAGGATTTGTCATGCTCAAATTGATGCGCGAAGCGTCCCATAGCTATCCGTGGATCCTCAAGGCCATCATGGGAATCATCGCCCTCGCCTTCGTCATCACCATGGGCTGGTGGGGGTTCGGCGGACAGCCCGGCGCCGTCGTCGCCTCAGTCGGAGATCTCACCGTGTCCCACGATGAATTCCGACGCGCCTATGAGAATACCTATCGCTTCTATAAGGACAAAGTCCCTGGAGAATTCAAAGACGAAACGATCAAGCAACTTGTGGTGGATCAACTCATCGACAATCGGACCTGGCTCATCGCGGCAAAAAACATGGGCCTCACTATGGCTAACGACGACCTGCGTGACGTCATCATGCAGATCCCGGACTTTCAAAAGAACGGCACATTCGATCCGGGGGTCTACCAACGGCTCCTGGCAGCTAATCATCTGACGCCCGCGATATTCGAAGCGATGGAAGCGAAAGAAGTGCTGAGTAACAAAGCCCGGATGATCGTTCGCGACGCCGTGGCTCTTACCCCTTCCGAGCTTGCCGAGGCGCAAGTCCTTACGCTACGGCAAACGGGGTCAGATCCCGCGAAAGCCGCCGCGGCGAAGGATCGTGCCATGCAGGACGTCCTCTTTCAAAAGCAGCAACGCGCGCTGCTGGCCTACACTGAATCGCTCAAAACCACGCTCCCGATCACGATTCACCGCGAGCTCTTGTAGCCGCTCGCTCGTCACAACGCAAACCAGTCCACCCCCATGCCTCCTTATTCCCTCGTGGCCGCCAGGACCAACATCGCATCGCCATAGCTGTAGAAGCGGTACCGTTCGCGAACCGCCTCTGCATAGGCCTGCCGAAGAAATTCGGTCCCGGCCAATGCGGAGACCAGCATCAGCAATGTAGTCCGTGGTAAGTGAAAATTCGTGAGGAGAGCATCGACCACCTTGAACGGGAACCCTGGTGTCATGAACATATCTGTCTCTCCCCGACAGGGTCGGATCTGGCCCTCCGCGCGAGCTGCAGTTTCGAGCGCGCGTACGACTGTGGTTCCGACAGCGACAATACGTCTCCCCGTCGCTCGCACCTGCTCGATGGCACGAACCGTCTCTGCTCCGACCTCGATCCATTCTGCGCCCATCCGATGGTCTTCGATCTGATCGACCGTCACCGGTTTGAAGGTCCCGACACCAACATGGAGCGTGACGGTCGTGAGACCGATTCCTCGCTGTTGCAGCCGGGCCAGCAACTCCGGTGTGAAATGGAGCCCGGCGGTCGGCGCCGCAATAGCGCCCTCATACTGCGCAAACAGGGTTTGGTACCATTCTCGATCCTGGTCGGTCGGTGCGCGTTTCAAATAGGGAGGAAGTGGCATTCGACCATATTGTCGCAGCCATTCAGACAACGGAATCGGACTCTCAACCAGAACCGTCGTTCTGGTCGCGCCACGCTCGACCACCACCGCAGAAGCCTCTGCGCCCATCTCAATAATCTGCCCAGGCCGACACGTTCCCTTAATCAACACTTCCCAGATTGCATCGCCGAGATCCTTCACAAAGAGGATCTCGACCTCCGCCCCAGAAGGATGCTTCCGTCCAGCCACGCGTGCGGCCAACACCTTCGTATTGTTGACCACAAGGAGATCGCCGGGCTGAAGAAGATCAGGCAACTCGTCGACGCGACGATGGGCTAGCGAACGATCGAGAGGCTGCAGAACGAGCAGCCTGGCGTGATCGCGCGGGAGGCATGGGTGAGCAGCAATCAGCAAGGGATCGAACGGAAAATTGAACTCGGAGAGCTGCATCAGGAAGACGGAGGGATCGGAGGTTTGGTCAGCGCCATATTCTGCAGTTCGGTGCCCGGATAATAGTACCGAAGAATCGTGGAGAAGGGATAGCCCAACTCAGCCAATTCTTTCGCGCCCCACTGGCACATGCCGACGGCGTGGCCCGCGCCGTAGCCGGAAAGCACCACATCTTGGCCGATCGATTCGATGGCAAACTGCGTGCTGGGGATGATGGTGTAGCCAACCGCTTTCCGCAACTCTTCTCCGCGCAGAATCAATTCTCCACCAGAATGGAGAATGCGCAGCGTCGCGACTCGCCCTCCGCGGCTCAACGACAAGGGCGCCATCGTTGCAATCGTCCCCACAGAAAAGCCCTGCTGTCGCAAATTCTGCTCGAGGGTGTCGACTTTGAAGGAGGACTTCCATTGATAATAAGGCGACGCAAGATCGAAGGGACACTCCACGCCCTTGAGATAGGGATACTCTTTCGACCACACATTCATGGCATCCTCCGTCAACCCGGCGGCCGTCGATGAGAAGGCTGCGTAGATCGGCGCATCCTGATAGGTCACAACCAACCCGCGGGTATCTTCGACCGCGCGCAGGACCCCGGCATCAATCCCCTGCTTCCCGCGATAGACTTGGTCTTGCACCGTAGCCGCCACGTCGTACTCACGCGTGGCGCTCAACATTTGCTGATAGAGAGCATAGGTCCTGGCCGCGACTGCCTGCGCCTTCAACATTTCCGGGTGCCAGGTCGAACTGACCTCGGCGGGAACCACCCCCTTGACGTATTCTTCAAGATCCACCCGATTAATGACCAGAAACCCCTTGCCTCTCCGCACGAGATGGACGAGGCCGGTCACCGAGATCGCCGTGCCAGAGTCGCTCGATGACACCGCCGCTCCGGTGGGATTTCGAGCGGGCCGTGGAAAGGTCAGCGTGAGGCCTTGCTCTCCACCATGCAGCGTCAACTGCTCCGTCTGCACGCGGACGCCATTCAGCAGAAACCCATTTTCAGTGGCCGTGACCTGGACCGACGCGCGCAGAGTCTGACCACGGCCTTTGGCATCCGTGGCCCACAATGGACTGTCTGCACGAATATCGAGCCGTGGCACGTCGGCCGACAGCAAGACGCGGATCGACTGCGCCGCCTCGGCTCCCGAAGATAGGCTGAGAAGGCATGCTCCCGCCACGATGGCACGGCGCACTCCACTCCTCAGTTGCTTCACCGACGAAAGATCCATGTTATCAAATAGAATACCAGACTCAGGATGACGCTGAGGAGCAGACTAGTTGCGAGGGGAAATGAGAAGCTGAAGTTTTCTCGTCGAATGGAGATGTCGCCGGGCAGCTTGCCGAACCATCCGAGGAGACTCCCGATTCCTGGGACACGGTCTGAGATCAGGAGCAGCAGACCGACCAACGCCACGCACAGCCCAACTCCGATGAAGATTTTTCCCAGGCTCCCCCACTCAGCCATTAGCCAGGTACTCTGCGATTTGTACCGCATTGAGAGCAGCCCCTTTGCGCAAATTGTCCGCCACCACCCACAGATTGAGACCATTGGCGATTGATTCATCCTCACGAACGCGGCCGACGTAGACCTCATCCTTCCCTGCAACCTCCAACGGCATAGGATAGATCTTGTGTGCCGGATCGTCATAGAGCAGCACGCCTGGTGCAGTCGACAGAATGGCGCGGGCATCGTTGGCCGACAACTTCCGTTCAGTCTCGATATTGACGGCTTCCGAATGTCCGACATACACCGGAACCCGCACCGTCGTCGCCGTTACTTGAATCGACTGGTCGCCCATGATCTTTCTGGTCTCGTGGACCATCTTCATCTCTTCCTTTGTATAACCTGACGGCAGAAAATCGTCGATCTGCGGCAGGCAATTGAAAGCAATCTGGTAGGGGTAGACCTTGGGGCTCGCCGGCTTGAAGCTTAGTAAGTCTTGGCATTCCTCCATCAACTCATCCATGGCGTCCTTCCCCGTACCGGAGACGGATTGAAAGGTCGTCACGACAATCCGCTTAATCCGAGCCTGATCATGCAGGGGCTTCAGCGCCACGACCATTTGAATCGTGGAACAATTCGGATTGGCGATGATCCCCTTGTGCCGTTGAATGTCGTGCGCGTTCACCTCGGGTACCACAAGCGGCACCTCAGGGGCCATCCGCCAAGCGGCACTATTATCGATCACCACCGCACCAGCCTTCACCGCGATCGGAGCAAACTCTCGACTGAGCTCCGCCCCGGCAGAAAAGAGCGCGATATCCACGCCGGCAAACGAGTCCTTCGTCAAAACCTCAATGGGAACCTCGTTCCCTCCAAATGTCACCATACCACCCGCGGAACGAGTAGATGCGAGAGGGACCAGGCGTGTGACGGGAAACTGTCGTTCCTCGAGCACCTCGATCATTTCTGTCCCAACTGCCCCAGTTGCACCGACGACCGCCACGACATACCCTGATTTCTTTTTCAACATGAGCTTCGATCCTAACTACAACGTGATCTCGCGAATACGATGATTGAACGTATCGGCTACGAGCAGATGCCCCGCGCGATCCATCGCGACTCCAAACGGGTAACTCAAACTGGCTTCGAGGCCTGCACCCTCATCGCCCCCGTAGTGTGCCACACCAACGCCGGCGATGCGATCAATACGCCCAGTGGTCCGATCCCATCGCCGCACCAAATGGTTGTCCGAATCGGTGAAGTAGAGGTTCCCCTCTTCATCCAACGCCATCCCCGATGGCCGGGAGAGACTGCTGCTGGGTAGTTCATCGGGCCCCTGGTACCGATACTCTCCGCCATCGCCCAGCACAGTTCGTATAAGACCAGTAACGGGATCAACGGCACGAATCCTCCCGTTAAAACTATCGGCAATGAACAACGTGCCATCTGACGCGAGCGCCAAGCCGCCAGGACCGGCCAGGCCGGTTTCGGTCGCAGCGACGCCATCTCCATTATAAACAGCCGTTCCTGTCCCAGCGACCGTACAAATCACTCCTGTGGCCAAATCCACCGCCCTCACGCGGTTATTACTCTGGTCGGCAATGTAGAGGAGGCCCCCGCCACTCACCGCCAAGGCAGCCGGTTCATTCAACCCAGCCTCCACGGCCAATCCCCCGTCTCCCGAGCACCGAGGCTGACCCAAGCCTGCAAATGTCGTGATTACCCCTGTCACCGCATCTACGCGTCGCACCCGATGGTTCAGTGTGTCCGCAATGTAAAGATGCCCTGCCCGATCCACCACCACCGCTGTCGGAAAATTCAACAGGGCTTGATCGGCAGGACCACCGTCGCCACTGAAGCGTTTGGCCGGCGCTGTACCGGTGACAACATAACGAACGGTCCCACTCAGGTCAGTCTGTTGAGTAAAGGCGTGCGCATTGACCGTGCCGCTTTCGGCAAAAGGATCGTCATACACTCCCTCAGCCACCGGAGCGGGCGGGACGGGTTTCCCTCCTGATTCAACCCCTTGAATGCGGCCCGCTACCGTCCTGATACATTGGGTCTTCATGTCGATCTTCCGAACGACGTGGTTCTCGGAGTCGGCGATGAACAGGTTTCCCTCTGCATCGAGGGTGAGACCCTTCGGCTCATTCAGACAAGCACCAAAAGCCCCAGCTCCGTCACCGGACCACCCAGGGTCTCCGGTGCCGGCAACGGTCTGAATCAACCCAGTTCTGAGATCTGTACTCATCTGTCTCGAGAGTCTTGCCTAGTTCAGATTTCGCAGGATGGCCTCGCCCATTTCTGTCGTACTGACGAGACGGGTCCCCGGGCTATGAATATCTTTCGTACGATAACCGAGTTCGAGAGTTTTCACGATCGCCAGCTCAATAGCAGCTGCTTCCTTATCCAACTTGAACCCATAGGACAGCATCATGGCTGCCGAGGCAATCGTCGCAATAGGATTCGCCACATTCTTCCCGGCAATGTCAGGCGCGCTGCCGTGAATCGGCTCGAACAGTCCGACCTGCGCGCCAATACTGGCCGACGGCAACATGCCGATGGAGCCAGTCAGCATCGCCGCTTCATCGCTCAGAATGTCACCGAATATATTATTGCAGAGCATCACATCGAACTGCCGCGGGTTGCGCACGAGTTGCATCGCCGCATTGTCGACATAGATATGGCTCAGTTCGACATCCTGATAACCCTTATGGGTCTCGATGACGACACGACGCCAGAGTTCGGATGACTCCAGCACGTTCGCTTTGTCGACGGACATCACTTTTTTCCGGCGTTTTCTCGACGCCTCGAACGCCACTTTTGCAATGCGTTGAATTTCTTCAGTGGTATAGGCCTCGGTATTGAATCCTCGCTCGCTCCCGTTTGGCAATTTTTCGATACCCTTCGGCTTCCCGAAATAGATGCCGCCGGTCAGTTCCCGAATGACGAGGATGTCGATCCCCTCAATCACCTCACGCTTCAGTGTGGAGGCATCGGCCAGCATCGGATACAACTTCGCCGGGCGTAAATTTGCGTAGAGGCCCAGGTGTTCACGCAATCCCAACAGCGCACGTTCCGGACGCAAGCTGTACTCCAGCCCTTCCCACTTGGGACCGCCGACCGCGCCGAGCAAGACGGCATCGCTCTGTTTGGCCAGGGTCAGCGTCTCCTCAGGGAGCGGCACGCCCACTTTGTCGATGGCCTGTCCGCCGACATCACCGGACACAAACTCGAACGTATGCTGGAACTGCTCGGCCACAGCCTTCAGTACCTTCACGGCTTCAGGGACAATCTCCCGACCCACTCCATCACCAGCTAGCACGGCAATCTTCGCCTTCACAGACCACGCTCCCTCTTTATGAGTGATGAACGCCCACGTTTCTATTCCAGAACTTCCTCATCCTCTGGTCGCCAAGCTGGATCGACCAAACAGAGGAACTCGATGGCGGTGGGTCCACTATTTTCCAGCGACTGCTTTCCTCCTGGAGGCACATAGACGACGGAGCCTGTTGCCACCGCAACGACCGAGTCGTCTACGGTCAATCGTCCCCGACCGGCGATAATGTAGTAGACCTCTGCGGACGTCAGCCTGTGCCATTTCGACCGGGCGCCTGGAGCCAATGTCCCATGCGCCACACTATACCCAAGCGCGAGCGGTTGTTTCGCTGGATGCAGAAGCTCTCGAAGAACGGTATGATCGCCGGCCAGAAACTCCGGACGATCTGCCAGGGTGACGTGAACCACGGAGCACCTCACAGCCAACGATACCTTCCCTGTCCCAGACCGAAGGCGATGACTCTACCGTGGGCACTTTCCTTAAATCAAGTTCACCTTCTGCTCACCCTGCGCCTGTTTTCCCGCCAAGTACAACAGCTTGTTCAGCGCATTGAGATAGGCCCGTGCCGAGGCCATGATGATATCCGTATCCGCCCCATGGCCTGAGACGGTACGTCCACCTTCTTGAACCCGGACCGAGACTTCGCCCTGGGCATCAGTCCCCCCCGTGATCGCCTTCACGACATACATGAGGAGCGTGCTCTTCGTCTGCGTGATTGCGGCAATCGTCCGATAGACCGCATCCACTGGCCCATCGCCCGTCCCGGTCTGCGAGATCGTTCGTCCGTCGATCTCGAGTTCGACCATGGCGGTCGGCACCTGATCCGTCCCGCTGGTCACATGGAACGATTTCAAGGTGATCCGATCAGCCATTTTGGCTAACTCTTCGGAGACAATGACTTCGAGATCCTCTTCATAGATCTCCTTCTTCTGATCGGCCAACTTCTTGAACCGCTCGAACGCGTGGTTGACCTCCTCGTCCGAGAGCGTATACCCCAACTCCACCAACCGCTGGCGAAATGCGTGCCGGCCTGAAAGCTTCCCCATGACCATCTTGCTCTCTACCAGCCCAATCGACTCCGGCCGCATGATTTCATAGGTCGCCTTGTCCTTCAGTAGCCCGTCTTGGTGAATGCCAGACGTATGGGCGAAGGCGTTCGCCCCGACGATCGCTTTGTTCGGCTGCACCACCATGCCGGTGATCTTGCTGACCAATCGGCTGGTCTTCGAGATCTCCTCGGTATGAATCTTCGTGTCGGCTTGATAAAAATCTTTCCTGGTCCGAAGCCCCAGGACAATTTCTTCCAGTGCCGTGTTCCCTGCCCGCTCACCAATCCCATTGATCGTGCACTCGACTTGGCCGGCCCCTTCAAACACCGCCGCCAAGCTGTTCCCCACGGCGAGGCCCAGGTCGTTGTGGCAATGGACGGAGATCACCGCCTTCGCACTGTTTGGCACCTGCTCGCGAATGCCACGAATGAGCCGGCCGAATTCTTGTGGTACCGCATAACCGACCGTATCAGGAATATTGATCGTCCCGGCGCCTGCGGCAATCACCGCCTCGATCACCTCATAGAGATAGGCGGGGTCGGAACGGCTGGCATCCATGGGCGAAAACTCCACATCGTCGACATACCCCCTCGCCAGTTGCACCATCTCGACCGCGCGCTTCTTCGCCTCATCGCGCGTCATTCGAAATTGGTGCTTCAAGTGGATATCCGAGGTCGAGAGAAACGTATGAATGCGGACCTTCGGAGCCCCCTTCAATGCCTCCCAGGCTCGATCGATATCCTCCGGACGCGCGCGGGCCAAGCTGCAAATCGTCGGTCCCTCGACCTCCTGCGCGATCCGCCGCACCGCTTCAAAATCTCCGGGCGAACTATAGGCAAATCCTGCTTCGATAATATCGACTCCCAAACGTGCCAGTTGCTTCGCCACCATGATTTTCTCTTCTACATTCATGCTGGCCCCTGGAGATTGCTCTCCATCACGTAGGGTCGTATCGAAAATTCGTATCATCCGTGTCATGGTTTCTCCCTTCTCCCTGTCGCTTTGAGGCTGCTCAAAACGGTTGCTCAGCAAGGCCGCAAGCGAGTACAACCCCGCAGGCTTACCCTTCGAGGTACGTTGAGGATGTGTTCGAGCCGAGAACGAAGCTGGCGGCCGCTTTCAGCAGTCTGCAAAAACACAAAAGCCTCCATCCCTTGGACCCAGGGACGGAGGCTTGAGAGGCTCCGTGGTACCACCCTGATTTAGCCATGAACAACATGCCCAGCTGTTCATGACCCTTCATTATGCCCTATCACGGGGGCGAGGCGGAATCCACTACTCGGATTTCACGGATTCTGGCTCAGAGGCGAGTTCGGCGCCGCACAGGCTGGTTTGCACCATGCACCAGCTCTCTCACTGCTGTGCGAATCGCGTACTACTCCTCGTCGCAGCCTGTTAGAACTTCGATTCAGTCACCGACTGCTCCGTCTTGGTCGACGGACGCTTCCCGGCCACTTTGGCCAGAAGTCCGACAAGCCGCTCTGCAGGACCAAGCAAGGCATAGCCGGCAAAGATGACAAATAGCATAACTTGGGGCCAGGCGGCTACGAGCATGAGCGTCAAAATTCCCCACACGAGATAGGTAATGTGCTGACCGCCGCTGAACTTCATGTCTTTAAAGCTCCGATACTTGATGGTGCTCACCATCAAGAACGAAAGAGTCAGCGTAATAAACAGGACGAGGAGGGGCTTCACTTCCGTTCCAATTCTGACGCTATAGTGGTCGAAAATCACGAGCGACGCCACGACCCCTGCCGCTGCAGGAATAGCCAACCCGGTAAAGTACTTGCCATCCGACACGGCCGCAGTCGAATTAAACCTGGCCAACCGAACCGCACCCATCGCCACATAGGCAAACATCACCGCCACACCAAACATACCCTGTCCGCTCAGCGCCCAGGAATATATCAAGAGGCCGGGAGCAACCCCGAACGACACCACGTCGGACAACGAGTCATATTCGAAGCCGAAATGGCTGGTGCTGTTCGTCAACCTCGCCGACTTTCCATCGAGCACGTCGAAGATCATCGCCACCAAGATGGCGACCGCTGCGACCATGTAGTTCGCATTGAATACAGACAGCATCGAATACACACCGCAGAATAGATTCCCCGTCGTAAAAAGATTCGGAATCAGGTGCATGGCGGCTTTGCGCCGCTTCCCATTTCTACCGAATGATTGACGAAGTCCCGTGGTTTTCATCGCAGTTCTCCCAGGATGGTTTCTCCACCCTTTACACGATCGCCGACTGCCACGTTGATCACCGTCCCGACCGGAAGAAACGTATCCATCCGCGACCCAAATCGAATCAGCCCGAATCGTTCACCGCACACAGCCCGATCTCCCGACGAGATCCAACAGACAATCCGTCTGGCAATCAACCCGGCTACCTGCACACACAGCACCTTCGCACCCTCCACCGTCCGAATCATCAAGGCATTTTGCTCGTTCCTCAACGTCGCATCCGGCCTGCTGGCCACGAGGAATAAACCCGGCTGATACTGCACCTCCTCGACGACCCCTTCACAAGGGATTCGATTGATGTGCACATCGAATACGTTCAAGAAGATGCTGAGTCGAATGCTTCGATCCTTGATGAATCGAGGCTCGAACTCTTCTTCGATGGCGATAACTTTCCCGTCACCGGGCGCCAGCACGAGACGAGGCCCACTCGGGACCACACGAGAGGGATTACGAAAGAACCAGGAAACGAAGAGCGTCAGGAGCGCCGCCCCGACCGCCACAATAATCCATCCCAGCCATCCTGCTAGTAGTGTAACCCCGGCAACAGCCCCGATGAAGGGAATTCCTTCTTTGGCAAACGGGATGCCGATGGCACGATCTGCCACAGAACCCTCAATCCTCAGTTTTTGTTCTTATCAACCAGTTGGTCCTTCTTCAGCCAGGGCATCATCGCCCGCAGCCGACCCCCGACCTCTTCGATGGGATGGGCTTCACCTTTAGCCAATAGCGCATTGTAGACCGGACGATTCGCCTGATTCTCCAGCACCCACTCTTTGGCGAACTGGCCTTGCTGAATTTCGCCCAAGATCTTCTTCATTTCCTGCTTCGTCTGCTCCGTCACAATCCGAGGGCCGCGGGTGATATCACCATACTTGGCCGTCGTGCTGATGGAATACCGCATATTGGAAATGCCGCCCTGATAGATCAAATCCACGATCAATTTTACTTCATGCAGGCACTCGAAGTAGGCCATCTCCGGGGAGTAGCCGGCTTCCACGAGCGTCTCGTACCCGGCCTGAATGAGAGAAGTGAGTCCTCCACAGAGGACAACCTGCTCGCCAAAAAGATCCGTCTCGGTTTCTTCCCTAAAATTTGTTTCGATCACACCGGCCCGCCCGCCCCCAATCGCGCTGGCATAGGCAAGACCAACCTGCTGGGTCGTTCCGCTTGGATCCTGATGGATCGCGAGCAAACATGGCACCCCGCTGCCTTTCATATATTCCGATCGAACAAGATGGCCCGGTCCTTTGGGGGCGACCATGAACACATTGATCGTGGGCGGTGGCACGATTTGTCCAAAATGAATGTTAAAGCCATGGCCAAACGCGAGATAGGATCCCGGCTTCAGATTCGGGGCGATGTCCTGCCGATAGATGGCCGCTTGCGCTTCGTCAGGCGCGAGAATCATGACCACATCGGACGCCTTGACGGCATCGGCCACCGGCATGACCTTCACTCCGCTTTGCTCCGCCTTCTTCCATGAGGCACCTTCGCGCAACCCAATGACAACGCTCACGCCGCTCTCCTTCATGTTGAGCGCATGGGCGTGGCCCTGACTGCCGTAACCGATCACCGCCACTTTCTTGTTCCGGATCTGTTGAATATCGGCATCCTTGTCGTAGTAAATCTTCATCGATGACTCCTGGGTAACAACGGTGTTCGTTCTACTAAGCCGATGTGGATAATGAGCCCGGTGGAACCTATTCGCGGGCAATCTTTTTTGCCTGCACGCCCGTCGATCGAATCGATTCGCGGGCAACCGCAACCCGTCCGGTTCGTGTGAGCTCCTTGATTCCGAGGGGCTGCAGCAGGTTGATGATCGCTTCGATCTTTTGTGGATCTCCGGTCACCTCGATGGTGTACGTCGCCGGCGTGGAGTCGATGACATTGGCCCGGAAAATATCGGCGATCCGCAATGCTTCCGCGCGATCTTCCGGTCGCGTATGCACTTTGATGAGCGCCGTCTCCCGCGAGACAAAATCGCTTTCGTTCAGATCCACGACCTTAATGACGTCGATCAATTTGTTGAGCTGTTTCACAATCTGCTCGATAATCCGCTCGTCTCCGGACGTGACGATGGTCATCTGCGACATGGAGGGATCGAGCGTTGGCGCCACAGAGAGACTTTCAATATTGAATCCGCGACCACTAAATAGGCCGGCAACGCGAGACAACGAACCAAACTTATTCTCCACGGTCACCGAGATAATGTGTTCCATGCCCAATCTGTACTCCTGACACCGACGGTTAAGCCGTGAGGATCGTGTCTGAATCTTTCGGAGCCACCTGGCCCGCTCCAGACTGCTTACTTTTCAAGGCCGGTGGATCTTCTAAAATCATCTCATGGTTGCAGCCGCCAGCGGGAATCATCGGATAGACGTTTTCATACGGATACGTCGGCACATCGACGATGACCGGTTTATTCACCGCGATTGCCTCCTTGATAACAGCATCGATCTCAGATGGCTTGCTGGCCCTGAGCCCGATCGCTCCGTACGCCTCCGCCAGCTTGACAAAGTCCGGCGTCGTTTCTAAATAACTCGAGGCATACCGACCTTCGTAGAAGAGGTCCTGCCATTGCCGGACCATCCCGTGGAATCGGTTATTAATCACGATAATCTTGACCGGCAGCTTATGCACCACCGCCGTAGCCATTTCTTGCATATTCATCTGGATACTGCCGTCGCCGGCGATGCAGAGGACCAGCCGGCCTGGAAACGCGGCCTGGGCCCCCATGGCGGCGGGAAATCCAAAACCCATAGTCCCAAGTCCCCCTGAGGTCAACCAGCGATTCGGCTTCGCCAACTTAAAGTACTGGGCAGCCCACATCTGGTGCTGCCC
>PLBR01000075.1 GCA_003135435.1 Nitrospira sp. | reverse complement strand
GACGCGCCAAAACGGTCCACCCCGATCACGTCTCCCTGGTCCCCCACATACCGATGCCACCCCTGCGTCACGCCCGCTTCAACCGCGAGCCGTGCCCGGACCGACGGAGGTAACACCGAGTTGCGATAGTCACGGGATTGGGCCTCAAACAATTCCCAGCTCGGCATCGACACGAGACGCACGGCGATGTGCTGCTCCTGCAACACTTGTCGCGCCGCTACGATGAGGCTGACCTCCGATCCGCTGGCGATCAAAATCACATGTGGGTGGCCCTGCGGCGCATCAGCGAGGATGTATGCCCCGCGGCGAAGACCGTCCGCCGACGCAAATTCTGACCGGTTGAGCGTCGGCACGTGTTGCCGCGTCAGGATCAAGGCTACCGGCCGGTCCCGCGTTTCGATCGCCACCCGCCAGGCTATCGCCGTCTCGTTGGCGTCGCCGGGCCGGATAACTATCAGATTCGGAATCGCCCGCAGACTGGCGACCTGCTCCACGGATTGATGGGTCGGGCCATCCTCACCCAGTGCAAGGCTGTCATGCGTGAACACATACACCACCTGGATGCCCATCAACGCGGCGAGTCGAATCGGCGGGCGCATGTAATCGGAGAAGGTCAGAAACGTCGCGCCGAACGGGATGGTGCCTCCGTGCGTGGCCAGGCCGTTCAAGATCGCCCCCATCGCATGTTCGCGAACCCCAAACTGCAGATTGCGGCCGGCATAACTCCAGCCACCGCGGGCCGACCCTTGCAGATCACCGACTGCCATGGCGGGGGACTCAAAGTTGCCGGCCTCGTGCAGCTCCGTATACGTGGACGGATTCAAGTCGGCCGATCCGCCGATCAGGCCGGGAAGTGTCCGGCTGATCGCTTCCATGATATGCCCCGAAGCGACGCGGGTGGCCAGGCCTGTGGCATCGGCGGGGAATTGCGGCATGTTCGCATCCCAGCCTAGCGGCAATTCTCCCGCGATGAGGAGGCGCAGTTCGCGGGCGAGTGCCGGATACTGCGTTTCGTACGCCGCGAACTTCTGATGCCATTCCGCTTCTACTAGTCGACCACGGTGAACGGCCTGGCGACAATGCTGCTCGACTGCCTCTGGCACAAGAAATGGTGGTCCGACCGGCCACCCCAGGTTCTCCTTCGTTAGCCTTACTTCCTCCTCCCCCAGCGGGGAGCCATGCGCCGCGAAGGTGTCCTGCTTGTGGGGCGACCCATAGCCAATATGCGTCCGCACCAGGATCAGTGAGGGGCGCTCCGTCTCCTGCCGCGCCGCGCGGATGGCGACGTCGATGGCGTCCACGTCATTGCCATCGCCGATCGATTGCGTGTGCCAGCCATACGCCGTGAACCGTTGAGCACGGTCCTCGGTGAACGTCAGCTGCGTCGAGGCGGCGAGCGTGATGTGATTGTCATCGTAGAGATAGATCAACTTGCCAAGTCTCAAGTGTCCGGCGAGCGAGGCGGCTTCCGCCGCGACGCCTTCCATCAGGTCGCCGTCGCTAACCAGCCCGTAGGTGAAATGATGAATGATCTCAAAACCGGGCCGATTGTACCGGGCGGCCAGATACGCTTCGGCGATGGCCATGCCCACTCCGTTGCCAAATCCCTGACCGAGCGGACCGGTGGTGGTTTCCACGCCGGGGGTCACCCCGCGCTCGGGATGACCCGGCGTGAGACTGCCCCATTGGCGAAACTGTTTGATTTGGTCGAGCGGCAGATCATAGCCCGTGAGATACAGCACGCTATACAGGAGCATCGACCCGTGGCCGGCCGACAGAACGAATCGGTCTCGATTGAACCAGTGCGGATTGGTCGGATTATGTTGAAGCAATCTGGTCCACAAGACATAGGCCATCGGGGCGGCGCCNNGTTTCGCCTATGGTGTTCATCGTGCCTTTCCCTGGCGGGGTTTCAGTGGCCACACTTCTATGAGTGGGCGTGGGCCAGGCCACCCGGCGAGGTGAATGTTATTTTGAGACGTTCTTCTTGAGTACCTTGTTTCCCGACCGCTTCTGGGGTCCTCGACGTTGAAGCTCTTCAAGTAAGAGCCCTTCTGCAGCGCCCCGCTCTTCCACCGGTCCATGGTCCACTTCCCCCGTCAGCCACATTGCGTACGCCAGTGGGTCCTCTGTTGGTTTGACTGAAGGACGAGCGACCGTTGGTATCGTCTTCGCTTGCTTCTGCGACATGTCACACCTCGCTTTCTCGTGAAGAGTCAGCTCTGCACCGTAAATAATCTACGCCCACTACGATGAGGATTGATCCTGCATGATCCCCCTCACTCGTCCCCGTGCTGAATAGGCGTGAGCGCCTCACGACCCCACGTTGACCGGGGTTGCCTTCTTGCTGCTGCCGATCTTCTGGCCCAACGCATTGATGGCGTTGCCCAGCGCCTCAAAGCCCTTGGCCACTTCCTCACGCGTCCAGGTTGCGCCGGAGGCGAGTTTGTCGCCCAGTGCTTTAGTGTCGGCCACAGCCACAGCGGCACCAGCCTTCTCTTCCGCACCGGCCCACCCCGCCGCGCTTTCCAGCCCATGCGCGGCCGCCTTGAGTTCGTAGCCGGCCTTGTCGTACTCCTTGGATCGTCAGAACTGATGATGGAATTGGAATTCATGTGCATACTACTTTCTCTGCCCGTTCACAGCAGAAGAAACCGTTACATTCGTTTCTGTTCTCTTTGTCGTCATTGTCAGAGAACACCCCCGCCCGAGAGAGCGAGAGTGGATGCGCCCTCTTCTCCTCAATCACGCGCAGCATTGATGCCTCAACGGCGAGGGGTGTCCTATTTTGAAGGCGTCCAGTGATAGCCGGCCTCTCCATGTAGACGCATTTCCTCAGCCACGTTCTCTTTCAGTAAGCGGTCAATTCTCGCTGGAGTGAAACTTCTATCGGCTAAGATGGGCCATCCAATAGATAGCTTAAATAGCTTCTTCCCATTATTAACGGTAAAGGTATGTTTGACCGATCCGTTGGCTCGATGCACAATCGCAAAATTCTCGAACTCTTTCTTCAAATAGTTTTCGACCACTTCAACATTGGCCTCGATCCATGCTGCTTCATTCATGTCTGCCATCACAGCTTGTCCCTTCTTCAAGAGGTTCGTGCCATCCCCATACGTGGTCTGTTATCCCAACTGCCATCGCAGGAGTGGCACGACGTGACGTTCTCCCATCACACACACTCGACGATCCACAATTGGACTCCTCTACGTATTTCTGGCCGGGTTGCCAGGTGTTGGGTCATGACTTCAACAGCCGTTGATCAATTTCTTTCTGACCAAGAGGGTCGAGGATCTCGCTCCCATATCCGCTAATAGATGATGGGTGGTCGCTTCTCATCGATCACCAGCATCAATCGTTGTCGTTGAAGGGGTCGCTCGGGATCTCGCGTGTAGTGTGAGAAGTCTTCTGACACCTCCACTTGGCTGAGCGGGACCGAGATGTTTTGTGTCATATAGGGCACGTGCGTCTCGATCGAGAGGTCCACTAATTGGGTGGTGCAGTTCGTCACTGTGACATTCAGGTCCGGCGCATCGAGAAAATGCACCGTGACCCGCTCTTCTGGGTCAATCCATTGACGAATGCGCTTCTCCTTTTCCTCGTTCGTCATGTGTATTCCTTCTTTCATACTGAATGAATCTGACTGAGCCCCCTGTCCTCCACCACGTTCCCTTACCTGACCACCACAACGATGGTGAGGCGCTGTGGGTTGAATCATATATGCCCTCTGCCGTTCACACGGTGACATCGTGGAAGCCATGGGCTCCGCGGCTGAGTTCGTCCAGCCATTCTTTCAACGCCACCGCCTGGTTGTGCTCTTCATCTGCTGCGCTATAGACGAGCGTGATCGTCCTTTTGCGTGAGAGGCGCACAAGCTTCTTCAGCTCATCCATCATTCCAAACCGAGTCAACTCTGTTCGGAATCGCCTGCGAAACTCGGTCCATTTGGCGGGATCGTGTCCGAACCATTTACGGAGCCCAGTGCTCGGTGCCAGCTCGTTTCTCCATTCATCAATCCTCGCCCGTTCCTTGCTAAAGCCCCGTGGCCACACACGGTCAACCAAAATACGAGCGCCATCACGGGCGCTAGGCTCGCTGTACACACGTTTAATCCCTATCATGGCCCGCTTCTTGTTCTGTCACCCACCAATCCGAACCAATTCCTTCATCCCAAGCTCCCGATGGCTTCCCCCTCTGGCGCCTGGCCGAAAGAGTAAAGGAGCGCCGTCCCACTGACATCCACTTCGTGCAGGGCCTCCTGGCTTTGCGGATCGAGGTAGTTCGGTGTCTGCCCAAGCGGCATGATCCACACCGAAGCCACGGAATTCGTCACAACCTTATAAAAGTTCACGAGTTTTATCCGCGAGTACCGTGAGGACGATCTGTTCCAGATTCGGCTCGCCACGCGCGAGCGACCACACGAACTTGCTGGCCTGCTCGTCTGCCGCGGTGCTCTTCATGTGATACTCCTTGTCTCAGCCCTTCTGCGGCTCTGGCTGTCTAGGGATCAATGCCCCAGCCTACACCCAGGCCTAACCGTGCCCGCAGGACATCGTGCCGAGTGACGGAGTACGTCACCACACCGTCATGCTCAACCGGCAGGCCCACAACCCCATGTTGCTCCATCATCTTCGCCGCGTCGGGAATCGTCGTCGAAGGGGTGATCACCAGCCGATCCTTCCGCATGATATGCTCCGCCACCAGCTTGCTCAGATCCCGCTCCTCATCAAGCGTTTTCATGACATCAAACTCGTTGATGAACCCGAGATATTTGCCGTTCGCATCCACCACCGGCGCGCCAGCCGTGTGGGTTGAACACAAGGCACCGCGATCTCCAGGCCGTTCTGCCCGGCGTAAAACACCAACGAATTCGTGGCGTCAATCTGACCGACGGTCTTGAGCCCACCTGCGGGAATGCCTGGCATGGTCATGAGATCCTCCTTGTTGCTTGCTGACACGTCTCGTTGATCGCCTTTCTTGGTGTCTCACCGATTCCGCCGCCGCCGCTCTTCATGGACTCCTCTGAGATCCTCCGTCTTGAGCTTCCGCTACGAGACATTACGAGCCCACGACTCAGCCGCCTTGGAACGATAGGCCGAGGTGCGCGAGTCATTAGCGTTGGAGCGGTCCAGGGAACCGAAGCTTCGTCACGCGCCATCGCCATTCAACGCTTGATGTACAGCAGCCCACCGATGTGCTTCGGATCGACGTGACTATAGTACGGAGCACGCTCTGATCGGTTCCGATACCATCCAAATCCGTCACTGAGAGCGTGATGGTCTCGGTTTCTCCAGGCTTCACAACCTCCTTTACGCGCAACTTGTCGATCGCGAATCCCTATTCCTTCTTCATATGATTTGTGACGGTGAACGTGATCCCGCTGACTTTCCCTCGCTCACCCACGATGATCGCGAACGACACCACAAAGCTGACAGTATGTTCATCGAGAATCGCGAGGTTGAATTGTGTGAAACCCTTGGCCTCTTGGGCATAAGACAGCGTGCCGATGCTCAGAAAAAGAGAGAACCCCCGAGTGTTGCTGCGATGGCTTTTGAGTTCATTGTGGTCTCCTCCTCATGGCTGAGTGTTGAACGTACCCCTGAGGCTGTTGCCGTTTCATCATGTGTTTTGCCAATGTGTGAGGTCAGCGGGCCGCAGAAGTGGCCTCTCCGCTTTCGTGGAGCAGTTCAGGCTGCGCTGCTCCTTAACAACCGAGGCCCCAGCCGGTGTGGATGGATAGCAAGGCCACGGCGATCGGTAGTCCATTCTGTCCGCCGTGGAAGGTCACTGTGTTGGTCGCCAGTTCTGCCTGACGGTATGTACTCCTCCAACCGGTATGCCTTGGACGCTCACACGTTCCTCCATCTTCTGACTTCTCATGTCTGTGTCTGTTTACTTTTTCGGCTGAAAGGCGACGTCCATCACTTTGTTTTCTTCGTCCACCAAGAGCACGGCGGCATCGCCTTTGGATAGCTTCGCCAGCCTCGGCTGAATGAGCGGACGCACCTCGTATGAGTGCTCTTTGCCGTCCTCGGTGCGAATGACAATGGTATTGTCCTTCAAGGGTTTCAGGATCACACCCACGACCTGGCCGAGGTTGCCCTTGAGAGGAGATTTCTGTTGCCCGAGTTCCGCCGCCCGATGAACTGATTCCACGCTCCCCATCGTCACATCTACGATCTTATCCAACTCGTCGATGAGAAAAATGACATCTGCCCCGACGGGAATTGAAGCTACCTTGCTTTTCGCGACCGGTCGTATGAGGTGAGACTCTTCTTTCCCATCCGTCGTACGAATCACTGCCTCATCGGATCCGGTTGGCATCGGTTCGGCGAGTTGCCCTCGAACCACACGATGGTGGCTGGCCTCGCCGGCTTTATGCACATCGACCAGCAGATTTTGATCATTGATGGTGATCTCGACCAGATCTCCTATTTTGAGTTCCGGCAATCCCTTATCTTTTCGCACGTTCATGGGGAGGTACCGAGGCTGTCCCTCACTCATATTGATTTTTGCCTGGTCGCTTCTGATTTCCTCAACCGTGCCAAGAAGCACCCGGTCACTGGAAAGAAGCTGGGGATGAGCCTGCTCGAACTCAGACGCTGCGCCGGCGATGGAGGCTGCTGAGAGCCACCACACTGATAGGACCACAAGTCGCCACAGACCGTTTCGTGTCATCATGATTTCCTTTCTGGACTGCTGTTGCGCACACACTTCCACGCTCTCCTTATGATCATGCACGCATTCAGAGCCTCTTAGAGATTCTTCCTCAGCCGGACGACCTTCCCCCACACCTCGTCCTGTGTTGTCAACGGAAGGTCTTCGTACTTCCGGTTCAGTGGATGGAGCATGCATTGGCTCCCAATTGGTTTGACTTGTCTGAGGATCATGGTTTCAAGATGCCCGCCCGGACGATTGGCAATGACATAGTCTCCAGCCTTCCACTTGCTATCGGGATTCACAAAAATGATCTCCCCTTCGCTGAACAGGGGCTCCATGGAGTCGTCTGTTACTTTCAAGGCGACGGTGCGTGTCCCCGAAACGTCCGTCGTCTCGAGCGCCGCTTCGGCGTGGATGACACCAGGAAGGTGTTTNNGGTAGGTCAAGCATCGTTCTTGAGTGTGCCGACTCACCGGTCCGAAGGAAATCCACATCCATCCGAAAGTACCTCGCAAATTTTTCCCATCTGGCTGGGTCTTCAGGGAATTTATTGGCAAGAATATTTTCGAGCGTTTGCAGGGAGACGCCAATGGCCGAAGCCAATTCCTTTTCCGTCATCCCTTCCCCTAATTCTCTATGAATAAGGCCTTTCAGGTTCATAGTGGAGACTCCAAGCGTTTCCTGACGCAGAGATCACATCGGCGAATCAACGAACCCTCTCACACGACACATTCCCTACCCGATCAGCCAAGGGGCTGACCTCATTGCGAGTGCCAGACACTGCTGCTGAGACGAGATAGTCACACCGGGTCGGATGGCGAAGGCTGACTCTCCCGTCCCACTGAGTCGGTCTGTGGCGAAGAAGACCTGGTTAAGAGTGAAGCGAGAGAGGGAGCGAAACAACTCCTCACTCGCGCAGGACCCTTGCTCAGCTACGTGCCGGAGAATGGCCGCTTCGACTTCACTTGCATCAACCATGGTGTACCTCTCTTTCACAGCGAGTGAGCTTCTAGAGGCATCGTGATGTCGATTATCCTCCACGGAACTGTCCGGAGCAATACCAATACCAGACTGATTGCCTGTGGTGTTCGAGTAAATCATGTGCCGAGTTGCTGAGGATGTTCGGGAGAAGGGCGGTTTCGCACGTGGCGCACGGTGCGAAAAGACACTATAGGATTATTTCTGTACGGCAGTGCTGAGACAAGTTGATCTCATAAGCTTGTCCTTGGGGTGATATTCACGTTGTGATCAAGTATAACGGGGACTCTGAACTGTCCTATTCTCGCGGAATCAGTGTCGGAAATAAGGGCCATCCGCGCTGGGCCTCACTGAATCATCCCATGCGGCAACTTGTCTCTGAGCCTCCTGTGCCTTTTGGTCCAATGAATCGGCAGCCACGCGAATGACCTGCCCCCTATAAACCAAGCCGGATCTGGAGTTAAGATTTCGATCGGCGAAAGGAGGGGGCATGGCACGAACACGGTATACGGCGGAAGAGATCATCGGGCAGTTGCGGACCATCGACATCGAACTGGGCAACGGGCTTGCGGTGATTGAGGCCTGTCGGAAGCTGGGGATCACGGAACAGACCGACTACCGGTGGAAGAAAGAATAGGGCGGGATGCGGGTCGATCAAGCCACACGGCTGAAGGGCCTGGAACAGGAGCATGCGCGCCTGAAGCGCTTGGTGGCCGATCTCTCGCTCGACAATAGTATCTTGAAGGAGGTGGCTGCGGGAAACTTCTAGGCCCGGCCCGACGCCGAAAAGCGGTGTGCCATGCATAGGCGACGCTCTCAGTTTCAGAACGCCGGGTTTGTCGAGCGGTGGGGCAATGCCGGGCCACCCAGCAGTCTGTGCCCACCCACACTGAGGGCGGGGACCGACTGCGGACACGGATTATCACGCTGGCCCACGAGTATGGCCGCTACGGGGACTCGGCGGATCACCGCCCCGTTACACCAAGAGGGGTGGCGGGTGAATCACACACACGTGGAGCGGATCTGGCGGCAGGAGGGGCTGAAGGTGCCGCAGAAACAACCCAAACGGGCCCGGCTCTGGTTCGCCGATGGCGCCTGTATCCGCCGGCGGGCTGAGTATCCGAACCCTGTCTGGTCGTATGACTTCGTGATGGACCGCACCCAGGATGGGCGGCCGCTGAAACGGCTGACGATCGTCGATGAGTATACACGAGCGTGTCTCGCGATTGCGGTCCGACGGCGCCTCAGGTCACAGGACGTCCAGGAGGTCTTGGCTGAGCTGTTTCTGCTTCGCGGCTGCCCGACGCATATCCGGTCCGATAACGGCCCAGCGTGTATTGCCCGGATGCTTCGATAGTGGTACGACCGGCTCACCGTCGCGCCGCTGTGTATCGAGCCAGGGAGTCCGTGAGAGAACGGATCTGTCGAATCCTTCAACGGAAAATTGCGGGATGAATTGCTCAACGGCGAACTCTTCTATACGCTGCACGAGGCGGGGATGATCGTGGATGGTTGGCGCCAACGCTACAACCACATCGTGGGCTGGGGTATCGGCCACCCGCCCCAGAGACTCGTACCTTCGCACCGATCAGCGTGTCGGCGTGCAGGAACTTGAACGGTGGCCTAACAACTGGGGGCTGGTCACCGGCCGCGCTCGTGGCGAAGTGGTCGTCTACGGATGCTCCTCAGGCGTGATCCTGACGGGGCATATAGCCTCCCGGGCCTGCGTCGATGATCCTCAGGTCGTGCTCGCAGTGGACAGCCCTCCCTTAAATCTCCAGGAGCATCCGGGCGGGATCTTCGATGTACGCCGTGATGTGCTTGAGGAACGTCACCGCTTCGCGGCCGTCTACGATCCGGTGATCATAGGTGAGCGCGATGTACATCATGGGTCGGATCACGACCTGCCCGTCATGAGCGACGGGTCGGTCTTGAATCGCGTGGAGCCCGAGGATGCCGCTCTGCGGGGGATTGACGATCGGGGTAGAAAGCAGCGAGCCATACACCCCGCCGTTCGAGATCGTGAAGGTGCCGCCCTGTAGTTCCTCCAATGTAAGCTGATTGGCCTGCGCGCGCAGGCCAAAATCGGCGATGGCGGTCTCGATCTCAGCAAAGCCCAAGCGCTCGGCGTTTCGTAATACCGGCACGACCAAGCCGCGTCCGCTCCCAATGGCGATCCCGATGTCGTAGTAGTGGCGGTAGACAATGTCGGTACCGCGGATCTCGGCGTTGAGCTCCGGAATCAGCTTGAGGGCCGCAATGTTGGCTCTGACGAAGAAGGACATGAGGCCAAGCTTCACCTTGTGACGTTGCTGAAAGACCTCCTGATGGGCCTGCCTCAGGGCCATCACTGCCGTCATATCAATCTCGTTGAAGGTCGTCAGCAGGGCCGCTGTCTGCTGGGCCTGCACGAGTCGCTCGGCTACGCGCCGCCGGAGTAGGCTCATGGGAACCGCTTCTTCCTCCCGCTCGCTGATTGCCACATGCGGAGCGGGTCTGGACGGAGTAGTTTCCTCTGCGCGCGTCGTCTCGATCGTGTGGACAGGTTCCGGCCCGGTCGGCATCACCTTCTCGACGCCGAGCCGGTGCTCAGTCGGCAGCCGGCGTACTGCCGGCATCACCGGCATCGTGTCGGGCATCGGCCCGGACAAGGGCATCGGTTTGCTCGTGGGGGTTGTGCCGGGAGAAGCGGGTGCTGCCAGCTCTTTCGAGGCCGTTGCCTCTTCGAGGTATGCGATCACCTCGCCAATCTTGGCCGTTTCGCCCCTCTTCTTGAGAGTCCTGACAAGAACCCCCGATACAGGAGCGGGCAAGTCGAGCAAGGTCTTCTCGGTCTCGAGCGACACGATGGGCTCATCTTGGTGAACGGTCTCGCCCGGCGATTTGAGCCAGTCGACGATCTGGACCTCCGTGATCGACTCCCCGATCGTCGGAATCTTGAGTTCAATCGCCATCGAATGCCGCCTTGAGGAGTTTCGCCTGCTCGATCTTATGGAGCGCATGCCACCCGGTGGCGGGGCTAGCCGAGGCCGGTCGACAGACCGCCGAGAAGGACCACGTGCCCAGGAGCCTGTCGCCGAATCGGGCGAGAAGATACCGCCAGGCTCCCATGTTGGCGGGCTCCTCCTGGACCCAGACCACCGGCGCCTTCGCCGGATACGACGCCAAGGCGTCGCGCAGTTCCTCGTCCTCCAGAGGATAGAGCTGTTCGAGTCTCACGATCGCGACGCCGTCACGCTTGAGTTCCTCCCGCATCTTCGCAAGATCGTAGTAGACCTTCCCCGTGCAGAGCAACACGCGTCCGACTCGCTCCGGCACGGTTGTCCGGTCGAACAGGATTCGTCGGAAACGACCTTGCTCAAGGTCCTCAAGTGTGGACACGGCTTGCGCGTGGCGAAGTAAGCTCTTCGGCGTCATCACAACCAGCGGTTTTCGCCATCGGCAAAGCACCTGGCGCCTAAGCACGTGGAAATACTGGGCAGGCGTCGTGGGGCTCACGACCTGAATGTTGTCGTTGACGGCAAGCTCCAGGAAACGCTCGAGACGAGCGCTTGAGTGCTCCGGTCCCTGCCCTTCGAATCCATGGGGAAGGAGGAGAACCAGCCCGCTCAGCCGGCGCCATTTCTCTTCGGCGCTCACCATGAACTGGTCGATAATGACCTGGGCGGCATTGATGAAGTCCCCAAATTGTGCCTCCCAGAGGATCAGCCCGTCTGGGCAGTCCAGGCTATACCCGTATTCGAAGCCGAGCACCCCGGCCTCAGAAAGGGGGCTGTTGTAAATCTCCACCGGCGCCTGATCCGGCGCGACCTGCTGAAGCGGCATGAGCATCCGCCCGCCCTCAATCTCGTGCAAGACCGCGTGCCGCTGGCTGAAGGTTCCGCGAGGCGTGTCTTGACCCGATAAGCGGACCCGATGGCTCTCCGCCGCGAGCGTGGCGAAGGCCAGCGCTTCTGCGGTGGACCAGTCGATGAGGCGTGCACCACCGGCCATCTCTCGTCGTCGCCCCAGCCACTGGGCGATCCTGGGGTGAGGATGAAACTCCTCGGGCAGGCGCGTGAGCGCCTCGATCAGCGTCGTGAGCCGGCTGTGCTCGACCCCGGTTCCGACGTCTTCCTGGTTGCCACCGAGTCCACCATAGTACCCTTTCCAGATCCCAGTCGGATTCTCTCGCAGAGGGATGTAAGCCGGGCTCCGCGCCTCGGTGAGATCCCGATCGAGCTCACGTCGGCGCGCCACCGCAATCCGATCCGCCTCCTCACGATCCACCTCGCCCAGCCGCAAGAGATGTTCCAGGTAATACTCGCGGAGCGGCCGGCGCTTCTCAATCACCTTGTACATAATCGGCTGCGTGAAGCCCGGCTCGTCCCCTTCGTTGTGGCCTCGCCGGCGAAAACAGTACATGTCAACGACCACGTCACTTCGAAAAGTCCTCCGGAAGTCCATGGCGAGCCGCACGACCTGGGCTACGGCTTCGGGATCTTCTCCGTTAACGTGAAAAATCGGGATCTGGAGCATCTTGGCCACGTCCGTCGCGTCGAGTGACGACCGCGCCTCCTCCGGCAGGGTCGTGAAGCCGATCTGGTTGTTGACAATCACATGAAGCGTCCCGCCTGTGCGGTATCCCTCGAGTCGGCTCAGGTTGAGCGACTCCTGGACGATGCCTTCACCGGAGAACGACGCGTCCCCATGAATGAGAAGAGCCATGCTGCGCGCGCGGGCCGGGTCACCGGCTCGGTCCTGCTTCGCGCGCACGCGTCCGAGCGCCACCGGATTTACGAATTCCAAGTGGCTCGGGTTGAAGCAGAGGGACAGGTGCACCTTCCGCCCTGACGCCGTGATCCAGTCCGCGCTGTGACCCAGGTGGTACTTCACGTCGCCACGCCCTTCCGGGAGAGGGTCGACTGCATCTTCGAATTCATGGAAGATCTCCCGCGGTCGCTTCCCGACAATATTCGCCAGGACGTTGAGCCGCCCTCGGTGCGCCATCGCCAACACGATTTCGTCCAGCTCGTGGGCGCCAGCAGTCTCAATGGCGAGGTCCAGCAGCGGGATCAAGCTCTCCGCCCCTTCGAGCGAGAAGGTCTTGGCGCCGGGATATTTCTGCTGGATGAACTCTTCGAAGATGACGGCGTCGGTCAGCCGCGTGAGGATACGGAGCTGCTCGTCCCGCTTGAGATGGATATGGTTCTGTGTCTTCTCCATCCGGTCCCGCAGCCATGTCCGCCGCTCCGGGTCGTCGATGTGCATGAACTGCGCACCGATCGAACGGCAGTAGGTGACCCGCAGGCGCTCCAGGATTTCGCGCAACGTAAGGATGCCCGCCCCGGGAATCCCGTGCGTGGAGAATCGTCGGTCCAGGTCGACCTCCGTGAAGCCGTAGAAAGCAGGGTCCAGCTCGGGATGGACCGGACGCGGCATCTCCAGGGGATCAACGGCGGCGACCATGTGGCCTCGGACCAGATACGCGTGGACGAGTTGGGTGACGCGATCTTGCTGCTCTGTGATGGCGTCCACCTCGACAGGGCTGGTACCCGTCACGGCATGACCGGCACGACTGCGTTCGGGGTCGAAGAGGGGCTTTCGCGGGCGGGCGGGGCCTCGTCGCAGAACCGTCTGAGCCCCGCCTTCGCTCCCCAAGTCTTCAAAGTAGTCTCGCCACGTCGACGAGACCGACGTAGGGTCCTGCAAGAATGCCACGTGCAAGTTCTCGACGAAGGCAAGGTTGGCGGGATTGGGTAGCGGCGTTCGCTGGTTCATGACTGTGTAACGTCCAGGCGGTTGCGCGTTTACTTTTACCAATATGTCATGAAGTCCTCCGGCTCGCAAGAGCGACGGTCAGCTCAGCTCGATGCTCTGTCGCCTTGCACTGCCCCACTTATTTTGCAGACAGATCGTTTCTCGTTTGTGACCATCCTTTCTATAAAGAATTCGGTCGCTTCCGAGGCTCCACTTCCAAAGGGATATCTGGCAACACTCGCCCGCCATTCTGTTACAAGGTCCACGACCGTCTCCCACTCCGATCATTTGGACAGATTTCACTCTGTTTCTGGCATCTTTCCTGACGCAATATCCCTGTCTACAAATGAAGCGGGGCACAACATTTCGCTCCATCGCATCACGATGATGGAAACAGGTTACTCTTCCGTAGGTCATGGCAAAACATCTAAGTAACGTTTAGAGTATCTTCCAAAGTTCATCACCTCATGAGCCAATATCTGCCCACGCAAGGCAAGACCTTTTCAGCTGCTTGCTACCACTCTGCTACCGGAATCCTCCAACCTAGGCTCATCCAGCACGAGCTCGATTACGTCGATTCCTTGTTTTTCCGCTCAGATACATGCTCCTGGGTCTGCTGAGTTTGGTCAATGGGGCATCTCTTAATCAGCGGCTCACGTAGGCAGGCCATATGGGCATCTCCCAGTTGTTGAAAAACTGATGTGGCTGAGCGACCACATCGTAAACTAAACTACCGGCCAAAGTGATCACTGCATGATCATGACTTGAAAACATGAGAGAATAATGCGCTGTGCTAATTTTGTGCTAAAGCACAGCCCAAAAGACCAAAACAGATCGAACAGACTAGACGCGATCGAAATCTTGTAAGGCCTTGTCTACCAATAGAAAAACGGGAAACCAGAGTCAAAACAGGGAGTTCAAGAATACGCCTCAATCAGCCTCATAACCCGCAGGTCAGTCATGCCTCGCCCCAATCTGGTCGTCTGCACGCCGACCACACACATCACATGCTGATGGGCCGTCAGCGGGCCCGAGGTGGCCCGCCGTCCTCGTTTCCCTTTCGTTTCCACACCTTCCAGCATCAGCGCGTGCTCCCGGAGGGTCGATGTAGTCACGGTGTAGGCAGGCGCTGGAATTTAGCGGGGCTTCGGGCGTGAGGCGGGGAGGGCGGCCTCCGGCGGGGGTGTCGTCTGCGGCTGCCTCGTTTTGTCGAGAAAGTGCTCAATGCGGATCCTCGGCCGGCTCGGAGGAGTCGTACCCCGATCGCTGGTGGAGGTGCGGAGGGCGTCCAGCACGAACGATTCGAGATCGGACATCGCATAGCGCACAAGGCGTCCGCCGATCTTGAGGAACTTCGGGCCGCCGCCGCGGCTGCGCCAGGCCTGTAACGCTTTCACCGACACATTGAGCAACGCGGCCGCCTGTTTTTCATCCAGCAACTGCGTCATCGGGGGGCTCCTTCTTCGCGTGTGGCGGAGACTCTGGGCGGGCCGGGATCTGCCGCGTTATTCGCCATCGTTGTCCTCCTCGTCCACTTCCTCCAGCTTGACGTGGCATTCCTCGCACACGGCCTCCGGCTCCGGGACTCGGTCCAACTCGTATTCCTCCTCGCACAACGGGCACTCGAAATACCCGGAAAGGACTTTCCGCATCGGCATGGTCGCCTCCTTGGGTGAGAGATGATTCGGGGTCGGGGTGATGACGCTAGTCGAGGGTGCGGGAACAGAGGCTGGGGTCGTCCGAAAAGTGGCGTAGATCTTATCTCGTAGGCCCGTGGCGATCTGCTGCAACTCGGTGAGGGGCAACTCGAGCAAGGGCAGCTGGATCAGTTCTCGTTCAATCGCCACTTTCGCCTCGGCGATCGCCGCGGAGGGCACAGGGGGCACCGAAAAATGCAAATCCACCACGAGGAGCTTCACCTGCTGCACGAGGGCCCGGATACGGGTGGCCCGTTCGTGGCGAGCGGCCTCCGCCCGGCGCTGCGCCTCCTCGCGGGCCTGCTGGTGGCGTCGCAGGTCCTCAACCGCGTGGTTCTGAGAGGGGCGAGCGCCGGGGCGCGGCATGGGCCTGGACTCGGGCACATCTGACACGGACGCGCGCGGCGATGGGACTGATGCTCCGGCGGAGGCACAGAGTCGGTCGAGCTGCCGTTCATCCTCACGCATCTGGTTGCGTCGAGGCGCAGGGCGGCTCGGCCGTGTTCGCCGGTACGCCGGACAGGTTTTCAAATGCGCGCGCACGCCTTGCGCGCTGGCAAACGTTCTCCCACAAAAGCTGCACCGTGCCATACGCGCTCCTTTCTCTCGTTGGGTGACGTGCGGCCACGGTATACTATGTACTATGTGGAAGACAACATTATTACTTGTAGTTCAATTAGTATTATGGCATAATACTAATTGAAATATGAATATTATAGAGATTATATTGCAAATGCCTAATAGAAATTATCGTAAGGCCAATGAGGCAACAGATGTTATCTAAGAAAAACAGGGGAAAAAACGTCATGGAGGGGATCGTCTCACCGCCAGACGTGGCGCTCGTATCTCGATTGGCGTGGATCGTCAGCCTTCAAAACGAAACCCCTGACGTGGAAGGACCACAGGCCCTCCGGGCGGTGGTGCACCACATGGCCACGTATCTGCGCGGGATGCGCATTCATTGTGCGGGGGTCGATCATGGCGGCCCGCATCTCACGGTGCTGGGCGAGCCCACGGTCCCCGATGAACTGCCGATGCGGGGGGAGGATAATCACAAACCGCTCGACGAGAAATTGGCCTTGATCCGCACGGTCCTTGGACGGGACCTGAAGGCGTTCCTCCATCCTCGCCCTCTGGCTGTGCCAACCACGGCTGAGGTGACGGTGCGCTGCACCTTAAGGGCAGAAGGCCGAACAGACCTGCACAGGGAATTGATTGCCGACGATGTGCGGGAGGGATTGCGGTTCCGCCTGCTGGAGGATTTGGCCCAGGCGCAGGGCTTGCTCCGAGAATGTGCGAGGGTCGGCTGTGGCAAACTCTTGGTCCGCCACTATCGCCAAGAGTTTTGCTCGGCCACCTGCCGGAATCGCGCCAATGTGCGCAAATATTATGAGCGGACCAAGGCCGAGAAGGCGAGGGTCACAGGGAAACAGTTAGGAGCGGCGAAGTCCTACACGCGCACACAACTGGCGGGCACCAAGAAGACAACACGCCGCATAACTAGGAAATGAGTTTCAGAGATCAGGGACGAAGCCGCTGCCTAGGCAGCCTGCCTAGGCCCCCCTTCCCTAGGCAGCATCCAGTGGTCTTTTCATCGTCTGGTTTGTGACCATGTCTACGCCTACTCTCACCCGATGATCTGACGCCCACTTCGCGCACGAGAATCCGACACCATTTGTAGACAGGACTCCGCTCTAGCCTTTGGAGGCGCTTCCTGGGCTACCCCTCCAATAAATGGGGAGAAGGAGATAGAAGAAAGCTTGATGGATGCGCCTAAGTGAGGGACCAGGGCGATCCCGAAGAAGCAGAATATCACCGTTTCTTCATCTGGATAGGTTTCGCGGCATCTTGTGGGGAGCAGGGGCTGATCGCTATGGGCGATGGCGAAGAGTGTCGGCGGTCTACGGCGAGTGTGGCGCGAGCATTGCGGTAAAGAGAGAGAGGAAAATCCTACTCAGCAGCCATTGAACTTCCGTGCCTGACATTGTTGCGTAAGCCGCTTGGCTTCTGCTACCTGCGCGGGAGTCATGCGCCGTGCAACATCATCTCGGTTTTCTGCCGCTTACTTCTGCTCGTCACCCGTCATGTGTACTGCTGCAAGGTTCACCCACATATACGCCCGCACATTGTCCTGTGGCACGTCCAGTTCCGTGTAATACAGTTTCGCGAGGTTGTACTGCCCAATCGCGTGACCCGGCATAGCGGCTGTTTCGTACCACTGCCACATGGGAGTCCCTCCACTTCTGTGGTAATGGTGTAAAATCTTGTGCCCATAGCCAGCCATTTTTCCAAAGCGGCAAAGTCTTTCATGGACTTCACCATGAGGGTGTGATCCGCAGTGCGAACGGTTATATGTTATGACTAGGCCGTCATGGAACATGTGTCCAGACGAGAACGCCGTGGGCGGACGTGTTCAACTGCCTCCTAGGAAACTGAGGGACTCATGAATGCATTGGATCCCCTCACGGCGCTGGTGGTTGTATATGCGGTGATGGCCAGCGTGATGCTGGTCTTGTGGCTGATGGATCGTTGGATGAGAAACGTCGCGATTGCGGATGTCGGCTGGTGTATCGGCCTGGTGAGCGCGGTGGCCTGGTATGCCTGGAGTACGACGGGCGATCTCGAACGGAAGATCCTACTGGTATTGATGGCGGCCCTCTATGGCCTGAGACTGGGCCTCTATGTTCTACTGAGTCGCGTGATCGGGAAGGATGAGGATGCGCGCTATCAGCATCTCCGTCGTGAGTGGGGATCGAACGAGGGGATCATACTATTCGGTTACTTCCAGCTGCAGGCCGCTGCCGTGGCGCTGTTCTCGCTACCCTTTCTCGTGCTCATGCAGAAGGGTTTCCCTCCATTCAGTCTCTGGGAGGTGGCGGGATTCCTGGTCTGGTTCGCCGCCGTCGTGGGAGAAGGATTCGCCGACTGGCAGCTCGCGCAATTCCGATCCAAGACGTGGAATCGCGACCGGGTCTGTCGCGATGGGTTGTGGCGATACTCCCGCCATCCGAATTATTTCTTTGAATGGTTGCACTGGTGGGCGTATGTCGTCATGGGGGTGAGCACGCCGGGATGGCTCCTGACCTGGATCGGACCGGTTGGGATGGGCTGGGCGCTCCTGAAAGTCACGGGCATTCCCTGGACGGAGCGCCAGGCCCTCGTGAGCCGGGGAGAGGACTATCGAGAGTACCAACGGACGACGAGTTCGTTCATTCCGTGGTTTCCCAAGACGAGATGACTCAGGGGGCCGGCTCGACGTATACCGATGCCTACCTCGAGGGCTATCAGAAGCCGGCCGGATACGATCGGAAGGGGGCGGCCGAAGAAGGATCGTGCTTGATGGCCATCACCGATATGGTCCTCCGTGTGCAGGAGCTGCGGGGTCCGTCAGTTTGGCGTCCGCATGACGACGTAGGAAAAGGATCACGCCTGCTTGGAGCGGCGTCACGCGGATCGGCTCCAGACTTCTTCTGAACTCGCCGTGCAACTGCAGAACCAGTTCCAGCAGCGTCAGTTCCGTATGGACATTGTGTTCGACACCTCGCATGGTCAGTGCGTCGTCCCCTTCGCCACCCGCTGCCCCATCCCAATAATCAATCAACGATTCTGGTCGATCCACCGCTTTGCCTTCCTCAGAGCCACGCTATCGGCCTCTTTACAACTCTTACAGATCTCAGTCGATTCACCATTCACTGTCGTGAGATGTTCTTGAGTTCCAACTGATTTCGATATGAGGATCAGAGGCAACCAGCGGGCATCTAGTAGGCTTTGGGAGCAGACTTTAATTTTGTATTCGTTGTACGAAACCCATTCGATCATGATGCCTCCCCATGTTGAAGATGGTCGCTTCTTCGCGGGACATGGTGTCGCGTTTGGGGCGTTGGTTGCTCATTGTGTAACCTTGTCTCCGCCGAAGGGGGTGCGCGGCTGCGCGATCACTGCTTGTTGCAGGCCACTTTCCACAGCGCGTGATTCAGACTCTCGGGTTCAACTGGTACCCAGTTGCCTCCGTCTACATAGGCACCAGCCGGTTCACCGGTTCCCATATTGCCCCAGAAATCCGTGAGCGCAAGCACGCGAAAGCGTTGGTCCGCGCAGTCGAATTCCTTTTCGATCTTCGTAGACGAAAATCGGCTGTGGCCCTTCCGCCCTTGCATGGTCTTAAAGTCAATTAATTGCCCCATCGTCACCTGATGCCCTTCTCGGCGAATGGTGTCTGCATCGACGTACACCGTCTGTCGTCCTGGTGATTGGTATTGTTTCTCGATCGCTACCCACTCCGCATGCGCGGGAACACTACTCCGCACCAGGAGGGTGATCAGTGACCCGAAACCCAAACAGGAGGCCAGTGGCAGCTTGAGGAATAGCACGGGGAAGCGACGGAAGGGGCGAATCGTGAAGGGCATGGGAGCCTCGCAGGTTCGGTCAGAACCTTACCAGGGAGGTGTATTGTAGGAGGGATGCGAACGACGGCGCAAGGGGCGAGTGGGGCACATGGTGGTATTTCAGTGGTTGGGTTGCCTCGCTGTCAGTCTTGCTCCTCCTTGGCATATCCACCACGATGCGGCATGTCAGCATGCCGTGTTTTCTGTTGTCCGAGGATTTCCTGCTCCGCCTGAAGCCAGTCATCAAGGGGGCCGCGACGGATGCGTCGTTCGTAGTGTTCGTAGGCTCGTGTGGCAATCCGTTCGTGGAGCGTTGCCGATATGGAAGGTGTGGGAGAACCAGATTCCGTTCGGCGGGCGGGTCTCTGGCGCGTCGTCTTCGATTGAGTCGGTTGCTTCGATTTCATGGGTTTCCTCCCATGTGATCCATCTCGAATCAGATCGGTCGCCGGTCACCTAGATCCAGGTTACATATAGACCATCCTCAAATCAGAGAGTTGAAGGACAGTCAGAACGTCCATATCGGCTTTGTCGCTCTGAGGTAACCCAAGAGGGTGTCTCTGCGAGAGACGACGCCGACCAGCTTGCCTTCATTGTCAACCACGGCAACCCGGATGAGATGTTTACTCTGCAACAGCTGAATGATCTCCATAGCTGGCGTATCCTCGGTTACAGCGATCGCCCCCTTGGTCATAATCTCCCCTGCCGTCACCTTGGACAGTTCTTTGCCTTCCATGATTACCTTCAGTAAGTCGAACTCACTCACAATACCCACTACCTTGCCGTCGCTGGCTAAAATGGGGACACTCCCAAAACCGCCTTCAGTGATCACCCCAGCCAGCCTATCTCCTGTATCCTCAACTCGGTAGTACGACACCACTTCTTCCATGAACTGCTCCGCCTTGAGCGTTGCGAAATCCCGGGTGCCTATCATGTAATCAACGCGTCGCATAATCAGCTCCTCCTTTTCGGGGGTCTTGTGGGATTAAGGCTAGGCCGTTTTTGTGCTTCCTTCTTGCCGATGGGATCTTATTAATAGTCCATGCCTCTTCTCGTCTCGGGTTGCGCCACGGTAACACAGTGTTGCCCCCTTTGCGGGATCATTACAACCGCGAACCATAGAAAGGTACGATCCATGGCTACCCCTTTTGTTTGAGCATGAACTGTACCTGGTTTAGACTGAGCGGCGTATTGGCGTGCTCATTCACGATTCCAATGATTTGGCGCATTCTAGAGAATGAAGCGGCGAGGACAAGGTCTAGCTTGGAGAGGCAAAGGTCCACATTTAACTGATAGGAGGTGTGGCTATTCGCTACGACAGCAACATGCAGCTATTTATGCTTGGAGGGATAGCATGGAATCGTTTCGAGAACTCGAATCGAACATCGTTCAGGAAATATTAAAATGACCCAAACTAAAAGAAGTAGGCCAGCGGCAGCGTGAGGAATGGACCAGCGTTGTACGTGACAGAGCAGTGCACGGGGAAGCGACGATAGGGGCGAATCAAGAAGGGCATAGGGGCCCCGCAGGGAGGCCCCTTCTAGGGGTGTGACCGATCAAC
>PLBR01000166.1:3806-3983 GCA_003135435.1 Nitrospira sp. | reverse complement strand
GCGACCATCCAAGGAGTTCTTGGTCTGCAAGCGTGATCGATAGCGACAAGGAGATAGCATGGCCGGATTTGTCTTACGGAAGGGTCAACGGCTCAAGACATTCGCGACGATGCGCTACTTTGGGGACGGGGTTGCCGGTGAAGGAATTATCAACGATCTTTCGCTGAGCGGGAGCTA
>PLBR01000166.1:0-3724 GCA_003135435.1 Nitrospira sp. | reverse complement strand
GACACTCACGAGCCGAAGGTGGCTGAGCGAATCACACAGGTCATCTCCAAGCTGGTCAAAACACAACGTGGCTCATCCCGCGCTGGATAAGAGAAGCGGGCAGATGAACTGCCCCACGTAAATTTGGAAAGGTCGTCTCAGACCTCTGATTATTCGACCTAGGAGCCTGTCCGACATTGCNNGCGAGGCCGCAGGCCCGAGGCTGACCCTCGTTTCACGGTTCACGGTTCTTGGGAGCGGGCCGAGAACGACGCAGATGGTCGCGGATCGTTCGCGCAGTGAAAAGCCAGGCCGTCTGTGGGAAGGTGTCGAAGGGGGCTATTTCGTCTCGCAAAAAGGGAGGAGACGGCGCACGGGGCCTGCCGGCTTGTTCTGATACCGTGCGACAAACATCTCGCCCGCGGTGCGGGCGTGATCCTCGGCCTCCTCTCGCGTCGCAAAGCGATCCTCCCCAACCTGCCACCACTGGCTCGCACTCACGCTCTCTCCTAACAACTCCGTCACCGAGACCCTCAGCGCCTTCGCCAATCGCACCAGCATAGTCAACGTCGGGTCGTGCTCCCCCTGCTCCAGCTTAATCACATAGACGCGGACCAGCCCCGCCTTCACCGCGAGCTGTTCCTGCGTGAGACCGCGGCGAGTTCGCAGTCGCTGGAGCTGTTGGCCGAAACGCTGAATGGCGCGCATGGTGCACCTCCGGTACGAAGGCAGGAGACAACGAGGTGAGTCTACACCGTCAGCACAGAAAAGGGGATGGAGCCTGATGATCTTCTGTGCTCGGGCAACGCGCGGCCTCAGAAGGCCCTCGTTGGACGCGCGCAGTGGAAGATCAATCAACCCCATCCCCGAAGAGAGAATGGGCAGGCTTGGAAGACGCCCTCTGTTCCATCCCCCCAAGGGAAAAGGAAATAACTATTACACCCGGACGCGCAGGGGTGCCTGGCCTAACGAACGGCGTTCTCGCTTTCCTCATTCATCGACTTCCCCTCATCATGTTTGGCAGGTTTCACAGTGGAATCTTTCTTGTCCGTCTCCTGCTTTGCAGCGGAAGGAGGGCTGGAGGCCGCGCAACCGGTCACGGCGAGCAAAAGCATGGAGAGGAATACCGCCGTCACAATGGACATGGGACCTCCTTGATTCTGAGGGCTCTTGGCGTACCGAAATAATCTCATCCCAAAATTGCTAAACAGGTCGCGCATTTGATGCGCATTACCGTCAATGAAGTCATACTGGCTGCGGTCGCCTCACCGGCGATGACGTCACTCTTCGTCCTGTGCAGCCAGGGAGAAGGAAGCGCGCATCAGGGACAAAAAAGGTGACAAAAAAAGGTGTCAGGAGGCATTATCGGCACCCACCCATACGCGTGACTCAGAACGCGGGGCATCAGACTTCCGGACAGAGTTTGCACCGGTCGGTCCATTCGTGCACCTCAGCTCGCGACCGTCCATTCAGGAAGCAGCCGTAGCATCTGGGTGCACTCGCCTATCTGCAAAAACCCATCCACGATGACACACTGATGGCGCCATCCGGACCGTACTCGTCAGGTCGGACGGGACCCCCGAGGACGGACCCGCTAATGTTGCGTACGGAGTGCCCGGCACAGGGGGTATTCCAGCGCCTTGTTCCCCCATGCCACCCGCCCCCCCTTTTGGATTAACCACTCCAGGGCATGCGCAAATCCATTGATTCGATATGCTTTTACTTGTCGGGCAGGACAGGCAATTGTGGGTGATGAAGTGAGTGCGCATGTTTGGTCAGTCGATGGCATTGCAGGAAGCGAAGCCATTCATGAACGCCTTGCTCAGTTTTCGTAGAAGGAACATATGGATGCACTGGGCAGCAGACGCGACGTTTTTTCAAAACCTGACTCCAGGCCATCTCTCTGTGAGGGGGAAAACCATGACTGATTCATGTATTTCAAAACAATACCTTGCTGGACTAGCGATCCTTGCACTCGTCGCCGGATGCGCCTCCGATCAAGGTGGAGGGCCGGCGACGAATGCGGCTACTAACGCGACCGTTGGGAATCCAGCCTCGGCGAACGATTTCGGCGGGTCAGGGGTGGTGCTGAACACCTCGATCGCGGCTCCATTTGTGCTATTTCAAAACGATTCAGTATCCCGATTGGTCAATCGTGACGGGGGCGCCGTCAAGCCAGACGGGGTGAACAATATCTACTCCCTGGGCGCCTATGTCGATCCCAATGACAGCAATCGAGTGAAACTGTTCGTGAACGATCGAGCGAATAACCGCGTCCTGATTTTTAATACCATTCCGCAGGATGCCACGGCCCTACCGGATGTCGTGGTGGGTCAGGCTAACTTTACCTCCGGCACCGCGAATGCTGGCGCGGGGACCTCGGCCGTGGGATTCAACGAAAACGTGCATATGTCGGTCTGTTCCGACGGCAAGATGTTTGTCTCTGACCGGAACAATAACCGGGTGCTGGTCTATAACCAGGTTCCGACCGCCAACGGCACGGCAGCGGATTTCGTGATCGGTCAACCAGACTTTTTGACGAACACCGCCGCGACGACGGCGACCGGGGTGAATCATCCCTATGCCGCCTACTGCATGGCTAACAAGTTATTCGTGATCGAACAAGGGAACCATCGCATCCTGGTGTTCGACCCCATTCCCACCGCCACCAATCCCGCAGCCGCCTACGTGATCGGCCAGCCGGACATGGTCACTGGTACGTCTGGGTGCACAGCGGGCAAGCTGAACAGTCCCTATGAAATTCTGCGTTATGACGACACGTTCTTTATCGCCGACGGCGGCAATCAACGTGTCTTGGAATTTGACACCATCCCTGCCGCAAGCGGCGCCACCGCCACCGCAGTGCTGGGACAAGTCGACTTCACCTCTTGCCTGCAAAATAAAACCAACACGACCATCCCGACAGACAGGACTCTGGCGTTTCCCAATGCGCTGGCCGCGAAAGGTAATCTGCTGGCCGTCAGCGATCATACCAATAACCGCACGATGTTTTTCGATCTTCCGATCACGACCGATCAATCGGCATCTAAGCAAATCGGCCAACCGGACTTCGTCACCTCAACCAATGTTACGCCGCCGACAGCCAACTCCGTGACGACGACCAAGGGGTTGATCTTCGATCAGCAATACCTATGGATCGGCGACGGAGGGAACCACCGCCTGGCCGTGATTCCGTTGCCCTAACATTCATGAATCATATAGGCAGTCGATGGGGGGAACGAAAGTGGTAGAGGGCAGCCTCGGCCACTCCCCTAAAGAGAGGTAGAGAGAATTGGAAGGTCCTCGCCCGGGCTACTGGCACGTCCCGGGAAATCGATTGCGAAGCAATCGGAGGGTAAGGCGGATGAAAAATATCTGCCAGTGGGTGGGCGGGTGAGAAGGTTGCGCGCAGTGGAAGATCAATCAGCTCCCAGTGGAATCTTTCTTGCCCGTCTCCTGCTTTGCGGCGGAGGGAGCGCTGGAGGTCGCGCAACCGGTCACGGCAAGCAAGATCGTTGAGAGGACTACCGCCGTCACAATGGACATGAGACCTCCTTGATTCTGAATACCTTGTCGTACCGAATGGGAGCAACGCACAGACAGTTCACTCCCTATGAATCGTCAAGTCGGAATTGGACAGCTTCAAATTGTGTCAGAGGGACAGAAAAATGTGTCAGGAGCCATCATCGGTACCCACACCTACGCGCGACTCAGAACGCAGTGCATCAGACTTCCGGACAGGGTT
>PLBR01000185.1 GCA_003135435.1 Nitrospira sp. | reverse complement strand
GCTTCTTGATGTGCAGATCGAAAGCATCAAGCAGTTGATGGTCCAACGACACGCCGAATCGAACAAGTTTCTTCATCGCTAATGATCTACAGTGTTATGAAATTTATTTTGGTAACACGGAACCTTAACAGTGCACATCTAGGCTGTCAACTCGATTCTGGGTCTAGATAGCCTCTTCAGAAGTATCTTTCTTCCATTCCTAAAACGCTGCGCCCACGACTAGATCTTTCCTCCCGTCTTCTGTTTCAGGGAGACAGGACGGCTAGGATTGGCAGGTTGGAATTTCGAGGGTTTGAGGGCNNTTCAAATGGTTTCCCCGTTTTTTATTTGAATACCGAGGCCTAGGAACTTTCTAGCGACTCTACTGATTTCAATGGTTCTCGTCTATTCGAACAACTTTTAGCACAAATTTTGCCCAATCACTGACTGATACTTCGATCCCTGATCGGCTCACCACTGACCAGCCCCCAGCAGTTAGGCCAGCAAGCCAGTTCGGTCACGTCGACTGACCCAACACCGGAATAGGAGACCACCTACAGTGATTTAGGGACCTATCCTGACGGGACCTCTCCTACGCTTGACCTCTCGCGAAGGGCGGATATCTCAGAAGTGAGCGGAGGCCTCAGTGAGAGGGACATTTAAGGGAATCGAGGTCAAGGAGAGGGGGAAAAGCCTAAAACTTCTCCAAGACCTACACACTAGACACAAAGCTCTCTGAACCCGCCTCCGCTGTGCTTTTTTATTTCATCTTCCTCGCGGTGGGAAGTCTCCGCCAATCATCGCAAGGTCGGGTATATAATAGGGCGGCGGAGGACAATGGGATGGAAGAGACAAACACGCGGGGCGCAGCCACGGCGGTCGCACTGGCGCAAGTGGGACAAGCGGCCCGACCCAAGCCGGTGATCCATGCGCTCCTCTTCGTGCTCGGCTTTTCGGTCGTCTTCGTCGGCGTGGGCTCGGTGGTGAGCGGCATCGGCCAACTGGTATTTGACCTCCGGGCGCCGCTGGCCCGGATCGGGGGTGTCGTTGTCATCCTGTTCGGCCTGGCGACGATGGGCCTGTTCGGCACTCTATCAAGGTGGTTGGGCCGCCTGGAAGATGCCGCCGCTGAAGAGGGTGAGCATTGGTGGCTACTGTTGATCGGCTGGATAAAGGGCGGGATTGACCTCTTTCTGCGCTATTTTTACGCCGATACCCGCGCCGATTGGGGCAAGCGCAGCGGCAGCGGCTATGTGCCCTCCTTCCTCATGGGCATGTTCTTCTCGGCGGGGTGGACGCCGTGCATCGGCCCGACNNGCCTTTGGCTGGACGCCGTGCATCGGCCCGACGCTGGGGGCGATTCTGGCGCTGAGCTATAGCACCGCGACCATCAGCCAGGGCGCATTTCTGCTTTCGGGCTATTCGCTGGGCCTGGGGATTCCCTTCGTCCTCTTTGCGCTGGCGCTGGATCGCACTACCGACCTGTTGCGCTCGCTTAAGCGCCACATCCGGACAATTCAGTTGATTAACGGCGCGCTGCTCATTCTCATCGGCTTTGCCCTCCTGACGAAGCAGTTGGCGCTCATCGCGCGCTGGACGCAGGAGCATAACCTCTATCTGGAGCCGGGTTCCCTAGGCGGGACGACACCCACCTTTTTCATCGCCATGCTGGCCGGGCTGCTCTCCTTCCTCTCGCCCTGCGTCCTGCCCCTGGTGCCGGCATACGTCTTTTACCTGACCGGGCGCACGATCTCGAAGACCACAGCCAATTGAGGACGCTCGACACGGATGTTCCCTCACGGGACGCCTGATAGCAGTGACGTGTTCCCCGCGAGCGCGGAGATGAATTGAGCCAGGGGAGCCTCGTATGAAACGGTGCCCTTTGGTTGGGAGGGATAATCGAAACAGCAAAGACGCCTCTCAACGCCGTCGTGGTAGGATGCCTCGAGCGTGCTCCTCACAGAAGTTGGCGGTGTTGCAGGAGTGGATTGAACACGACCGCCGGTCTAGTCTCGGTTACAACCTTGCCGTTCCCCTCCATACTGGTGAGGGTTCAGCAGACGGGATTCACTGATCCCACTGCATGATGTCGACGCAATGGATGGTCGAACAGCTTACGTTCGTACGTGCAGTCAGGGCCGGGGGGTGCTGCACGTTCGAAGCACGAATGAGACTACCAGGTCTGACAAGCCTCGATCCGCTCGCCGAGTACCCGGTGAAGGTCTAGTTTTACCCGGCGTACGCGTGTATCGCAGATCTCAAACCCTGGCACTCAGGGGCGCCATGTTACTTCCTTTGCAAAAAGGCTCGAACCTTCGTCACCATTTCTTCCTTATTTAGGCCGAGGGGTTTGGCTTCAGCGATGGCGTCCTCCGCCTGCATCCCCTGGGTCTTCGCAAGATGAATGGCCATCCAAGAGGCGGCGCGGTTTCCCGAATTACAGTACACCCATATTTTCTGTCCCTGCCTTTGGGCAACGATTTGATCTACTGCTTCGAGTTGATCTTTTTGCAAGTCTCCAACTCGGGAGATGGGAGCTGAATAGTAAGTGATCCCATTTCGTGTTGCCGCACGTTTCTCGAATCCTTGGATTTCTTCGGGCTCTCGCAAGTCGACTGCGATTCTGACCCCCGCATGTGCCAGTTCACGAAACGTGTCCTCGTGCGGAGCGCCTGATAGGAATATGTCCTGTTGAAAGACGTGGACTCCTTCGGGCAATGGTAGATCCGTTCCGGCAAACGCTATATTCTGCAGAAACAATAACGCAACAATAAGAAGCGGTGTTCTAAGCATTTCGATCTCCTTTAGCGGCCAGCACCTTTTCTCGTTCAAGCACGTTTGCGCTGGTCAGTTATAAACGGTGTTTTCGATCATGTGCAAGGTGACCCGCGCCCGTATTTCGCCACCCTCTCAGTTACTCACGCGGATAACGGGACTGGTCTAAACTCCATTGTCTCTAGCGCTGGTGGTTGCCCCATCCACCGAAAAGTACAAGGGATTCTCTATCCTATGCCGACCTGATTTTACGAGGGGGGGGGGTATCACAGAGGTGCAATTACTCGGATGGTAAAAAAGTCGCGCGCGATCATGCTGGCTTTGATCCGGAGATTTCTGGCCTCGCACCGTTCCATGCGATCCTCAAAGGCAGTCCGTTGGTTATCGTGAGGATCGTCAGCAGAAAAGTAGCCGACACATAGGGAAGGAGGCTAGGGACACGAGGAGCGCAGAGGCCTAATTATGAATGGGAGTTCATATAGTCGGAACGGCCATTCAGGACGAAGGAGATTCTTTTTGCCCCAAGGTCCGGTGGCAAAAACATTTGTTTTTGGACCTGCGGATCAATACTCTCAAACCATCCGCAAATCAACTGCATCTGTTTCAGGGCTGGAGTAGGATTGTGAACGGGGTCACGCATGGGAGCGCAGCACATGGATCGATTGCTTCCTCGCTGTGCGTACGGCCTCACAGAGGCGACAGGGACATCCATGCGGTGGCGGAACCTGTTCCGGTCTATGACGAATCCTTTTTATCGACACCCTGGTCTGCCTGTACATACGTCACGTCTCCTCATGCGAAACTTTGTGCCTGCGGACCACGCCTCCGTGCATCGCTACGCCGTAGACCCTGAGGTCACGCAGTACACGGACTGGGGGCCAAACCGTGAGGAGGACACCAAGGTGTTCCTTGCGCAGGCGTTTGCGGCACAACGGAGACGACCTCGGAAACAATTTGACCTGGCGGTCGTCCTGAAGCAGGACGGCCACCTCATTGGAGGCTGCGGGCTTCACGTGACTCAACCCCGTCGCAACGAAGGCTACCTCGGCTACTGGTTGGGTCGCCCATTCTGGGGGAACGGGTACGCGACCGAGACCGTGGAGGGCCTCCTGACGTTGGGATTCCAAGGGTTGGAGCTTCACCGGATTTTTGCCTATTGTTGTCCCGAGAATGTGAGCTCGATCCGCTGTCTGGAGAAAGTCGGCATGCGACAGGAAGGCCGTCTGCGCCAGCACACGTGGAAACACGGCCTGTGGCAGGACATGTTGCTCTACGCCATCCTCGCCGACGAATGGCGGCGTGCTGGTCGCTGACTCACAAACTGCAAGCGCAACAGGGTGAATTGCTTCTCGCGTGTCGTGCGTGTGCTGGGCTGGAGTAGGGTCGGAGTGATTGTGCCACCACACAACATTGATTGAGTGTGCCACTGCGTTCTATCATGTCAGTCCAATCGTCTTCAGGGCGGGTTCATGAACCCGGATATTCGCCTGACAACCTCGCCATTACCCGGTTTCTAACCGAGTTGTTCTAACCCTCCCAGACATGCTCACATGTGAGACACCACGGACTGAGTCATCCCTACCAACCGTGCTGGTGCCAATCCGATTGGAAACTGATGCCGGGCATGCGTCTTCTTCCCTGAAGACGCATGCCCGGCATAGGGAGGGGTCAAAAACCCTAGAGCAAACCTGAGATGGTATCTCGATTTTCTGCGGCCATCCGCGTATCCTCTCGAAGGGGTCAAGAAGAAATCTTTTTGATGTGGCCAAAGTTATGATGCTCGGTGAGCCCTCTCTTCAAACTTGGATCTCTCGTTCTTGCTTCGCTACTCTGATTGCGTTCGCTTCGCTCAGCCTTGGACTCGACCGTGCAACCGGTGAGCAGCGCTTCTTCTTCAAAGTTCCCGTACTTTCAGTGTCTTCCCAGGACATCGGCACGACAAACTACATTGCGATCCAGGCTGACCGTCTCTCGAATCCGGTGGGACCCGAGATCCAATTTAATGAAGGATCCCGAGCCCTGGGACCCTACAGGGGTGGGGCGTTGAGCGAGGATTGGAAAACCGCGGCGTACATAGCGGTCCTCGCCGCCTGTGAGGCGGCGGGGGAGGATCCTCGGACATGGTCGGTGACCTTCAAGAATGTCAGTGGCGCCTCTCTCACGGGGGGACCCAACGCGAGTGCAGCGATTGCCGTGGCCATGATGGCTGCTCTCAGACATGATGGAATCCTTCCTGGCGTAGTCATGACTGGGGCGCTGGACCCCAGCGGCCGTATTCTACCCGTGGGGGCGCTCCCTGAAAAAATTCAAGCGGCGGCTGCAGGACGCTTCTCCACGATCTTGATTCCGCAAGGCCAGACCAAGACTCGGGAGTGGGATCTAAGGCCGCTCGCTGAGGACCTTCGAGTCACGATCGTGGAGGTATCGACACTTCGAGAAGCCTATGAAAGCATGACAGGCCAGAGCTATTAGTCGCACCTAATGACGCGTGGAGTTTCCGCGTTTGAGTTCAAAAACAGTTGATTTTGGACCTACCGGAAGAATACTCCACAGGTCTTGAGAAATCGACGGATCGTCTTTCCCCGCAAGAGCAGGATCGTGAACCATACGATGCAGACAGTGAAGAGCAACCTTCATTTTAGGTAGAGGCCTGACATTGTGTTGGAGGGCAAGCAAATGAGATAATAGGAGCGGTAGCAACCAACTGTGTCGGGGCCATAGCTACTGCTTTCCCCGCATGAATTCCCATCGCGTGTCCCTTGCGGAGCAAGGAGAACCGCCCTTGATGCACCCACTAGTCCTCGTCCTCCTCCTCGGTGTCTTGCTTGTGTCGGGCTGTACCCGAGGACCCAGGGCTGTACTGGACCCCGTCTCGCGCGATCCCGGCCAAGACCACTGGGCAATTGCGTCCTATTACAGCCACCAGGCAGCGATGTCGCGCCAACAGGCCGAGGAATTGACTAATCGCGCGGTGGTCTATGAACGGCTGTTCGGGCAGGAGTCGGAATGGGTCACCGGCACACGGCTGTTAGCCCAGTTCTACGAAGAGGCGGCGCGCGAAGAGGAGCGGCTTGCCAGCCGTCACCTGAGCTTGGTGGGTGAAGGCCAGGTTCCCAGTCCGCCCACACGATCACAAGGTTACTAACCAGCCACGCTTGGCGTGGCCGTACCGGGAGGGAGCTATGACACGTCCAGCCATGACCAGTCTAGTGCTCGCCGTACTGCTGCTGACAGCGGCCTGCGGAACCACCATCCAACCAGGCCAACGGGGGTTGTTCTGGCATCCGCTCTCCGAAGGGCTTTCCCCCGAACCGCTGAAGGACGGGTATTACTGGCAGGCGCCCTGGAATAACGTGTACATCTACGATATTCGGTGGCAGAGCTTTACCGAAGACATTGATGCCTTGAGTGCGGATGATCTGCAGGTGCTCATTAAGGCGGCCATCATCCTCCGGCCTATTCCGGAGGAGCTGTATTTTCTGGCCCAAGAGGTGGGCTTGGACTTCTACCCGCGGATTGTCAAACCCCAGTTTATGGCCACGGTGCGCAGTGTGGTCTCCGGCTATACCATGGTGACGGTGCCGGAAAAGAGCGCGGAGATTGCGAGCAAGGTCCAGGCGGTGGTGGTCGAAAAGCTCAAAGGACGTCACTTGGAAATCCATAGTGTCGCCTTGGCCGATGTCGATTTTCCGCAAGTTGTCTTGCACGCGATTGAGCAGAAACAGGCGAAGGAACAGGAGAAAGAACAAAAAGAATTCGAACTGACCATCGCCTCCAAGGATGCCGATATAGCCCGCACACGGGCGAAAGGCGAGGGGGATGCGATCCGGATTCGGGCCGATGGTGAGGCAGAAGGGCTCCGTATCAGGGCCATCGGACAGGCCCAGGCACAGCAGACCATC
>PLBR01000192.1 GCA_003135435.1 Nitrospira sp. | reverse complement strand
TGAAATTCGAAACCCGCCACTCACCCCATACATTTTTCTCTTTATAATCAGTCTTCTTCACGCCAGCCCTTTTCCGTTTTGAACTCCCTCTCAAGCATGAAGCCAATAACTTGTTTCAGATCGCCTGGCATTGGTTCGATTTGTCTAGGGTTTTGGCGTATCCTTAGAGCTCACCGCAGCCAAGGCGGCGGGTCACCGACTCTTAACTACGGGGTCTTCCTTCAGGCTATGTTCGACTTCATCATCATCGGACACACCTGCGAGAATTCACGGAAGGAGTTCATCATGCACGCATTCAAGACTGCCGTGCTGGCAACAAGCTTGGTCGCGCTGGCAGGTTGTTCGACCTGGGATACCCGCGCCATGTTTTGTGGCGGCGAGGGAGTCAAATTTTGGCCCTGCGGTCAAGGGAATACGGACAAGGCATCCTCAGACATGCCCGCCCGCGAGGATCCCGAAAAAGAGCGTCAACGGCTGGCGGACGGGCTGGCTGCAGCACAGAAGCAGACCGGCACGCTCAGCCGCCGCTTGAGCGATCTGGAACCCCCGCGTGGTCAATTCGATCAGAGAGCAAGGACAGCCTAGCGAAGGCTGAAAAGGACCTGCTGAACGCGCTGCAACCGGAAATTGCCAAGGGGACGGTAGCGGTGCATCCATCCGCCAACGCCCTCACGATCAATTTGGCTTCCAGCCTGCTGTTCGATTCGGGGCAAGACCAGCTGAAGTCCGACGGAACCGACGTCTTGAAGCGTGTGGGCGAGGTCCTCAAAGACTTCCCTGAAAAGCAGGTGCACGTGGCGGGATACACCGACAACATTGCGATCAAGGGTGCGTTGCAGAAGAAGTTCCCGTCCAATAAGGAGCTCTCGAATGCTCGTGCCAATAGTGCCGCTCAGGCGCTACGGGACGGCGGTGTGAGCAGCAATTTATCGGCCGCAGGCCAAGGGGACAGCAATCCGATCGCCAGCAACAATACGGCAGCGGGGCGTGCCAAGAACCGTCGCGTGGAAGTGCGTGTAACCAAGTAGCGGCTCGATGCACCGGAGAGGGAGGTAGGGCGAGGCTGCGAATCTTCCATTCAGCTCGCCGACGTAAACCGATTACCGGGCTTTTTCTGCAACTGCTGAACAGCCCACTGCTTGAGACGTGGAAGGCTCTGCAGGTGTTGCCTGTCAGTTTTTGCCATCACACGGTAGGTGTAGGCAATGAAGTCGGCGGCTCCACGCGAGAGCGTGTGTTTCGTCCCGGTGTGAATACTTGAGACCCGATTCCATGCCTGTTGCCCAAATTTGTGCTTGATGGCATCTCTGATAGTAGTCACCACCGTCCGGTGAGGCCTTTGGTCTGCTCGAATACGATCTCCACTTGTTCATCAGGCCATCGCTCTTCGACAAGGTCGATCACTGCCTCCACGCACGCCAGTCCAGCGTCGTGATACCGCTCCAGAGCAGGGTCCGCTGCCCGAACACTGCATCCGACGTAACACTCCACATATTGATGCACGAGTGAGAACGCGCCTCGGACAATGGGTCCATCATCATTTTCCCCATCCCATTTCAACTCACACATGTGCAGCATATCGAGACTGTGCGTGGTGAGGAAGGACCTTAATTCGTGCTCAAATGCTCCCCACTTGTCCGGCCAGGAAATTCCTCCGCCGATGGCCAGCACATCGGAGTCATCCGAACCGCTGTCGTCCAAATACGCTCGCAGCATGGCCCCCTGCAATCCAACTGTCAGCGATAGCCTATCATCGTGGAGGCTCACGTACCAGGACGTTTGGTGCCAATCTGGTGACAAACACCCCCTACCCACCACAACTCACACCCATGTTGAGTCATGCCTTCTCCTCACTGTTTGCTGGGGATTGATCGTCCTGGGTGTTCTGAGTGAGGCGTTCGGCAGGACTTTTCATCAGCGGACCGTCCTCACTATCGTCCCGCACGACTAGGTTCCCGAATTACTGCTGATCTTAGCGTAGGGAGCAGAGTCATGCTGCCTGCCAGGTCAACTCTTCCGACCTGATCAATTTTGACTAGATCCCACGCTGTCTTTTCGACATACTGCAGCTCACGGGCTAGGTCAGTTCTACCTCAACGTTGTATCAAGAATGAGACGATTCATTTTCTGTCGAAACTGGACCGACGGCTGCTACTCTGTCTGCTCGAATCGAGCCTCCTTGGTAGATTGGTCCAGGGTCATGTCCTCAAACTGCGAACATGTTCTATCACCGACTCGAGAATGCCCTGAAGAGAGGCCGAAGGGAGAGTGGTGGGTCAATCTGATTTCTTCGTACACCTGCCACAAGTCAATGCAAGACCCTGACAATTGGCGTTGATCTTTGTCGGGTTTCGACAAGGAATTGTGCGCAAGATGATGACAGGTGACTAAGGTACGCGTCTTCTGTTCTCTGTGCACATTTCCCAGTATGGGACACCTACTTGCCCACGTGGGAGGCGTATCACTGTAATGGCTGAAACTCTTGGCGTAAAAGATTCCGTGCCCGCCCGTCAGTTCTCTGTTTGCTGCACCGTGAGCATCGCGACGGGGGGCGTGGTGTTCGTGCTCTGCCTCATCCTAGGGATCGTGTCGGCAACAATCGCGGCTGACGATTCCTATATCGCCGGCTACGCCGCCGCTGTCCTGAGACATGAATTTGACGCAGCCAAGGCGTCCCTGCAGGTGCAGCGGGGAGTCGTGATTGTCGATGCCGAGTCGCTCGGCACGGTCGACCGAACAAAAGTCATGATGGCGTTGGAAAGCATTCCCGGTGTGGTGCGAGTGGAGATCCGAGAGGGCCAGGCTCACACCGATGTCCATGAGCCGGCTCCCATTCCGCAAGAACCCACCAAGCCCGAGTCAAAATTCCTTCCGCACGGTTTCCTCGTGGCTCCTTTCCATGCCGACCCGCGATGGCCGCATTTCTCCATGGCGTCCCGTCAAGTTTCATTGGGCCAAGAGCCTAGGAATACCGGCTCGGCCAATTTCGGTGAGACGTTCGCGCTCTACCGCAATGCGGCTCCTCTGGACGGCCAGTGGGAAATCGCACTCCAGGCCGGAGTCTTCAGCACTTTCAATATGGGAGCCTCATCGAAAGACCTCCAGAACGCCGACTATACCGTCGGGCTTCTCACCAGCTACCGGACCGGCCCCTTCTCCGGCTTCCTCCGCCTGCATCACCAGAGTTCACATCTGGGAGATGAATTTATTCTCGATAGTCACACGCCGATCAATCGAATCAATTTGAGCTTTGAAGAACTCGACCTGAAGTTGTCCTATGAGCTGACCTCCTGGTTTCGGATCTATGGCGGCGGGGGAATGCTGGTGGATCGAGATCCGAGCGATCTGAAACGTGGCACGAGCCAAGTGGGCACTGAACTCACCAGCCCCTGGACCTTGTGGGGCGGCAAGGTTCGTCCGGTGGCGTATGGAGATTTCCAGGCCAACGCGAGAACTAATTGGCGGGTCGCCAGTTCCGTCATGGCGGGACTTCAATTCGAGAATGCACGCATCGGAGATCGCAGGCTGCAGGTGCTGGCGGAGTATTTCTCCGGCCCCTCGCCCAACGGACAATTCTATATGCACAACACCGAATGGTTCGGACTCGGCGTCCACCTATATTACTGATCCACCCCTGACCTCCTCCCGTAAACAGGACCAGTGAAAACTGGAGCAATCCGCTACCGGACCAGACCGGCTCATTCCAAACGGTCTCAATCTAGGGGGTCAGTCCAATGTGATGTGCTAATGAAATGGACCCAGC
>PLBR01000232.1:23955-31034 GCA_003135435.1 Nitrospira sp. | reverse complement strand
CAGTAGACTTGGTCAGGAAGCGTAATCAGGTTGTAGCCCTTCGGGCGTGGCACCTTGCCCTCCAGCGTCACGGTGCCGACGAGGGTTCCGCCCTCCGTCACGGGAATCTCCTCATAGGCCCAGGCGAACGAGCCCATTCCAGTCATCACGGCGACAAGTGTAGCAAGAAGGAATCGCATGACATGCCCTCTTTTTATAAGGTAAATACCAAGTTCGACGTTCGTTGCACTTATGCTGGCCGCGTTCGTTTCTGCCGATGGACCGAATCCACAATACGCTGGATCGTAGCGGCTGTCAGGTCACGGATCGTGATGTGTGCCTCGTCATCGCCATTGAAGGTACAGAGCGCGATGGTGAAACAGTTGGTCCCGCCACGGATGATCTTCAACGCGATATTGGACTGGTGGCAATGGACGCCAACGAAAAAACACACATCAATCTTGTTCTGCCAGATGGTCAGATTCGGATGGTTCGGGTTGATCTCCTTCTCCGGAAAAATCTTTGGGTACTTCGGCCGGTAATCCGGCATCGGAATGAGTTTGGCCGGGATCGCCTTGGCCAATGCCTTGATGACTTTAGCCTCTTGCGTGGCCTGTTCATTCCAGGCCCACAGCACCAACGGACCGGGGAAAATTGTGGGATTCTTGGCATTGAGGAGCCGCCGCGCGGCCTCGTCAATCGCCTGTTGCTCGGGGACGACCTTACCCATTACAAGGCCTTCTCCCTTCGACGGCAGCACGACCCCCCGTGATGAAACGGGAGTGGCCAAATAGCCTTCTGGACCAACGGTCATTTCATACCGACTCATCCTGGACTCCTTTCGATCGGTTGTTGGGTGTTGCTCCAAGGTCTTCTCTCATAAACAAGTCCATCGGCGTCAGGGCCGTTCCCCTACCAGGCATGACCACAGAGAGTCGAAATGAGCAGGCCCTCTCGATGCGATCCGCATGCGCCCTCGTCTGACCGGACTCCACCACCACCACGCATTTTACGGTACCCGCGAACGACTCCAACTGCGCCACCGGCAACGGCACAATCTGCTTGGGATACAAGGCGGCTACGCGCATGCCAAGATTCCGGCACAGCATCAGTGCGTCACGAACCACACCTTGTGTCGCCCCCCAGGCGATGAATCCCACCTCCGCGCCGCCCCCCCCCTCAGGCTCAGCCCGCATAGTCGACGTCCCATCTTCTTCAGCTCCGTCGATTCCGTCTGCGGCATCCGCTTGTTTCCCGCTCACGGCCGCTGCCAATGCTCCGACCCCGACACTTTCGAGACGTGCCGTGAGGGCCTCTTCGACCACGACTCCCACCACACCGGCCTGGTTCGTTTGGATCAATCGATGCCCGACGACCAATAGTCGCAACGCGTCGGCCACATCAGCTGCGACAAGGATTCTCGGGTCGGAACAGCCGTTCAGCGAGGACAAGATTGAGGCCTCATCTCCATGAAGGAACGCGAAAACTTTTCCGTGCGGGCCTCGATAGGCCTGGACGTCTGGAAACTGCTCGCTGTGCAGCACCGAGACCATCTTGTCGGCCATCGCGAGGTGTCTGGCGAGCCACTGTGTCGGTGATCGTTCCAGCTCGCCGGCGCAGTCCGTTCCAGACTCGCAGTGACTCGCGGCAAACCCGAGTTTCACGGATTTTTCCGGACTCAATACGATGCGCGCATCACCGCGCGCGGCGAGTGGAAGGGAATAGATGTCATGTTTGACGAGCGAGCGGGCAGCGAACTGATACCCGCTGTCGAACAAACGGGATGACGTGAGGGATTTCAGACAGACCCGCCGGGCCTCCTCGGAGAAGCCGAGCAGATAGGCCAGCACTCCCATCGCCACAAACCCTTTTCCCCATGTGTCCTGGCTGTACTGCGCGTTCAGCTCCCGGAGAGGAACCGGGTAGGCAATGACCCCGTCAGGCAGGAGCGGGTGAAGACGCAACTGTTCAGGCGGCTCCCAGACAAGCACGCTGCCCGGCAGCAGACCGAATCGCCAGAATTCCGGAGGGTCCTGATCCAGATACACGACCACATCGCATCCATGCCCCATCGAGTAGAACGGGCGCGATGCGATTCTGAGGCTCAGCACCAAGTGCCTTGAGCCACCATTCAACCTGCCGGTCTGAACCATCACCTGGCAACCGTGAAGGGTCAAGGCTTGGACAATGGTCGCAAGTTCATCGATGAGACCCGATGCGCCTCTCCCGACGATCTTCACCGTCAGATCGAAGTCCTGATTGGGACGCGCGGGAAGCCATGCTGAAAACGGGGCCATGTTGATCTGTTCCGTACTAGACACGATACCTATTGTCCACCTCTAGGACCGCCTTCACCTTCATCCACTGGACGGCATACCCGTTGAGGAACAGATGGTCATACACCGCAGCCAAGAAGGCGTGCCCATCGTGGGGCAAGACCAAACATCCCTCCCAGCTCTGGACTCCTCGTCGAAGCGTAGCGCGCAGACCCGCATGACTCGTTGTGATCGACCCTGCGACCGGATCGAACCAGACGATCGCCGTACAGCCTCTCGGGTACCGCACGACCAGGACGTCGGTCTCTCTCTTCATGGGCATGACGGTGGTTCCGGAAATTACTTTTTCTTCTTTTTCCGCGCCGCCGTGATCTTCTTGGATGTCTTCGCTGCTGTCTTACGCTTGGCTGCCATGAGTTCCTCCTGTGATGTGTTGATGATGATCACCCCGCCTGCTCGCGGAGTCTGACTACTTTGCCCTCCACTCTGGTACTGTGCAGCAACTGGTTGAAACTATCGTTCAGCATGTCGTTGACCAACTGCTGTGCATCCTCCGGTTCGAACCACCATACAGCCCTTCTTCGCTGTCATAGTCCTTGCTCCTCTCCGCTCGCAGGACGTAACTGGTTAGCGTCGGTCGGCATCACCCTTCACCAACTCCCATCACCGAATCGTTTCGAAACACGATGACCTCTATCCTTTCGGTTTCCAGCCATCCGGTATGCTCCGCAATGGTCGCTACCACGAAATCACCTGGACGAATTTCGTCGAGGTTCAGCCGTTCAAAGCCTTTCAAAATCCTGGCACCCGCTCCCACGATACACTCGGTGCGGCGAGTCCCAAATGGTATCCTCGTGTTCAGCACCAGGCTCGGAGGAGATTCCGGTTGGTTCACGACCGATTCGACATGGCCCCAGATTACCGGCATGATGATCCCTCTTTACCCGATACTGACGAATGGTAAGACCGAACCGCCTGTGACTGCCCTAGCCGACGACGGTCTGCCCCGGTCGAACATAGATCGTGTCGGCATCCAACCTTCCCTCCTTACCATGCCGATAGGACACTTCCACGAACTCGCCCTCCCGTAAACCCGACACATCAACCGCATCGGTTCCTCTGGCGATGAGCGTCTGTGCCCCAATGTTGGCGCGGACTCGTATGACGATTCCGCCAGGTAAAAATGTCCTCACCTGGATATGCGGAGAACGCGCAGGCGCTTTGTCTACGTTCTCAAGATGGCCCCAGATCGTGGGCATGGTCCCTCTCACAGAACGGACTGCAGGGGCGGTCCGGTTCGTTGCCGGCATCGAGCCACCCCTTCTCGGGCTTTCAAACTGTTGGGATCGCAGGCCAGGACCGCGTACCAATTACACAGGGCCTCTTCCGATTGCTCCAGTTTCTCCAACAACGTGGCCAGTTCGCACCGTGCCAAGATATCCGCCGGACAAACCGCCAGGGCATCCTGAAGCCGACCGATTCGTGCAATCCATTCCTCGCTCGGCGCATAGGGTCTGACTGCTGGTGGTTCCACCGAGCGTTCAGCTTTCACTGCCATGCTCGTGTTCCTCTTTTGTTTGGCCTTTTTCCCCACGCTGGACTCGCAACCTTTACGCCGGACGTGGATTCACTCGCTCGATCCCAGGGTTCGCGCGAACCTGTGTCTCGGTCAGCCGGACATTTTTCCCGTCTTTCGGCATCTCGACACCCAGTTCCTTCCGAACGGTTCGAAAAATGTCGATGACATGGTCCATTTTCTTCACATCGAGATCCTGCACGCTGAGCATCGCGTCTTCGTGAATGTCATGGCAGTAGGCGATCGTGAGGCAGTTCGTTCCAGCCCGCACCATCCGCAACGCCAGGTTGGCGTAATGGCAGTGAATGCCGATGAACAGGGCCACTTCGATTTTGTTTCCCCAGATCGTGAGGTTCGGATGATTTGGGTTGATGACCTCTTCCGGATCGATCTTGGGGTACTTGGGCCGATAGTCCGGCATCGGAATGATCATGACGCCCGGGATCTCCGCTGCAAGTTTCAACAACGCTTGCCCTTTCGCCGTCCATTCCGGATGCCAGGCCCATAAATACAATGGCCCCGGGAAAATCGTCGGATTCTTCCGGGTAAACAGTTGCTTTGCGGACTCAGCGATGACCTCATCCTCCGGGGCATGGTCACCGTACGACAGCCCAAATCCGGAATCGGGATGCGTGACTCCAAGCTGCATCGCACACGGCGGATGGAATCCTGCCGGGCCTACATCGATCAGACGTTCACGCTTTGCGCTACCCACTGGGTTCATCAGTCGTTCCTTTCTGCATTGTGTGCTCTGACCGTCCTCCTCATGAAGATCTCTGGAGCGAGATCATCGTGTCGAACGACGATGTCTGTTCATTTTGCGTCGCCAACCGGCTCAGTGCCCTGACATCGCGAAATATTGCATACAGGACGATCACCATAATCAGCGCGATAAGCAGGTTGAAATTCCATCCTTCCGGTACGCTGCTGATGGCCAGGACAATAGCGGCCGAGATACCCGACAACTTCACAGGGCTCTCGTCTGCTTCTCGTTTGTCCTGAACTCATCTCACCTGCGCCTCGTTGCGCTACCAAACGAACCATTCGTCTCTGCCGCCCCGGAACGTATGGGTCACGACAGGGTTTCCTTGAAGAGAGCCACGAGTGCCAACAGTGTGACCGAGAGGAGGCTCAGGGTAAACGCCGACTCAGACAGCGCATAGACACCGACTGTGACCAAGCAGCTGCCCGCAAGAACTTTTTCAATAAGGGGAAATTTTCCTGCGTTCCTGTTGGACATACCCCTCTCCATCTCCGATCGATTGGTCGTGACACAAATAGGACTAATGCATGGAAGGTGCCGCAGAACAATTGAGCGTCTCGGCGGGCTTGGGGTGATGAAAATCGAGGACTTACGGCATAGGCTACAGAGCAAGGCAGATTGTGTGGCAACTCCTGGAGATCCCTCTGCATTATTTGCAGATCGAGGCTCTTTGCAAGTGTGTGGCCTCTGCAGTTCTTGCAGAAACAAGGTGTGGGCGAGAGCCTGGCGGGCAATCAGGCGCTTTCACTTGCGCAAGACTTGCGAATGAATTTCTGAGAGAGATAGAAAGGGTCGCGGAGGGGTGACGGAGCAATTGGTCCCGGAGACTCTACCCTTGATCTTATACGGGGGCCCTCCTTACTTGCCTGAATTACCTCCGGCAGGGGGCGGCAGCCTTGAACTGGATCTTCCCGGGCACGGCCATTCTCTGTCTAGTGGTTCGAGGCTCCGCCTGATCACCGACATGAGTTTTCTCACAAATGGGACTGCAGAGGTTGCCCGATTCGTTGACGGCACCGAGCCACCCCCGCACGAGCTTTCAGACTGTCGGGATCGCAGAGCAGAACTGCGTTCCAATGACACAAGGCTTCTTCCGGTTTCTCAAGTTCTTCCAGCAGCGAGGCGAGCGTACATCGGGTAAGGGTATCCGTAGGACAGTCCGTCAACCGCGTCTGCAACAGGGGGACCCACTTCATCGGTGACGTGCCGGACTCAGATTCGGTGGTTGGACTCGGCTGTACTGATGGGGTGCCGATGTTCATTGCCCTGCTCGCACCCCTCCATTTTTTGTTTTCTTCCTTCAAGATCCCTCCAGTCTCGTTTGCACAGTTCATCATCCGCTTCCACATACGAGAACCAGTGCAGGGAGAATGCCGTGGATGGGCCAGTCAATATTGCTGAGTGAGCTTGAAACAAATTGCGGGCTTACGGGGCTTCTGAAGATGGACAATACATCCACCCTCTGATAGCGCATCGACGGCTGCAAAAATTGCAGACCGCGCGTCCTCCCAGGCAAGCAGACACTGTCATTCTTGTTGAATTAGCAGTAATCCTACGCCCGTCAGCACAGGGACAAGTGCACAGACATAAGAGTTGAGCATCAGGCAGGGCAACGGATCAGACGAGGGGAGTTCGAATCGAACGGACGAACAGAGCGCGTGCTTAGTCCCGGATACCGTACTCTGACCTTCCTCCAATTCCGTGGACACCGGGTTAAGCCACCGCCATCCTCGCTTCGTACTCGGCCGGGGAGTCATAGCCGAGGGTCGAGTGCCGGCGCTTCCGATTATAAAACACCTCAATGTATTCGAAGATGTCCTGTGTCGCGTCTTCACGGGTCGCGTAGTGCCGATGGTACACGAGCTCGCGCTTGAGCGTCCCGAAGAAACTTTCGACGCAGGCGTTGTCCCAACAGTTGCCTTTCCGGCTCATGCTCGGAGTGATGCCGTGAGTGGTGAGCACCTGCTGGTAGTGGGTGGCGGCATATTGGCTGCCGCGATCGGAGTGGTGCAGCAGCCCCGCACTGGGCCGCCGGTTCGTGAGCGCCATGAGGAGTGCCTGCTCGGCCAGCTCCCCGGTCAATCGCTGGCCCATCGCCCAACCAATCACGAGGCGTGAGTACAGATCGAGCACCACGGCTAGGTAGAGCCAGCCCTCCGTGGTCCACACGTAGGTGATGTCCCCGGCCCATACCCGGTTGGGATGCGGCACCGTGAACTGACGATTGAGTGCGTTGGTGGCCACGGGGAGCCGATGATTCGACTGGGTGGTGGCGCGCCACGTCTTCACGGTCTTGGCCCGGATCCCCTCCTGCCGCATCAACCGGGCCACGCGGCGCTCGCCGACGTCGTGCCCCTGCTTGATCAAGGCATCCCAGATGCTGGGACTGCCGTAGGTCTCGCGGGACTCTCGGTGGATCACCCGGATCTTCGCGACGAGCGCACGGTTGATTACCCCGCGCGCACTCTCAGGCCGCGCCCGCCAG
>PLBR01000232.1:0-23938 GCA_003135435.1 Nitrospira sp. | reverse complement strand
GATTCCCTCGCGAAGAACGCCGCCGCACGTTTTAAAAAATCCCGCTCCTTCCGGAGCATCTCGTTCTCCCGTTTCAGTCGTGTCAATTCGTCCTGCTCCCTACGCACGCCCTGGCGTGTGCGGCCCTGAGATTCTACTTGGCGCTGCTCGGTCCTCCAGCGGTACAGCACATTGTCTGAAATCCCGAGTTCCCGCGCCACCTGGGCCACCGGTCGACCCGATTCCCGCGTACGCCGAACCGCCTCGGACTTGAATGCCTCGGTGAAATGACGTCGCGTTGTCTCTGGCATGCTGACCTCCAATTTCATCATTCTCCCACTTATGGAGGTGTCTATGAAATCAGGGGAAGGTCACTCTTTGATCTTATATTGGAGGGCCCGGAGACTGATACCCAGCAGCTTGGCGGCCTTCTCTCGATGATTCGTGATTTCTGTTAACGTCCGCTGAATCACCTCTCGCTCAAGTTGATCCAGAGATGTTCCCAGAGTCACCACCATTGTACGCGCGTCCTCCTTGCTGGCCTGGATTTCTTCCGGCAAGTGTTCCGGCTGGATCATCGCATCTTTCACCGTAACCACCAACCGCTCCATGAGGTTCCTGAGTTGGCGAATTTTTCCGGGCCACCCATACAACCGCAATAGCCGCATGGCCTCCCTTGACACGTCTTTGGGCTCACGGCGATGCTGAGCAGAGCACTCAGCAAGAAACCGGTCCACCAGCAGGGGAATATCGTCCGCTCGATCACGGAGCGGCGGGAGGCGAATGGGCACGACATTGAGCCGGTAGTAGAGGTCTTCTCGAAAGTCTCCCTGCTTGACCGCTTCTTCAAGGTTACGATTGGTGGCGGCGATGATCCTGGTATCGACTTTGAGCAGCTTCGTTCCGCCCAGGCGCCTGAATTCCTTCGTCTCCAATACGCGCAGAAAATCGACTTGCGATTTGAGGGACAGCTCGCCTACCTCATCCAACAACAGCGTGCCGCTGTCGGCAAGTTCAAACCGCCCCATCTTGGTCGCCATGGCGCCGGTAAAGGCGCCTTTTTCATAGCCGAACAACTCGCTTTCGAAGAGATTGTCCGGCAGGGCTCCACAATTCAACGTGATGAACGGGCCGTCGGCTCTGGGGCTCTTATGGTGGATCGCCCGGGAGATGAGTTCCTTGCCGGTCCCGCTTTCTCCCGTGAGCAACACCGTGACATCGCTGTCCGCCACCATCTCCACCAGGCTGTAGACCCGCTGCATAGGCTCGCTCTCGCCGACCATTTGATCGAAGCGCGTCCTGGTTTCGAGGCGATCTCGGAGCTGCTTGTTCTCGGTCGTTAACGCGTGTCGCTCCAGCGCCTTGTCGACCACGATAGGAAACCGCTCGCGATCGATGGGCTTGGTAAGATAGTCGTACGCGCCAAGTCGCATCGCCTCGACTGCCGTATCGATGGACCCGTAGGCGGTCATCACCACGACTTCCGTATCCGGCCATGTGTCTTTGAGCCGACACAGGAACTCCATGCCCCCGATCCCCGGCATCCGAAGGTCGGTGATGACCAACTCGGCGGGGGCCGCTTCCAGTTGCTCCAACCCCTCCTCTGCCGTGGCAACTCCGCGCACCTGGTGCCCCTTCTTTTCGAGCATCGTGACCAACGCCCCGCGGATATTGATCTCGTCATCCACGACGAGAATGTGTGCACGTGGCTTCATGAGGTCACCGCTACTGGTTGCGCCTCTTCGACTGCGACAGGGAACGTCAGCACCGCGGTGGTGCCGATCCCCGGCGTGCTGGATACCTGGATGGTTCCACCATGATCTTCCATGATGCGATAGGCGATGGCAAGACCCAGACCGGTTCCGCTGGACTTCGTCGTATAGAACGGTTCAAACACCCGCGCGAGTTCTTCTTTCTTGATGCCGATTCCCGTGTCCTTCACCGACACGACGAGCCAGCGCGTGCCGTTGGCGTGACGTGCCTCGGCCGCGACGCGGCAGAACCCGCCGTTCGGCATGGCATGAAACGCATTAACGACGATGTTCACCAGGACCTGACTGATGGCCGTCTCGTCGCCCAGAACGGACGGCAACAGTTCCTCCACTGTCTGTTCGAGCCGGATCTTCCGCTCCTCCGCCTCGAATTGCATCAGCGCCATGATGTGCTCGATCAGGGCTGAGACATTCACCTCGTGGAGGCCGACCGACCCAGGACGGGCGAACTTCATGAAATTGTCGAGAATGACCGAGAGGCGGTGGCATTCCGCGTTCAAGACATGGAGATAGCGCGCTCCCTGCTCCGGCAGGGATGCGCGCTCCCTGAGTTCCTCTTCCAATAGGTGAAGATTCAAGTCCATGGCACTCAGAGGGTTCCGCAACTCATGGGCCACTCCCGCCGACAACGTGTGTAATGCGGCCAGCTTATCCGCGACGCGGACTCGTTGCTCGAGTGCAAGCCAGTCGGTGACATCCTGAGCCTGCAGGATGACGCCGGCCGGTTCTGCATCGTCCCCTGTGAGCTCGGCCGTGCTCACCCGGATGGTGTGCGGGGTCCGGTCCTGGCTCTCATAGGGTAAATCTTTCTGACTAACATGCTGGTGATGCCTGAGTGCCCCTTCAAGCACCGCCCGGATGGTCTCTCCCTCGGCAAATACGGATTCGTATGAATTCCCGAGCAAATCCGCCGCCGATCGTTTGAGGACTGCCTCCGCCGTTGGATTGATCACCGTGATTACTCCGCTGGGATTCACCGTGAGTACGCCGGTCGGAATGCTCTCAAGGATGTTCCGCGCCAGCCCCTTCACTTCTTCGAGGGTCCGTTTGGTGCTGTCGTAGTGGAGGAAGGTGATGACCGCCGCGATTCCGATCGCACTCACCAGAAACACCAGCAGGGTCACGACGATCAGATCGTGATGCGACTGCCACAGCGCGGGGAACAGTTCGGTCGGAACCGCCTTGCCCTGCGTGAGTCCCTGGAGCAGCAGTTTCTCCTGCTCTAAACTAAAGAGCAAAATGACGGAGACGACCAAAGCCAGAATCAAGAGGACGGCCGTGATCAGCCGATAGGGAATCCTTCGGAAAACGGTGGCTTCTGGAATAGGTCTAAACATCGCAGCGTCACATAAGAAGGGTGCGAACGCGAACATGCGAACACGCAGAGTTGGGGCTGTACACCGGACACTCTAAGTACGAGGCAAGGACTCATTGTTCGAGGCCATCAGGAGCCCAAGCCTGGCGAGACCGCCACGGAAGTTGCTTCCAGCCTACCTTTACTTGATCGTTGTGGAGGCACGTGGTTCATTCAGGGGAATAACGGCAGGTTCTTGAATAACCATTGGGTATCCTCAAACGGCACAAGGGCAAACTATCATCGAATGACCGGCACATATCTCTCTCACGAGATGTGTGGACACGAGGGTCCTCTCACATCTTCGGCTTCGCTGGATGGGCGGCCAATCCGCGCTTGCGTTTCAACCGGTCGCAGCACTCCTGACAGAGCTCCTGCAAAGTGAGGTCGTCAAAAAACAGTGCCGTGGAGCGGCGGGCACACCGGTCACAATATTTCATCGCTTTTGCCCAGGCTTCGGTCGACGGACTGGGAGAATCTTTCATTCGTGGCGCCTCCTGTATTTGCCTCGGAAATCGGCTGATTCGTTGCTGGTTCATCCTTCCTTAGGCGCAATGCACCTCTTCGATGGCGGACCACTGTTCAATGGCTTCGTCGAGATTGCCGCAGCGGATCTGCAGCCTCGCCAATCGATGTCGAAACATGCGTTCATATTGTCTGAGTCGTTCTAAATGATTCCGAATGCGTCTGTGCGCGACCGGTCCGTTGATCCGCTCCAGCGTCTCGCCCCATCTTTGGCCACTGAATAGACGAAGACCGCTGGCGCACATGGCCAGCCCTTGTTCAATTGTCGCGATGGCCGGCTCGGCTTTCTGCGTGTATTCATAGATGGTGGCGAGGAACAGACAGCCTCGCAGCCAGAACGGATTGGCCTGCACTCCCTCTTCAAGGAGCATAATGGCTTCGGCCAGCTCACGTCGCCCAACCGCCTCCAAAGCCGCCTCGACGGCCTCTTCCAAAGCCGCGCTGGTGGATTCAGGAACAAGAATGTCGAAACCCTGCTCATCGTCCGCAATCGAGTCACCAGGTCGATATGCGTCCCTCCGTTGAGCATGAGCCCCCTCCCTCCCGACGGTCGACGAAACAACGTTGACGCCTTGAACGCGCGCTCATCGTGGGGCACTTCCGGCGCTGCTATGCCATTGAGTTCACGAAGAAACTAATCACAAAGAACACAATACCGTCATCGCGCGAACCTCTGCATGGCCGACCACCGGCGCGCAACCTGCAAAAAATGCAGTGGACTCCCTAGCCAGTGCGATGAGAGAGGCGATGCCAACGCCGGTTTCTCGTGATCTGGCGCGCTGAGACCTGTCGGCGGGCGGATCGGTGCCATCTCAGGTGGATCGTTTCTCTCCACATGTGAGCGATCTGATCGTCCGGCCACCTCTTGAGAATTCGCAGGCATTCCTCAATCACTTGCTCATCCTTCCCATTGGCCGCGAGCAGGAAAAGGAGGTAATAGGAGAGTTTAAGGCTGCGGGGTTGGCGAGCGATGAGCCAGCGGAGGGTTGTCTCTTCCTCCGCAATCCGGGATTCATAAGACGGATTGAACTGGGGAACATGTGTGTGAAGTCTAGCCATGTCTCACGCCGTTTCGTCCTCGCTTAGAAAAGACCACGCCTGTAGCCGTTGCACACATTCCAAGCACTGATCGCATAGCAAGAGCATACTCAGTTGGTCAAAACGAGTCGGGGTTTGGAGTGGCCACATCGTTCACAGAGATGATCGGGAGGCTCTATGTCTATTCGTTCACGATCGCTCATCACAGAATCCCTTTGTTCGTGCCCCCTTTGTGTCGATTCGTTTGTCGTCCCTCGTGCGACCCTTCTCCTGCTTCATGACCCCGTTTGTTCGCCTCGTGGAAGCGGCTTGGCGCACTGTGAGCAATACACTCGCAACTCGCATGCCCTGTCATTTCGACCTTGCGATATTGTGGATTTGCCAGAGGTTCGAGAAAAGAGCGTCTCTTCTTTACGTTGCGCGATCACTCGTCTCTTAGTGATGCGTGCAAACTTTGCAGGCCTTGAAATCTCTGCGAGGCTACGCTGAGGAGACGCGTTGGGATGAACAACAGAATTGCGAACAGTCTGGGCGCAAGATTCTAGTGCAACACCGATATCCTGGTCGATCCAGGAACCAAGGAGTTGCACATGGCCCGGTATCGACGAGTAAGCCTCATGGAACGCGAGGAGTTGAGTCGCATGTTAGCCGCTGGGTCTAGTCTCCGAGCCATCGGACAGGCCCTGAGCCGAGCCCCAAGTACGTTGTCGCGGAACTCGCTCGCCAGCACGCCTCGCCCCTCACCTATTGGGCGATGCCGGCCCACCAATAGGCGCACCGCTGGGCCCACCAGCCACGCAAATCGCGGAAGCTGGCGGCATCGGTTTCGTCGCGTAAGCTTCTCCGTCAAGGAGACAGTTCCAAAGGAGAAGAAGACCATATAAGAACTCGCCGCGTTAAGTCAGGCCTCTTCCTCCAGAGGGGTTCACCCCAGCCCTTTGTGCTAATTTTGTGCTAAAAATCCTCACAAACGACCGAGTTAGGTAGAAGCAATGGAATCAGTAGACAGCCAGCAAGCTCACGATTTTCAACGATAAACGGGGAAACCTTCGCAACATCGAGCGGTTCGAATCATTGGCCTTCTGCCACTCTTAATCAGCGGGCCATTGATCGGTTAATAATAGGCAGTCGCCTAAAGGTATAAGCGGTTTCGAGACGCTTTTTACGGTTCGGTTCGGATAGACAATGAGTTGATTCGGTAGGCAACAGCAGACCAGAAGAGAATTTAGAACATTAGGCTGCTGTTGCCTGTTATGGTCCTCCATATTATTTCAGCCTGCGTGTTTAAGTCGTGCCTGTGAATTCAGAGGTCACAATCATCTAACGTAGTGGAAACCATGGCGAAAACATGGGCGTGATTCAAACACGGGTTCAAATCCCGTTGGGACCACCACGCCGAACTCGCGCGTGTTTCATCCATGATAGCGCGTGGATGAATCGGTCAAGTCAGAATTACCCCTTCAACGCCTACGTGACCTGGAATCGTTGAAGTGATCGCGGCTCCGGGATCGCCGCGCTCATAGACCTTCTCGTCAATTCTCGCGGCTCGCTGAACAGGTCATGCGTACTCGTGCAGCGGGATGCGGCGAAGGGTTTCTTGAGATGTAGCTTCGTTGACGCCTCTACCGTTGGTTGTGTATAAAGAATGCGCTTCCCCTCTGTTCACTTCTAAGGTAGGTAACGTCTCCATGGGTGCACGTGAATTCCACGATGGGGCACAAGATGGACTCGAAGCGCTCGAGCCTCTCGACCCGGAACAAATCGGGTCCTTTGACGGCCTTCTGACCGCCATGCGAAAGACAGCCTTTGGGGGCCGTCGCTTGGGCGAAGCCTATGAAGTGCTCTGGGCGATGATCGAGGATCCAGACTGCTTCGTCGTGTTGACGCTGTCAGGAGCGATGACCATTGCCAAGATGGGCAAGATCATCAGCGCGATGATTGATCATGGGATGGTGCAATGTGTCGTCTCGACCGGTGCGTTGATTGCCCATGGGCTGAGTGAGTCGGTTGGCAAAACACACTATCGGCATCATCCGTCGATGTCCGATGAAGAGTTGTTCAAGAAGGGCTACAATCGGGTCTACGACACGCTGGAGATGGAGTCCAACCTCAACTATGTTGAGCATGTCGTCGCCCAAACGATGAAGCGGATGGATTATGACCAGTCTCTTTCCTCCGAGATCCTCACCCGCGAACTGGGGAAGACGCTCGCGGAAGAATATGACGGAGCGGGTATTCTCAAAAGTGCCTATGTGAAAAAAGTCCCGGTCTTCATCCCTGCGTTTACCGATTCCGAGATGGGGCTGGATCTCGGAACCTGGGCCATGAGTCGAGAACTCGATCAGGCTCGTGCGCAGGTAAAAGGGGGGAGTGATCTTGAGGTGCTGCGGGCAATTCATGGCTCCTGTCCCTCGTTCAATCCCTACCTCGATCTCAACAGTTATGCGAGCCATGTCATCTCGGCCAAGCGGCGTGGGATTTTTACGATTGGCGGGGGCGTGCCGCGTAATTGGGCGCAACAGGTCGGCCCCTACATTGAGATCAGCAATACGCGGCTCGGCCTCGATGTACAGCCTCCTCGATTCCAGTATGGTGTGCGCATCTGTCCGGAGCCGGATTATTGGGGCGGGTTGAGCGGCTGTACCTATCAAGAAGGCCTTTCGTGGGGAAAGTTTGTGCCTCCGGAAGAAGGCGGGCGCTTTGCTGAAGTGTTAAGCGATGCCACGGTTGTCTGGCCTCTCCTCATGGTCGGATTGCTGGAGCGCGCAAAAGCAAAGGGCGCTTCCCGCACATGATGGGCGCGCGCTGGTTCCGCACAATTGCCGGTGTGTTACTGCTGTTTCTCGTGCAGCTGACTCAGGCTGGTGCTGGGTCGGTCATGGACGACGGACGAATCAGAGGGCGCGCCGATGCACCGATCACCTTGATCGAGTACTCTGACTTCACGTGTGGGTACTGTGCGAAGTTCTTCCAGGAGACCTGGCCTCGGTTGCAGGCCAAATATATCGATACGGGCAAAGTACGGTTTGTCTATCGCGACTATCCTCGAGCGGACCAGGGGGTCGGCGTGGATGCTGCGGTGGCGGCGCGCTGTGCCGGAGCCCAGGGGCGCTATTGGCCGATGCACGATCGGCTCTTCAGCGGAGGAGGCCGCTTAGACTCGGGATCGTTCAAAGCTTACGCGAAGGTGATTGGCTTGGACCAGACGGCGTTTGCCAAGTGTTTCGACGAACGGCAATATCTCGAATCGATTTTCCAGGATCGCCAAGAGGCGAACAGGTGGGGATTTCATGGCACCCCCGGCTTCATTCTGATACGGACGACCGGTGGACCGACCGAGAAAGAGCCAGCGATCGCGATTCCCGGCGCAGTCCCGTTTGAGGATTTTGCCGAGGAGATTGATCGCATGTTGGCCACTGCCCCGCGCTCCCAGGGAGAGCCCACCGAGCCTTATGGGTCGACGGCGGTAGCACAGAACAGTCAGTTCATCATTCACTAAGGATTACCTATGTCTGCAACACAATCATTTTGGTCTGTTCCGCAACGCGACGAGGAACCACCCTATTGGATGTGCATGTCGTGCTTGTCAGAAGTTTTCTATCGCAAGGTGCCGATGCCGGATTGCCCGACGTGCCACGGCGTCTCGACCTATGAGGCCTTCACGCTTGAGGCGATTCGCGATTGGGGAACAGAGGACTTGGTTGCCAAAGCCGGTATCGCCCAGCAGGCGGCCAGTCTCGAGCCGGTTTCTGCGGCATCGGTTAAGTCTGCCGACTAAGTCGGCACCACCCGAGGGGCGCTTCGCGTGCAGGAACCACGTCCATTTTTGATTGGAGGTCTGTGGCGGCATGGGGAGACCATTGCCCCTGTGAATAATCCGTTTACAGGGCGGCTACTCGCCGAGGTGTCGAACGCGAGTTCCGCCGACGCCGAGGCTGCGATTCAATCGACGGTCGATGCCGCTGTTGTGATGAGGGTGTTGCCGTCCCACGCCCGCTATCATGTATTGCAACTGATTGCAGGTGGGCTCTATGACCGACGTGAGGAATTTGTCCGCTTGATGACGGCTGAAGCCGGCAAACCGATCGCCGACGCGAAGCGTGAGGTGAATCGGGCCGTCCAGACATTTACCATTGCGGCGGAGGAGGCAAAGCGTATTCCAGGCGAGGTGATTCCCCTCGATTGGACGCCAGGAACAGATTCCCATCTCGGTATTCTCCGTCGGGTTCCGATCGGTCCGGTGCTCGGGATCACCCCCTTTAACTTTCCCCTGAATCTTGTCGCTCACAAGGTCGCTCCGGCTTTGGCCGCCGGAAATTCCATCCTCATCAAGCCGGCGCCACAGACGCCTCTGACCGCGTTACTCTTGGGCGAGGTGGTTCTGGAAGCAGGGCTTCCTCCTGGTGCACTCAACATCCTGCCCTGCGACAACAGCGTGGCAGAACAGCTCGTCGTCGATCCTCGCTTCAAACTCCTGAGCTTTACCGGCAGCGCCGCCGTGGGATGGATGCTGAAGGCCAAGTGCGGGAAGAAGAAGGTGGTGTTGGAGCTCGGCGGGAATGCGGGCGTGATCGTGGAGCCCGATGCAGATCTGGAGTTTGCCGCACAGCGCTGCGCGGTCGGTGGGTTCGGGTATGCCGGCCAGACCTGCATCTCCGTGCAGCGAATCTTTGTCCATCATTCCATCGCGGACCTCTTCACCACGAAGCTCCTGTTACAAGCCGCGCGTCTAAAAGCCGGCGACCCGAGCGACGATTCGACGGTGGTTGGACCGTTGATCGATCCAGCCGCGGCCCATCGTATTGAGGCCTGGGTCGGGGAAGCCGTGTCGCAAGGGGCACGGGTGCTTCTGGGGGGCAAACGCATGGGCTCAGTGATGGAGGCGACCGTGCTTTCACACGTCACGCCAACGATGAAAGTCTCTTGTCAGGAGTTGTTTGGGCCGGTGGTGACTGTGAGCCCCTATCGCCACTTCGGTGAAGCGATCACGGCGCTCAACCAGTCCGTCTATGGGCTCCAAGCTGGGGTGTTCACCCAAGATGTGAATAAAATTTTTCATGCCTTTCGGCATCTTGAAGTTGGGGCCGTGCTGGCAAACGAGATTCCGACATTTCGCGCTGATCACATGCCCTATGGTGGTGTGAAGGATTCCGGGGTTGGGCGTGAAGGGATTCGGGCCGCGATCGAGGATATGACCGAGCCCCGCATGCTGGTGTTGAACCTCAAACCACCTGCCGGGGCCTGAAGGAAAAAACGCCGCGGGATATTGCGAAGCTCAGCTAATCTTGGTACAACAGCGACCCTGTGCCTACATGAGGCTTACGATGGGCGTACATTTCAGCTAACAACGCGTCTGTCACCCGATGGGTCGGACGAAGTAAGGAGAAGAAACGATGGTACCTACGCAGATGTTTCTGACGCGAGGGGTCGGAGTCCACAAAGAAAAGCTGGCCTCCTTCGAGCAAGCCTTGCGTAGCGCCGGCGTCGCCTATTGCAACCTCGTCACGGTGTCGTCGATTCTTCCGCCGAATTGCAAAATTGTCCCACGTGCGCGCGGCGAGAAGTTATTGAACCCTGGTGAAATCACGTTCTGTGTGATGGCGCGGTCGGAAACGAATGAACGGAATCGTCTGGCCTCCGCGTCGATTGGGTTGGCGATCCCGACCGATCGTCGTACCTACGGGTATCTGTCCGAACACCATGCGCATGGCGAAACCGATGAAGAGACGGGTGAGTATACGGAAGACTTGGCGGCGCAGATGTTGGCTACGACGCTCGGTGTCGAGTTCGATCCGAACATCGCGTGGAAAGAACGGGAACAAGTCTTCAAAATGGCTGGCAAGATTGTTCGGACCCTCAACATCACCCAGTCCGCTGTTGGGAAACCCAATCGCTGGACGACGGTGATCGCGTTGGCCGTGTTCATTCCAGAAGAAAATATTCCGAAACGGCGTCGGTAGCCTTGTCGAGTGAGTGAACGCCCATGACGCTTCCCGCCGGATGGGAAGGTATCGACCATAACTTCCTCGGGCTCGAAGAGCCCTGGTGCCATCCAGATCAAGCTGGCGTGTACGTCCTGCCCGCGCCCTACGAACATACCTCCAGCTATGTGCTGGGCTCAGATCGAGGCCCTTCAGCCATTATCGAGGCGTCTCAACAAGTCGAGTTATACGATGAAACACTCCGGTGTGAGCCCTATCGAGAGTGGGGCGGGGTTGCCACCATTCGCTCGCTCGATCTTGACGGCAAAGTCGATGCGCAGGCGGTGGATGCGATTGAGGCGTTTGTCACCCCCTATGTCGGTACCGGGCGGTTTGTTGTCACCTTGACCGGAGAGCATACCGGTGCGCTTGGGGCTATCCGAGCTCATGCCCGACGCTATCCTGATCTGTGTGTGGTGCAAATCGATGCGCATGGCGACTTGCGGAAGGCTTACCAGGGGAACCCGTATAGCCATGCCAGCGTGATGGCCCGCGTGGTCGATGACGGGTTGCCGTTGGTCCAAGTCGGCATTCGTTCCATTTCTCCCGAGGAAATCGATCGCATCAAGAGCACCGATCGAATTGCCACATTCTTTGCCGCCGAGATTCTTGACCCGTCCGGCCCCTACGAAGGCAAGGCCTCCCGCTGGATTCCCCAGGTGGTGAATGCCTGTCATGGGCCGGTCTACCTGACCTTCGATTGTGACGGGCTTGATGCCTCGCTGGTTCCTGCGCTCGGCACTCCCGAGCCCGGTGGGTTGGGGTGGTACGACACGGTGAACCTCGTGACGGCCTTGGCCAATGGACCGGGTATACTTGGGATGGATATCAGTGAGATTGCCCCGATTGAAGGGTTTGTCGCTCCCCAGTTTTGTATCGCTCGATTGATCTACCGCATGCTGGGACGGATCAACGCGGGCCGTCGCGTCCACTGAAACGGCATACATACCCTGTGACCGACCAGCTTCGCATCAATAAGTTTTTCACACATCACGGCATCTGTTCTCGGCGAGAGGCCGACCGCCTGATCGAATCCGGTCGCGTGACCATCAATCAGCGGGTGGCCTGTCTGGGAGATCAGGTCGGTCCTGAAGACGTCATCGCGCGAGACGGCCAGGTAATTCCCTGGGGGACCGCCTCGCTCTATATTAAGTATTACAAGCCAGTGGGTGTGACGACGACTAGTGAGTCGCATGTGTCCCGTAACATCATCGCTGAGATCGGCCATCCGGAGCGGATCTTTCCGATCGGCCGACTCGACAAGGACTCCTCCGGCCTCATCCTCCTCACGAACGACGGGGACATCGTGAACGAGATCCTACGAACTGAGCACGGGCATGAACGGGAATATGAGGTGTCAGTCGATCATCCATTCGATCAGACCTTCATCGACTGCATGGCTCAAGGGGTCGTCATTCTCGAGCGTCCGACCAATCCCTGCCGGATTGAACGACTCGGTCCCGTACGGTTCCGCATCATCCTCACCGAAGGACGCAATCGACAGATTCGGCGCATGTGTCAAGTCTTGGGGTATCGAGTGCTTATGTTGCATCGTGTTCGGATCATGCATATGACGCTTGATGAATTAGTCCCCGGACAGTGGAAGCCGCTCACCGGAGAGGAACGTGCGAAGCTCTTTCAGGCTGTTGGACGAGGGAATTGTCAAGGCGATAAGCGGGTGGGGTGACCCAGAAGCAAACTATTCCCGACGCAGTGCCGGGCATTGACTTCAGGTTTGTCCAGGCCGTCAGCCTGACGGGATGTCGCTCTACGCTGCCTGGTGAGAAAGAGATTAAACAAGGCGTTGAAAAAACTTCCACCGACGAGCAGGAGGCTCGTGTGTTGGATCGCCTTCGTACCTTCATCGCGTATATCTTTTGCCATGTCCGCCACGGTGTCCAGCAGTTGATCCAGCGCCAGGCCGACCTGAATCATTTTTGGTCTGCGTTGTCGGCGGCGTGCTCTTCCGCTTTCAGCCTGATCGCTTCCTGTTCTGTCGGGGAGACGACCGTCCATTCCTGCGTCAAGAGTTGACGATCGCACTGGCCACGAAAAAGTACTGGTCGAGACTGCGCCGGACCGCCTCGATATCTTCCGGCTCGCTGCGGCTGCATGACGGTCCACTGCATGCTGAATTCTCGCACGCTGTGCGGGCAAGGATTCCGTGATCCGCTCGAAGTCCTTCTGGCTGTCCGCTTCGAGGGCGCGGATGACGGTGTTCTGGTTTCGCATGGCGTCTGCAGAAATGTGGGCAAGATCGGTGGCCCAGAGCGTGTATTCGGATACATGGCCCACAGGTCTTGGTCACCCGGCTCAAGGCTTGCCCGCTCAGTCAGCCCAGGCCGGCGATCAGCAGGCTGATGACCAGTTGCGCGGCGCTCGGGCGAAATGATCGAACAAAGGGTGTGAGCCCCACCGTGTTGCTCTACTCAATCGAGAACGATTCGCCGATCGACTTGCGGCGTGAGATTCTGATCATTCGACACAAAGATCACCGACCAGGGTTCGTCTTTTGAGCAGAGCCGCCGCAAGCCGGTCTTGCGCATGGTTGGTTGCAGGTTGTGGAGGATGCCGTCAAAGATCAGAATTTGCGGATGGGCCAAAATCGTACGTGCGAGCAAGATCCGCATGATATGCGTCGGGGCAAGAATTTATCCGGAGGCTTGGATGTTGGTCTTGAGGACCTGCGGGAGCGCGTCGATGTCTTCTTCCAGCTCGGTGAAACGCAAGGCCCACCGGACGTCGCTGTAAGGAATATAGGATCGTCCCAGGACGATATTATTCTCGATCGTGCCTTCGAACAGGGCGAGCTGGGAGTCGATCATGAACCCTCGACAACGATTGATCGTTTGAAGATCGTTGTAGCGAAGGACGCCGCCGATCGGCACTTCCAGGCCTGCCAAGACTTATGCGAGCGTCTTTTTAGCCGCCGCCGTACTGGCGTAGACGCCGATCTTTTCGCCAGGGGTGACTTCAAGATTGAAATGTTCGAAGATCGGCAGGATTCCGGGGTGGATGACCGCAAGGTCTTTGCAAGTCACTCGAATGCCGTGAACGTTTGGATCCGGCAGCGGAACGGACAGGGTGGCGGAGGCTTGGTTCCTCGAAAGCGAGAACAGGAAATCAAGCTCTTTCAAACCGGTTAAGAAGTAATAATGGAGTCTGGAAGGAAAAACTGAGCGGGATGAGCTAGGAGATGGCAGAGGTCTTGGCAAGCGCTTTCAATGCCGTTGAAACTTCCCTGAAAGAATGAGCGAGCTTGTCGAGTTGTGACCCCTTTGACATTACTTCAGCTGAGATAGACGTGAGTTGACTGTCATAGCTCCCGACCTCGGAGGCAACCTCGGAAACCTTCGCGAGCATCTCCTTGCAAGCAGTCAGTTCTCGCTGCAGTTGCTGAGAACTGGCTTGGGCGGTCTTGATCTCCTCCATGGAAGCTTGCACCTGTTGTGTTAATCGGCCGACATAGGCCTCTCGGTCCCGCATGTCGGATTCCAGGTTGATCCGTACTTCTTCGCTCTCGCGGCGGCGCTCCTCCAGATTACGAATGGCCTGAGTCCAGAGAGCGAGATCGCCGCCGAGCTTGGGCGAATCAGGCAACGGTTGCCCACGCTCCAATGCCTTTATCGTAGGTTGCAGCCATTCGACGAACACCATCACTTCGCCCAGCTTCAGGTCGGTCGTCGAAGCGAGACTCGGCGCAGACGCGCCATTGCTATTTGGAGAGGCCTGTGCCGGTTGTGGGGCTGCGGACGGTTTCGCCTTCTTCTGCTGGCCATTCCTCGGTTGTGCCCAGCGATGATACTCCAACAGGACCGCAATACAATGACGACACATCGGCTCTTCCGGCAACGCGCAGCTGCACTTTGAGATGAGATGCCCCTCCTTGAGACGGATCGTCTGTTCGTAGAGGCCGGAATTCCCGATGACGGCGGACGAAATCTGGGCGTCATCGGCCTCGACGATCCGAACGCGATTTTCAGAGAGGTACTGATTGCCGATGTGAAAGGCATTGCGATCAACCACCGCCTGGATCATCGGAGGATCCAGGAGGCTTAACCGCTCAGCGGAACAGGGGATCTTGTTTCGCATGCGCTGCGTTCCCAATCGCAAACAACTCCAACTGATGTTGCGGCGTAGTTTGAAACAGACCGGAGAAACTGTCAAGGGTTCATCGGTCTTCAACAGACGGTTGCATCAACGCTGGCTTCTTCCATCGACACCAAGCAGCGACACCTTTTGTTTGCACGGCGCCAGTATGAGTGGTTCTGCTGGAGACGCACCTGCCTCCAGCAGAACCACCGAGTCGTTCGCACTCGCTGTGCGGATTCGCTGCCAGCACCACATCGTTAGATCCGCGAGTGAGACCCATCACAGAAAGGAGGATTTTTCGTCTGCCTACAGCCGCAGAATGCCACCCGTTTCTTCTCTTCAAAGTGAACCTCCATCGGCGAGAACTCCTTCCCCGTATGGGATCCATCGCAAAACGGCTGCGTTTTCGATCGACCGCATTGACACCACTAGACAGTGCCTGGACCCACTTCGACAATGCATGGCGTCCGTTGCGCAATCACCGGCTTATCTGGCATTAGATTCCTCCTTCATGCATTCGTGAGGCGTCCAGCGATCACCGGAGAAGTTTTCTGTACCCCTGGCTTTCTCAACATCGGGGAGGTGGCCCCTGCGTACTGACTGGTGTCAGCCACAGATAGTCCGCAATCTTCTCGCGGATCATGTCTTGTAATTCCTCGATGCGCCCCACCTCGAAGGACCTCATATAGACGCTGACCTGGCGGACCTGATCAGTCAGGCGGCGGGCTACTCGCTTCGGAACCGGAAGGTTGTACTGAATGTGTCCGCCCCCCGTATAGCTCACCAGCGGCCCAGCCATCGTATCGCTGCCTGAGCGAATCTGGTTGAGGCGATGGGCTAACGTCTTGGCCATCCCTTCATCGCGAACCATGGAGGCTTCGAGCATCGTCTGATAGAAGCTGTCAGCCCCCCCACCATGACAGGCCTGGAGTTGCTGAAGAATACGCGTTCGATAGATTGGATCATCGACAATGGCTTCATTCTTCATGCCCCACTGCGCCATCATTGGGTCAGACTCCGCCTGAGCCAAGCCATTCTTGGCGACGATCCTCACCAACGCCTTCGGAGGGTTCATGGCATCCACAGCCCAAAGTTGTTCTTTTGCTAACCGAACCAGCGGCTCATAATCCTCGAACGGACCACCCCAGTTCTGTTGCCACCGGACGGCCTCTAGGAATTCCTGGCGGTTCATTTCCGAACCGGAAAGATATTGATCCAGTGCCGCCTGGCCGTCCCAGCCGAACATTTCCATGGCCAAGACCGGCGTACGTCCTTCCGCCTTCAGCCTCCGCAGCACCGTCATTGCCGCATCGATATGAAATCGATTGTGATGTTCCTCGCCCAGATAAATGATGTCCTGCTGGAGCAGCAACGCCGTCCACTGGTCGAGAGAGACCGGTTGACCGGTCGCCGTATCAATGACCTGCCATTCCTTGAACGGCACATGACGCCCGTCCTGTGAGGCGGCAGAAGATCTGCCCCCCCCTCCACTCGTGCAGGCCACGGTGATCCACAATGCCCCGACGACCCACAGCACCTTGTATGTAACGAGGATCGCTCGGGTAGCGAACAGCACTGGTGTCTTGCGCATAGCCTCTACCTAACACAGACCTCTCGGGACGGCAAGACGATAACCTTGACGCTCATGGACTAGGTCGTTATGCTGCCACACATTCACCAACTGACATCGACAGATCTACTATCACTCGCCCCGCACCAACCGACTTATGAATTCCACCGCACAGGTCCTTGCAGACTTTCGTTCACAGGTCACCCAGCTCTTGCAGGAACGCGACAAGGAGTGGGAGGCCTCACGCAAACTTGTTGAGGCAAGGCAGCTCACTGCGACGTTGAAACGGTTGATCGAAGAAGCCCGCCGTGTCGATCTTCCCGTCGTCATCCGTGATGCGATCACCCTGGCGTTGGGAAACGCAGAGGCCGCACGAATTCAGGATCTCCCTGGCCCCCGACTCAAAGAACTCACAGGGCTCCCTCCGACAAAAGCCGTGCGGGCCCTCTGTGTGTGGTTCGGCGTCGTTGAGGGCCCGACGTCTTCGTGGCCTGTGACCTCCCTGCGGAGCGAGGAAATTGAAGCGTTCGCCTGCTCCCACTCCAATCCCTTAGACCTGCTGCTCGATGCGGACGTGGCCTCCCTGCTCGATCTGGGGGCCGGCGACCTCTCGTTTGCCACGGAACTGGTCGAGCAATACGTGGCCCCCCTTCAACAGCGACAGCGCGAGTTGATTCTTCATGCGCTTGATCGGCTTCAGCCAGGCTCACAGCTGGGAGGTCCACTCCATCCGGAACGGGAGAGACTCAACGGTCTGCGGTCTCGGACTGGGCTCTCGTTTCAATTCTATGGAAACCAGGACATGTTCGACTTGCGCAACCTCGACCAGGCTGGGAAGCTCTCACCCTCCTATACGATCGCGACCTGCTGGGCTCCCGCGACACCCACGTTTGCCTACGAACCGACCCGATTGTCCGATCAGATCATCACTCAAGAGCTCCATCGGACCAAAGGCACGTTCCGGCAGACCCACCTTTCCGGCGAACCAGCACTAGAGGTCCAACATGGGGACCGTGCACTCCTCTTTCCGCCATGGAAGTTCGAGATTCGAGGCCCCCTCGCCCTGCTCGACCTGCTGGTGCGCCGAGGCCTCCTCTGTGTCCTCGGAGCCGTCGATACCCAGGTCTTCTGGGAAACTCTGGCACAACTCCTCGACGACGCCCGCTATCGACCGGACAATCAGCCGTTCACACCAGACAATCTCCCGACGATTTTCGGCGAGATCTTCGAGCGACTCTCGCGCCTTGCGCTCGGCGAGACCCTGAACCTGTCAGACTGCGGCCCGTTACGCAGACAGATTCCACGAGTCCTCCCCCTTCACCCGACGCAGGACCCCTCTTATCGTTTCCGCTCCGTTCAGATTCGCCGTGGAGCCGTCTTTCCGGGAATTCCCGCCAGCAGTACCGCCCGACAGTTTTCTGACATGGTGGAAGAAACCCCTCCCTGGATGCTGATCCTCGTACCAGAATAGAGCTGAACGCGAACAGCCCCACCGGCGCAAAACACTGCCAGTCGCCATCTCCAGCATGGCCGATGCAAAAACTCACGTGAAAATTGACCGTCTCCAGACCCTTTGTTAGACTTCGATCGTGTCAGATCATCAGGCATTCCCGAACTACCAGGACCACTAATCCCAACATGAGTTCAGCTCACACCATCCGGGCGATCCAGGACAATATTGCGCTGGTCATCAAGGGGAAATCCCATGTCATCGAGATGGCGGTGGTCTGCCTTTTGGCCCGTGGCCATCTTCTGCTCGAAGATGTTCCTGGCGTCGGCAAAACCACGCTGGCGCACAGCTTGGCCCGATCGCTTGACTGCTCGTTCAAGCGCATTCAATTCACGAGCGATCTCTTGCCTTCCGACATCGTCGGCGTCTCCATGTTCAACCGGCAAAAACAGGGATTTGAGTTCATACCGGGTCCAATCTTCGCCAACGTCGTGCTGGCCGACGAGATCAATCGCACCACGCCGAAGACCCAGAGCAGTCTCCTGGAAGCGATGAGTGAAGCTCAGATTTCCGTCGATAATCAGACGCATCCGCTTGAGCAGCCCTTTATGGTCATTGCCACGCAAAACCCTGCCGAATATCACGGGACGTTCCCTCTTCCGGAATCCCAACTCGACCGGTTTCTGATGCGTCTCTGTATTGGGTATCCCGCGCTCGAGGAAGAGAGGAAGGTGCTCGACCGTCCGCATTCGTTGCATCCCGCTGAAACACTTGAAGCGGTACTGTCAGCCCACGAAGTATTGGCATTGCAGGCTCGCGCGGATCAGGTCCATATGGAAGAGAGCTTGACGGACTATCTCCTTGCGATCGTGCAAGCGACCCGTCAGAGCGAACTCTTATCTCTGGGGGTCAGCACACGCGGAGCGCTGGGGCTGAGCAAAGCGGCCAAGGCATTGGCGGTTGTCCGCGGACGCGACTATTGCCTCCCCGACGACATTAAGGAACTGGCGCCGATCGTGCTGTCCCACCGCGTCATGCTGAACCGGACCCATGGCATGCGGACACAGAGCTTCGAACAGGCGGAGCGTATGGTGCTCGACATCGTCGAGACCGTTCCCGTTCCTGTCTAGCCGGTCACGGATGGATGCCCCGGCCAACTGGATGAGCTACGCGCGTGAAGTACACACTCCTCAACCTCCATGCCTCCCCAGCCCTCTCCTTTGTCTGGGGCATGTCCCGACGGCGGTCGATTCGTCTCACGTCTGAAGGGACCAGGTTTCTTCTCTTCACATTCGGGATCGGGCTCGCCGCCATCAACACCGGCAACAATCTGTTTTACTTACTCCTCGCGATGATGCTCAGCTTCATCGTGATCTCCGGATTGCTCTCGGAGCATTGTCTTCGTCGTTTGGAATTTCGTCGGCATGTGCCCGATCTCATCATGGCCAACGAGCCGACCACCCTCACCCTCTCGGTCGCCAATCGGAACCGGCACCTGCCCAGTTTTTCCCTGCGTCTCCTCGATGTCGTCGAAGGCCAAGATGTCGACCGAGGTCTCTCCATTCACCTCCTGCCCCCGCAGAGTTCCGTGCTCTTGTCCTATCCACTGCTTGCCACAAAACGGGGCTGGATCCGGTTCGAAGGTATCCGGGCGCAGACGCTATTCCCCTTTGGATTGTTTCTCAAGAAAGGGTTCTACACCACGGAAGCGCATCTGCTCGTCAGTCCTCCCATCAAGCCGCTCACCTTGCGATTCGTCGATGAATTGGTCAGCGAAGGGCAAGGAGAGTCCCTCCCACGACGAGGACATGGGACCCAATTGTACAACCTCCGCTTGTATCAACCAGGCGATGACTCGCGAGCCATCCATTGGATGACAACTGCCCGCACGTCCCAGCTGATCGTGCGGGAAACCGAAGCGGAGGATCAACGACGCATCACAGTCGTTCTTTCAATCGTGGCCCCCGAAGAACACGAGCCTCTATTCGAACGAAGCGTGACGTTCGTGGCATCACTCCTCTGGCAACTGACAGAGCGGGCCTACCCTGTGCGACTCATCGTTGGGACAGAAGACTCAGGGCTCGGGTCGGGATCCGCTCATCTTTTTGCAATGCTGCGCCTGTTGGCGATATGCAAACGGCAGCCACCTGAAACCAGTGGAGTCGGTCAGCACGGCGAGGCCCCCCCGCTCACCCACGAAGGCGAGCGGGGCTATACGGTGGCGGTCGTACCCTGGTCGGACCAGGGGGCACCCACAAATACGGTACAGGCCGATCGGGTGCTCCATGCTATGCAACTCGAAGAATTGACACATGCCTTTTGATCAGGCCTTTGCCCTCAGTTCCGTCCTCCTTGCCGCCACAGCTTTAAGTGGACTCGTGCTTGCGCAGAGCGTCCCGCTCTGGCTCGCCCTCCCTATAGCGGTCATCCTCACCGTCTCGCTGCTTCACGCAGGAGGGGTTCTTTTCGTTCGACGGGCTATGGGAAAAATCACCGTCTCGCCAACCTTATGGAATGTCCTGTTGATCGGCGCCTTTGTCATATTGCTGATCGATCTCACCGTGGTATCACAAGCCCTCCTCCCAGCTGGTATCCACTTTTTGATCATGCTGCTGGGTATCAAGTTGCTCACCCTTCAACAGCGGCGTGATTATCGGCACCTATACGCCATTAGTCTCATGGCGATCCTGGCTTCCGCGGCACTCACGACCGATGCGTGGTATGTCCCGATTTTTCTGTTGTATTTGCTCGCGGCTGTCTGGACACTCTTGCTGTATCACTTGACCCAAGAAACGGGCAAAACCTCTGACGTCGTCACACCAACGAGCACGGCAACCTGTCAAACGATATTCCCGAGCCGCATCACTCACCACTTCTTTTGGTTGACGAACGGAACCGCTGTCCTGACGGTTGTCCTGACGCTTGCCATTTTCTTTCTCATCCCTCGTATCGGTGCGGGCGTGCTGCAGAAGACGAGCGGAGAGGCACTGCGGACGACGGGGTTTTCCGATCGGGTCGACCTGGGGACGATCGGGTCAGTCAAACAAGATCCTCAGATCGTCATGCGGGTTGAATTACCGGATCAACCCGCTGTTGAAAAAGATCGCCTCTACCTGAGAGGTCTCGCCTACGATCAGTACAATGGACGATCATGGAGCCACAGCGAAACCCGCCAGCGCTCGTTGAGGCTCGTGGCTGATGGAATATTTCTCGCTCGCTCAGCCGGCAGCCGTCCCTCAGACAGCCTGTCAGGAACGATCCGCCAAGATATCCTGCTGGAAACGCTTGATACCGCAGTCCTGTTTGCCGCGCCATTCGCTGAACTCGTGAGCGGCGAGTTTCTCACCGTACAGGCCGATGCCATGGGCGGGCTCCACTTGCCATCTCCTCCTTCTTCACGCATCCGATACTCCGTCACCTCTCAAGTTCCACAGCTCGTCGCTGACGAACGAACCGCGTCAATCCTGGCCTACCCCGACTCAATCCGTTCCCACTATCTTCAGGTTCCCATGGGGTCGCAGCAGGTCGCAGACTTGGCGAATCGCGTCAGCCAACAGGCCACGACCCCATTCGAGCGAACGCTAGCGATCCAGCAACATCTCTTGAAAAATTATCGCTATAGCCTTGAAGCTGACACGGCCACGCTCAGTCATCCGCTCGAGGAATTTCTTTTCACGCGAAAAGCTGGGTACTGTGAACATTACGCGACCGCTATGGTCGTGATGCTGCGAACTGTAGGCATACCTGCTCGACTCGTGACAGGATTCCTGGCCACGGAATGGAACGAATACGGGGGCTATTTCACCGTGCGCCAGCGGGATGCCCATGCCTGGGTCGAGGTCTACTTTCCTCACTCAGGCTGGATCACCATGGATCCCACCCCCACCGCCAGCGCAGCAGTCGCCACCTCTCGCTGGGAGTCCCTCAGCCGACTCGGGGAATCCGTTCGGCTACAGTGGGATCGCCTGTTCGTCCGTTATAGCGCGAAGGATCAACTGGCAGTCGTTCATGGAGTACGAGAAGGCAGTGATGTGTTGCGTGAAAGAGTGAGTCGCTGGGTTTCGTCGCTGAGTGTCCCGATAAGTCAGGCCCTCAGCCGCCTGACGCGCATGGCCCGAACGTTTCATCCTGGCATACTGGGACTCGTCACGGGAGTGATCGTGGTAGGTCTGGCCTTGCTCCTCCTCATGCTTCGGGACAAGATAGGACTCTGGGCCACCACGCATCTTCCGACTGCGCACCCGCAGCTTGCAATCGTGCAGCTCTATACCCGCATGCTTCGCACTGTGGAGAGACACGGCGTGCGCAAGCCGTCAGCCGCCACAGCCAGTGAATTCGCCAGACTGGTTGAACAGGAATGGACAGCAGCCGGCCCCATGGTGGCTGACGTGACCGCCCTCTACCATCAGGGTCGATTTAGCCGAGCCCCGCTCACCCCGGACGAACTCTCTCATGCAGCTGAACAGGTGGGGCGACTGCAATCCCTCACGCACACAGCCCGCTAACCAACCTATCGCTGCAAAGGCTCGGCCCCCTCCAGACGTGCCCAAGGCCGCAACCATTCTACATTACCCCCAGTAAGCACCACGCCCACCCGCTTGCCGACAAGTTGAGATTCTTGCCTGCGCAGCGGAACCAACGCCGCCGCACTCGAGGGCTCGATCACAAGCTTGAGTCGTTCATTAGCGAATTGCATTGCCTGTACAATTTCCTCTTTTTCCACCACAAAGAACCCCGTCACGTGCCGACGGAGAATCGGGAGGGCCAGCTCCCCAGACTTGTTCGAAGGTTATCGGCAAGCGTGTTCGGTTGGGCATGGGAACGTACGGTTCTGCTTGACCGACTCCATTGCATCCAAGGCGCCGGCCGGCTCAAGGCAAAGATGGCCATGCGCGGTCGGAGTGCGTGAGCCGCGAGACAGAGACCGGAAGGCAACCCTCCACCGCCGACTGGCGCTAGCACGATATCAAGATCGGCAACGTGATCGACAATCTCAACCATCACCGCCCCTTGACTTGCTATCAGGAATGGATCGTTTAACGGGCGGACCACGACCGCCTGATAGTCACCCACGAGTTCGCGCAACTTTGTCTCAGCACAGTTTTGATTTTCGACCACGTGCACCTGAGTCCCATAGCCCAGAATCGCACGATGCTTCATGGCAGAAAACGGTTTGGGCATCATGATATGTGCGGTGGTCCCTGAAGACGACGAACCCGCGCAAGTCCTTGCCAATGATTCTCTGGCGAGATCGCCGCAAACACACAAGACGGCTGTGATGACATTAGCCGGGCGATCGCGTGGTATGCCCCACGAAATTTGAAGGCACCGACGCGCTGGAATTTTCACACTTGAGGAAGACCCGCGCACCAGATCACGCATCAAACTGACAACTGGCCAGCACCGGAGCATAGTGCGCAACGCCATACAGAATACGAACGGCCTCTTCGACCGATGCAAAGGTTACGTCAATCATGTCTGTGGTCAGCACGAGCTGGTGAGGAAAGCACTTCGACCGGGAAACGGAGTAGTGGCCCCATCATGATGCACGGGGAAAGAAAGGCACCTCGAGAAGAAGACAGAATATTGGAGCGGGAAACGGGATTTGAACCCGCGACCCTCGCCTTGGCAAGGCGATGCTCTACCACTGAGCTATTCCCGCTCAATCACAGTCGGTCAGAGGGGTGAAATTCTACTGAGCAGGAACGAAGCTGTCAAGCAATCTAGTAGACCCCCTCCATCATTGTTTCCTTGTTACATTCGTTACAATGATTCATGAGTGCTACCAAAATGTAACGCAAGAATATTGCAACTAAAATATTGATTTATTGAGTGTTTACTTCATAAAATCAAATTATCAGTCACCGAGTGATACGACGGGTACTCAGCGACATATATATAAATAATCTCAAACGGTCACCTTAGACACATTATTCATATTACTATTCAATCACTTATTATACTTCACCTAAATATATTAGATCTATCGAACCTGGTGCGCATATTGCGAACATAGAAGGCCCATGATGTCTGGAACGCAATACAAACTTATGGTCTTGACCATGATTCATCGGCCAATGGCATGTTTGGTTCTTCCTGCTTTTGGACAGCTCTCTTGAGGAAGAGGGGTGGTCTGAATTTCCGCTGTGCGTCCGTGACGTCGCGTGGGCTTGTTGA
>PLBR01000096.1 GCA_003135435.1 Nitrospira sp. | reverse complement strand
GATCCTCCTTGACCTGTTTGCGCCCGTGCCTTGCCGCTTTCACCTCGACATCGTCGTCGGCACGCACGCCCTTGTGCGCCCTCTCCTGCCCCGTCCCTTCGCCGCGCCCTGCCTCAGCGCTACCCACTATCCGGTTCATCGTGAATGCCGATATTTGAAAGGTTTTCTAAACCGATTCAATATGCTTCCATCAATCAGGGCAGCTCTTCGTCTCTCCAGATGACCAGTGGATGTTGTCCAAGATCGTCTCTGTGGTCATTACGTAGAGTTGCTCTTCAGGTTTAGCAGAAGCTTGGGTTTTGTCAAGAAACGGAAGGGACTCAGCAGGAGAAGAAACCCCTTGTCACCATGCGGGAGACGTGAATCGATTCATGCACGCGACCGTGTGCAGGACGGATTCGTCGTTGAAGAACAAGCTGGCGGAGGAAGTCCAAATTTCGGTTGCGATGCACAACTGTGCACAAATGCGAAGATGCGGAGCGGGTTTGTGGCAAGCGATAGCGTTTACGTCAGTTGTTAATGATTTGACAGCATTTGAACACACCGTGTGCTCGAAGCAGAACCTGTCTGGCCGCGCTACATAACATCGGCACGTAAGTTGCTCAGGCTGCGGAAGAGCATTCTGCGCCGTAGTGGAAAATCGTCTTTCCACGACGTACATGGCGGTGGCGGCCTGAGATTCTGGAAATGCAGAATTTGCCGATTCTCTTGCCAATGGCGAATGAGCGGCTAGACTCAAGTTCGAGTGACAATATTTCAACTGGACAGTGACCAAGCGTGACAACCGTGAAGCCTGATGAAGGATGATGGTTATGCGCAGACAGGTTCTCATGATCGTGGCAGCGGGGATGACGACAATCTCGTTGGCGTGGAGTACGCCGGCGAGAGCCGCGAACGAGGCCGAAGTGGTGGCGGAGCACTTGATCGAATTGGTGAAGATCGGCAGCGGGGTGGTATCGGAGCATCAAGCCACCATTAATGACGCTGCAAAAGCTGAGAAGGGCTTTACAGCCGATTTTGTGGCCAATCAAGTCATGGAGCGGTTCAAGAAACAGACCAAGATCGATCTCCGCATTCCCAATGTGGTGCCCCAAGCCAACTACTATCTCGCCTTGGTAGAAGCGGAGAGAAACGTGGTCGACGAGGCGCAGCCGGTCATCAATAGACAGGGAGTCGGCTTCAAGGGCTTCCTTCATGCCGTGTTCGCCCGCCGCGTCGGAGAACATTTCTATAAGAAGACCGGTGTTCGTATGAAGCTGACTGGGATCAATTATCGGAACCCGAACAACAAGCCGGACGATTTCGAGCAGGAAGTGCTTCGGATGTTCAACGATCCGCGCCATCCGAAGGGCCAAGCCTATGTTCGCAACACGACGGTTGATGGAAGGTCGGTACTGCGTATGATTGACCCCGAATATGCAGTTGCCTCCTGCCTGAGCTGCCACGGTGTGCCTAAGGGAGAGCGAGACATCGCGGGCATAAAGAAGGAAGGATGGAAGGAAGGGGATTTAGCCGGAGCGATCAGCCTGGTTCTTCCGTTGAAGCAGTAAGAAGGGGCGGCTGCAAGGACCACCTGCACATTAGTACACATCGAACCAAAGGGAGATTCTCAATGAGCAAGATCGTCGTCGTGGATGATTCCTATGCCGAGCTTCAGCTGATCGAAGGTTGTCTGAAAGGGGCGAACCATACCGTCGTATCCTTTCCGAGCAGCGACGAGCTGGAAGACAAGGTGGCCATGGTGAAGCCGGATTTGATCGTGTTGGACGTGGTCATGCCTGGCCGTAACGGCTTTCAGGCCTGTCGCGACCTCAAGAACGATGACCGCTGCAAGAACATTCCGATCATTCTCTGCACATCCAAGGGCAACGAGAGCGATAAGTTCTGGGGTCAGCAGCAAGGGGCGAACGGCTATATCGTCAAGCCATTTAAGGCTGAAGACCTGTTGGCCGCCGTCAAGAAGGCGATGGGCTAACGCTGATGGACTCCGCACGGGGCTCAACGGTTGCAGATCGTGCCCTGACAGCACAGGGGACCTCCTTGCCCGGATCCGGTCAGACCCAGGCGGCCGGGTCCTCGACCATGCGAGCCGCGATCATCTCCTTGGGCGGAGAGCTCTTCACGATCGACTTGAAAAGCGTGCAAGAAGTTTTTGTCGTCGATTCCATCACCCCGGTTCCCGGGATGCCCTCCGGCTTGGTGGGAGTCACGAATCTGCGCGGGACCGTGATTCCGTTGCTCGATCTGCGACCGATGTTTGCCCTTAACTCAGACGTGACGTTGCGATACGCCGTGGTGGTGAAGCACGAGAATTGGCAGGTTGGCGTCCTGGTCGATACGGTGCCGGAAATTCGTACCATTGCCAAAGATCAATTTCTGCCGGCTCCAGCCGGCACAGGGGAAGGGGCGTTTCCCTTCGTGTCGACCGTCGTCAAGTTAGAGGATCGGCTCCGAGGCGTATTGGAAACGTCGGTGATGCTCTCATATCTCGAGGGGATGAGCTAACAAGGGGACAACGGAAATCTCACGCAATTCCAGGCATGATCAGAGAGAGGGAGGACGCGCATGGCAAAGATGGCAAGGCTGGCAAGTACAGGAGTCAGAGGGGGATTCGACGATCTCAAGACGCGGACTAAGCTGATTGCGAGCTACGGTATCGTCAGCGCCATCATCTTCGTAATGGCGACCTCCGGCGTGCTGACCCTTAGACAGTTGAGTGCGATGTCACAAGCGGTGTACGTCGACTATACGGTCCCATTGGCCGATTTCGCTGAAATGGGTACTGCATTAGCGCACCACCAACAGGTCTTGACCGGGATTGTCAGCGTCACGAACCACGATGATTTTGTGTCGGAAGTCGCGCGGTTGTCATCGTATCGCCAGAAGACGAATAAAGTTATCGCCGACTATGGAAATACCGTGCTCCGCATCTCTCGATCGGGCCGCGATGAGGCAAAGGACTTGGCGATCTTGAAGCCGGCCATCGAGCAATACTTCCAGGCGACCGATGGGGCCCTGAGTGCGCTGGCCGATAGTTTCGGAAAGTCGCTGTCTTCGGCACAGGCTGAACACATGCGAAACCTCGGGGTCTTGGCCTTGACGGTGAATTTACAGCCGACATTCGACAAGGTCATCGAACACAGTCGTGAACAGGTATCGGACCTGCGCGATGTGGCGAAGGATCTCAACGATGATGCGCAGACTACTGGCTTCATCGGAACGATGGTCCTCGTCCTAGGCGGGCTCATCGCGGTGGTCCTCGGAATCGGCATCGCGTATTGGGTTGTAAGCTTCTTCTCGAAGAACCTGATCCATATTGCGGGGGTCGCCCAGTTGGCCGCCAGCGGCAACTATAAAGTCCGCGCTAAGATCGAGTCTAAAGACGAACTCGGACAGCTGGCCGTATCGTTCAATGCCATGTTGGATTACATCACGACGGCCCTTGCAAAGGCGGAAGGTGAACGCGACGAGTTGCAAAAGCGGTTGATGGTCTTCCTCGTCTTGGTGTCGGACGTCGGTAAGGGTGACCTGACGAAGCGCGGTGAGGTAACGGCCGACATGTTCGGCAACCTCGCGGACGGGTTCAACCTCATGATTGGCCGGTTCGGACAGCTGCTCACACAGGTTCGAGATGCAGCCGAACGCGTGAACCATTCGGCTGGGACCCTCCGAGACAGCGCAGGACAGATGGCCGGTACCGCAAAACACCAGGCAGATGAATCCGCGAAGACATTGAGTGCGGTCGATCAGTTGACCTCTTCCATGCGCCAGGTCTCGGCAACCGCCGGTGCCTCGTCGGAATCTGCGAAGCAAGTGTTGCAGGCGACGGAACAAGGACGCGTGGCCGTGCAAGAAACCGTGCAGGACATGCAGAACATTCGTTCAGCCGTGCAACGTATGTCGAAGCAAGTTAAGGGGCTGGGTGATCGGTCGTTAGAAATTTCGCACATCGTGTCGACGATTCGCGATATCGCCAATCAGACCAACCTGCTCGCGCTGAACGCGGCCATCGAAGCGGCCGGCGCAGGCGAAGCCGGAGCCCGATTTGCCGTCGTCGCCGACCAGGTCAGAAAGCTCGCCGAAAGCTCGACGCAAGCCACCAGGGAAATCACCGACCTCGTGAAGGTGATTCAGACGGAAACGCAGGACGCGGTCGTCGCCATGGAGCAGGAAACTCAGGCGGTGGAAGCCGGATCAGCCTCCGCTCTGCGTACCGGTGAAGTGTTCAACGAGATTTCAGGAATTGCCCAGCGTTCGTCGGATCTGGCACAGACCATTGCCAGTGCCGCGGCGAACCAGACCGCCTCGACGGACCAGGTGGGTCGCTCGATTAAGGATTTTGCCGGCGGTGCCATGGCGACGCAAAAAGCAACGGACTCAGCGCGCGTGACCGTCGAAGACATGGCACAATTGGCCGAGGGGCTGACATCCTCTGTCGCCCAGTTCAAATTGGCCTAGGTCGGCTTATTTATACATGCCGTTGCGAGGCGTTCGAGACCGAGGCCCGCCGGAGCATTTCGCATGTAAGACCGGCGTAGGCGTACTTGTAGTCCGTCGAGGAGGCCGAACGGGAACAGCCCCGCCGGGCGAGAGAATCGGCACGCCGCCCAAAGGTTCTGGCCGACGGGTCGGACGACGTAGTAGGTATTCATGAATAGTCTGGGCTAGAACATTTCAACGAACGTATTGACGACCTCGTCCTGAACCAGGGGATGAAAGGATGCAATTATGCTGTCGTATTTGACCAATATGAAGAAGATTCTATCGGTCCTTATGTGCCTTGCCATGTTGGCCGGGGGGGCGGCTCTGTACGCGCAAGACGCCGGTGCGCAGGCGCCAGAGGCGCCGGCTGCTGCTCCGGAGGGGGCAGCCGCCCCAGCACCGCCGAAGGTCGATACCGGCGATACGGCCTGGGTGTTGGTCTCGACGGCCATGGTGTTGCTCATGACCGCGCCGGGTCTTGCGCTGTTCTATGGAGGGATGACGCGTTCCAAGAATGCATTGAGCACGATCATGCAGAGCTTCATTATCCTCTGTCTGATCAGTATCCAGTGGGTGTTGTGGGGTTACTCACTCGCCTTCGGGCCTGACATAGGCGGCATCATCGGTGGGCTTGAATGGTTTGCGCTCAACGGGGTTGGAACCGAGCCCTATCCTGCTTATGCGGCCACCATACCACACCAGGCGTTCATGCTCTTCCAGATGATGTTTGCGGTGATCACGCCGGCGCTGATCTGCGGTGCCTTTGCCGAACGGATCAAGTTCAGCAGTTTTNNTGTTCACGCTGCTGTGGGCGACCTTCATCTACGATCCGCTCGCGCACTGGGTATGGGGAGTCGGGGGATGGGTCAGAAACCTCGGGGCGTTGGACTTCGCTGGCGGGACGGTCGTCCATATCAGTTCCGGCATGGCGGGGTTGGCTTGCGCCATCATGGTAAGGAAGCGATTGGGACATGGCAAGGAGCAAATGCATCCGCACGATTTGCCCATGACCCTTACGGGCGCGTCCTTGCTCTGGTTTGGATGGTTTGGGTTCAACGCCGGCAGCGCGTTGGGTGCCGGGGGACTGGCGGCCAGCACCTTTCTCGCCACCAATACGGCGACGGCTGCCGCGGCGCTGACTTGGATGATGGCGGAGTGGTTGTATCGAGGCAAACCATCGGCACTGGGCGCGGCAACCGGGGCGGTGGCGGGACTGGTGGCTATCACGCCTGCGTCGGGGTTCGTCGGCCCGATCTCGTCGATTTGGATCGGGATGGGAGCGGGTGTGTTGTGCTATTTGGCGGTGATGTTGAAGCCCTTGTTTGGCTATGATGACGCCCTCGATGCGGTCGGCGTTCACGGAGTTGGAGGCATGTGGGGTGCGCTGGCGACCGGTCTCTTTGCGTCGAAGGCGGTGAATTCAGCAGGGGCCGACGGGCTGTTCTTTGGTAATCCAGCACAATTGGGCATCCAAGCGATGGCTGTACTGGTTACCATCGTCTTCGTGTTTGTCGGGACCTTAATCATTCTGGCTGTGGTCGGTGCAATAACGGGCCTGCGTGTAAGTGAAGAAGACGAGCAAACAGGCTTGGATCTCAGTCAACATGATGAAAAGGCCTATTCGCATGGGTAACCGAAGAGACGGAGGGAGTGCTGATTGACCCGGAACGAGACTGCAATCCCAAGCGTAAGCACCAAGGGGTGCTCAGTGTACTCAAGATCGATACAGGGAACCGCGCATGGGTCCTCACCTTCAGCGCCTGGTCCTGGCTGTGACGATGCCGGGGTTGTGCGCTTCTACGGCGGACTGGTCCGGTGCAAGAATATCCTGGGCACAATCATGCAGAGCGTCGTCATGCTCTGCCTGGTCAGGCTGATCTGGATTCTTGTCGAGTATAGCCTGGCTCGGCCCTGATAAGGGAGGGCTCATCGGAGGTCGTGAATGGGTGCCTAGCCGGGATTCCCGGAGCATCCTCTGGATGCTCTAGGTAAGAAAGGACAGGGATGGGTTCCGAACTTGACCGACAGGGCCTCATCGATATTTTCGTTGTCGAAGCGTTGGAAGCGGTGGACGTGCTTACGAAGGCCTTCCATCCCTCCGATGGGGTAGCGCCAACTTCCGCACAACTGCAAGAGCAGTACGTGTGGGCGCATAAGATCCGAGGGGCATCAGCGCTCTACGGCTATGGGGGGTTGGCCCTGATGGGGGCGTTGCTTGAATCAACCCTGGAAGAGGCGCGGTCTATAGAAGATTCCCTCTGGCCGAAGGCATTGGAGATATTACGTGGGATGGTGACCTCGTTCGCGTCTCAATTGAAAGTCGTCGCGCAGGGGGGTGCTGAAGACCTATCGGTCAGTGCGCGATGGAAAGGCGAAGTGGCCGGATTGTTCCCGTTTCTGCCTGCCGTGGTCCCATCTGAACCGGCATTGCTTGCGCCGAACTATCTCGTGCCGACTCTCGATGCCGAGGTCCTGTCCTATTTCACTCCAGAAGCGGATGAATATCTGCAAACCATGGACTCGCTTCTTCATCGCCTGCGCCAGGATCCCCAGGATGGGGAGACCATCCATATGCTCTGCCGTACGGCCCACACGCTCAAGGGGTCTGCGCACACGATCGGATTCAAAGTGATCGGCGACGTGGTCCATCCGGTCGAAGATTGTATGATTGCGATCCGTGAAGGACGGATTGCCCTCTCGTCGGATGTACTCTGGGTCATCGGTCGGGCCATCGAGGTCATTCGGTCGTTGATGAACCGAGACGGCGGCAAGGTCGTCCAGCTACAGCATGATGTGCCGGAAGTAACTCAGGCACTGGCGCAGATTCGCAACGGGGAACAGATGACGGTGTCGGCTCAGGCGGCGGCTCCGATCGCTCCGGTGGTGCAGCTTGCGACGGCCGTCATGGATCGTCCTGAGAAATCCTCCGGTTCCGAGGTGGAATCGTCGACTGCATCGAGTGCGTTGACGGATGAGTATCTGTTGCCGCTTCTCGACGCCGAAGTATTGTCCTATTTTGCCCCGGAAGCACAGGAATATCTTGAGTCTCTTGAAGCCCAGCTGCTTCGTCTTGAGAAGGAACAGCACAATCCGGAAGTGATCAATCAACTCTTCCGGACGGCTCATACACTTAAGGGGTCTGCCTATACCGTTGGATTTCAGTCGATCGGCGATCTGACGCACTATGTCGAAGATTTCATGGGGGCGGTGCGCGAGGGTCGTGTCAAGATTCTCCCTGGGCATACGGACGTGCTGTTGCGATCGGTCGATGTGGTACGCCTGTTGATGCGGCGAGACCCCACGTCCCTCGACATGCTGCGCCAGCGATTTGCTGTCGCGATGCAAGGACTCAAACAGTTGGATCGGCCGGTGGCGGATCAGGCGGTTGAGGCGAGTCCAGCCGTCAATTGCGTCGAGGTGGCGCTGGACCAAAAACCACGCGATCAACAAGAAGCCGAGCCTGCCAAGGCAGCGGAAGGTAAAACCGCGGAAGATCGCGAAGTGATCCGTGTCAGCCGCGATCGGTTGGAGAGATTGTTGAATCTGGTCGGTGAGCTTGTCATCGGTCGAGGACGGCTCGAGCAGCGGTTGCATATGTTGGAACAACTCTCGCAACAAGTATTGGCCTACAAGGGGCGACTGGTCGAATCGGTTCATTCGTTTGAGGAGAAACATACCTTTACCCTTCCGACCGCTGCCTCTGGTCCGGTGACTGCCCCGGCTCAAGGACTCACCGGTCTCAGCGACTTCAGCAGCCTTGAATTCGACAAGTACGACGATTTCAATGTTCTAGCTCGCCGTATCAGCGAGGTCACGGCGGATATTTCCGAGTCGATGACACAGTTGAGCGGGTCGATTCGTCGTTCACATGAAGACATGAGTCACTTGGCACAGCTGACCCTCGGGATGCGGGATGAAATCGCTCGGGCCCGCATGGTGCCGGTCGGCACACCGTTCACACGATTCCGCCGCGCCACGCGCGAGATGGCACGCGCGACAGGGAAAGAAGTAAATTTGGTCACGTCCGGTGAACATACCGAAGTCGATACGGGTGTCGTGGAGCGACTGGTCGATCCGTTAGTGCACCTCGTGCGCAACGCGGTCTATCACGGGATCGAGCCTGCGGCTGTTCGCGTGTCGAAGGGAAAGCCGGTGGCTGGGACGATTTATCTCCACGCGGCGCATCGCGGGAGTGCGGTGTTGATCGAAGTGGAAGACGATGGGGCTGGGCTCGATGTCGAAAAGATCCGGGCCAAGGCGGTCGAGCGAGGACTGATACGCCTGGAAATGGCCCGTTCGTTGCCCGAATCCGAAGTCATCAAGTTTATTTTTGTGCCGGGGTTCTCGACGGCCGACCAGATAGATGATCAGGCGGGGCGAGGAGTCGGCATGGATGTGGTCAAGCGTGTCATTGAAAGCATGAACGGCCACATCGATGTCGAATCCATTCGAGGTGTGGGGACGAAATTTACCTTGAGTCTTCCGCTCACATTATTGATTGCCACGGCTCTCATGGTGCAGGCAGGGAACGAGCGCTACGCGATTCCTCTGCCGGCGGTGCGCGAAGTCACCATGTTGACGCCCAGCTCTCATCAACGGATGGGCGAACGATCAATCTTGCATATCGGGGACGAGGCGATCGAGGTGCAGCCGTTGCAGCAGCTCCTCCATCGAAGCAGTGTGCCGGTGGAAATCGGGAAGCCGGTTGTCATCGTGCGAACGGCCGTTGGGATGATCGGCCTGTTGGTCGATGAATTGTTCGGCCGTCAAGAAATCGTCATTAAGCCGTTGGGGTCATTTAAGTCGTTGGATCGTTCCAGATTCGGCGGTGCAACCATCGATCCGGAAGGGCGCGTGGTTCTTGTGTTGGATCCTGCTCGATTACTGGCGCGAGAGACACAAGCCGCTGCGGTACCGGAGTTATCGTCAGATGCGCCGGCGCCAGCTGACTCACTGGTTCCATACGCCGAGGCCCCAGAACCGAAAGCGTCGGAGCAGTTGCTTCTCTTGATCGACGACTCCTTGAGCATTCGAAAGTTCGTGGGCCGGATGTTGGAGTCGGCCGGGTATAAAGTCGATACAGCGGTGGATGGAGAAGAAGGTCTCCGTAAGGCGACTGCGCAAAACTATCGGTTAATCATTACGGATCTTGAGATGCCGAAGCTCAATGGTTATGAAGTGATCCAGGGATTGCGCAGCCGGCTGCAAACGCAGCAGACACCGATCATCGTCATGACGACGCGAGCCGGTGACAAGCACCGACAAATGGCACTCAATATCGGAGCGAGTTCCTATATTGCCAAACCTGTAGAAGAGCGGGCCTTGATACAGGAAATTGAACGTTGGATCGGCAAGGAGGCCGTCGCGCGTCAATAGTATCCATATCGTTAGATTCTTGGAGTGGTCCCTGCTATCGGATAGTCGAACAAGCTGTATCAATTATGAGTTTGCGAGGTCACCACAATTCGACGAACGTGCTCGTGGAGACGGCCAGCTTCTTGGTCGTCCGTCTTGGCGTCAGCTATGTGGCTTTGCCCGCAGATGGGGTCCGTGGTGTTCTCACGCGAGAAGAGGCCGGGAACGAACAGGCCGTAACCGCGGCGGGGACTATATACCAACCGGTGGATCTTGCCCAACGGCTTTCGGTGGTCGCCGACTTGTCCGGTCTCGAGATGAGGACGGTGTTGTACTCGAACGGCCATTCCTACGGTGCGATTCGCGTTGAGCAGGTTGTGGCCTTGACGGACGTAGAACGGAAGGACTGTCTTCCGTTGCCGCCACAGTTTCAATGCGATGAACGAAACTGGTTTGGGGGGATGATGCTGTATCAGGATCAGTTAGTGTTGCTCGTGAATCCCTCATGGGTGCTGGGAGACTTGGCTGAGGTCGTCCTTGCATCCGTGGGACAGGCGGAACAGATGGTTGCGGTAACTCCCGCAGCGGTCGGTGAATCATGCTGAAGGCCGCTCGTGGACAGCAGCAAGCTCGGGCCATGAAACGGTCGTGGAATGTAGTGGTGTTTTCCGTTGGTGGGGTGAAGCTGGCAGCACGGACTGAAGATGTGGGTGGTGTGTCGCCCTGGACAGAGAGCATGCCGGTGCCGAGTCGGACCCCGTTCGTGCAGGCCATGCTCAAGCGCGGAGATCATGTGATGCCGGTCTACGACTTGGCGAGCAGACTGAGTAGCCCTGTTCAGGGCGACCTGTTGCTGTGTCTGGAGGCTCGCCACCTCGACGGGCCGATGGCCATCTGCATTGATGCCGATGTGCCGTCTATCGAGACTGTGGATGCGACGACGATTCGACCGAACGACAGAGAGGATATTGAAACGCTGGGCACGGTTACGATAGGCGGAGAAGATGTGGCCATCGTGGCCTTGCAGCGACTTGGCCGGTCGAGACAGGATGCCGTCAGAAGTTAAGGGTACTTGGGAAAGGAATCTGCTATGCCGAACGTGTTGGTCGCCGATGACAGTATTGCGGTCCGGAAAGTTGCTGAAAGGTTGCTGATTGAAGCTGGATTTGGGGTCACTCTCGCTGCAAACGGCGAAGAGGCCTTGGCCTATCTGGCCAAAGAGACACCTGACTTGGTCGTGTCCGACGTGATTATGCCGGATAAAAGCGGCTACGAGGTCTGCGCCTTTGTGCGTGCGCAGAGGGCGTTAGCGAATACGCCAGTGCTCTTGATCTCTGGCATTGTGAACGATGAGGTGACGAAGCAGGCTGAATCGTGTCATGCCGACGGGGTGCTGAAAAAGCCGTTCCAGGGCACATCTCTCAAGGATCGTGTGCTCGAGCTGTTGGCCAAACGGGAAGGCGCTGCCGCGCCTGCTGCAAAGAGTATCGGGAGGGTGCCTGAGTCTATCGAGCCGATTCAAAGCGCGCGTGTGAGCGACGAACAATTAGAAAGCTATCGACAGGGAGTTGCGCGATTGAAGCCGCTAGAGGAAGAACTTCGGGTTGAACGTGATCGTACGGTACAGAGTACTCAGAGAGTGGCGCAACTTGAAGGACAGTTGGGTGGCGTCAAGGAACTCGAGTCGATGCTGGCAAGGGAGCGAGAGCAGACTGCCCAGCTAAAGAAGAAACTCGCAGATGCCGACAGTGCTACCGCTCGGGTGCAAGAACTTGAATCTGCACTCAAGACCGAACGAGAGCAGACAGCTGAGGCCCTGAAGCAGGCATCCGTGGTGGAGAGCTTGAGCAGGCGTGTGCAGGAACTGGAGGCGGCTCTTCAAAAAGAACGCGAAGGCAGCGCGCAACAGGCAACGCGTCTAATCGAGCTGCAGAAGAACGCGAGTCGTGTCCAAGAGATGGAGGCAACGCTGCATGTCGAGCGCCAGGCAGCCACGCAACTGGTTCAACAGATGGCCGCGATGGAAAAGTCGGTGACTCGGTCTCAGGAATTGGCGCAGCAACTTGCGAAAGAGCAGGAGCGCACGAGCGATCTGACTCGTCGTGTGGCCGAGACTGAACAGGTTGCCGCTCGAGTGAGTACGTTAGAACAAGCTCTCGCTGCTGAACAGGAAAGAAGCAAGGGTCTTGCCGCGCGTCTCTCCGAGGCTGAGCGCGCTTCGCAGAAGGCCCAGGAGTTTGAAACACTGCTTCAGACGGAACGAGAACGAAATAGCCTTTTGGCGAGGCGTGCATCTGAAACTGAACAAGCGGCCGAGCAAGCCACCAAGCGGTTTGAAGAGATGGCGACAAAGCTTGGCGAGATCGCTGGATTGGCCTCTCAGCTAGGGAGCGGAAAACGACGACCCTAATCCTGCACGATCCCTTCTCGTGGACCGTCACTGTCGTGAAGGACTGATGTCATGGCTGCCGACAACACAGACGATTTTCAAAAAGAGCTGGTCGATCTCTTTGTTCAGGAAGCACATGAATGGCTCCAGAACATTCATGTTGCCCTTGATGAGCTGCAACAGGGCCCAGCGCCTGAGCTACATGCCAAGCTGATTGGGACGATTTCGGCTGGAGTGATGAATCTCGGTGGGTCTGCTGCCACAATCAATCTTCCGGACGTCGAGCATGCCAGCTTCGCGGCGATTCCCTTTATCGAAGCCCTCCAGGACCCACAGAAGGCGCTCTCTGTTCAAGACTTTCTCTCGCTTTGTAAACAGTTGGGACAGATCCATACGGCGTTGACCCGTGCGACGGGCATCTCCTTTGAAGACGACGGGAGTGGTGCGGCGGCTGAGACGGTGTACGCGAGTCTCTCTCCCGGGGAGTTTCTGCAGGCGCTTCAGGGGTTACAGGAGAAACAACCTCCCGGTGCCGCGCCCGGGCGCAACATTATTCGCAGTCTGATCGAGCAGATGGAAGGACAGATTCAGGCCGGTGCCCAACGTATCGATGCCACGGTCATTCAAGGATATCTTGCGCGGATGTCCGAAGCGGAAGAGTCGTTTCTGAAGGCGATTAACGAGCGGGTACCCGAGATTTTCAAGAAGATGAGTGCCCTCAAGATGGACGAAGGTGAGGTCTCCTCCCGCATGACAGCCCTTGAGGCTTCTCTTCAGGATGTCGCACGTCTGCGCACTGAAGCGCAGCAGGTGAATGCAGGATCGGCCATGATGTTTTTCACCGGTTTGCACAGTCTGCTGTCGGTGGTAGCGAAGCGTCGAGTGGTTCTGGCTGCCACGCGCGTAGAGTCGGTGAAGGCGCGGTTGGATGTGATGGGCGGTGCCATCCGCCAGTGGGTGGAGCATGGGCGGGCCCAGCGTGCCGCGATCGATCATTTGCTCCCTGCCAGCCACACGTAATCGATGTGCCGGAACCCCGCACATAGGTTCGTCGAGGCACGTGGCGAAGTCGTACCCTCCGAGTGATGACGATGGCACGATGAACTCAGCGGTCGACTTTACGATATATTGGGGACTCCGGGCCTTTCCGTTCGACAATGTGCCGGACCCGCGATTTTATGTTCCCTGCTCTCAGTATGACACGGCGGATAAGTGGTTGAGTTATGGGATTCAGACCCGCAAAGGCATGCTCCTGCTCACGGGTGACAGCGGGTGCGGGAAAACGTTGCTGAGTCGTCGGCTGATCGTCGGGCTGCCGCCTATTCAGTATGATGTCGCGCTTGTTGGCAATCCCGCGTTGTGTCCTTCCGAATTGGTGGATGAGGTGTTGTCTCAGTTCGGACTCGACCTCGTGCGATCAAAAGCCGGGCGATTGCGGACGCTCAATGAGCGGATGCATCGAATACGCAGCGTGGGATCAGCTCGGTGCTGGTCGTGGATGAAGCGCAATGATTGTAAACGTGAAAGCCTTCGAGGAGCTCCGATTGCTGACGAATTTCCAACTCAACGACCGATTTTTGTTGACCGTCGTGTTGACAGGCCAGCCAGAGTTGCGTCATCGTAGTATTGGGGGAATTCCGCAGTTAAACCAGCGGATCGCGGTCTGTGCGCATCTGGGCCCCTTCACGGCAGAGGACGACGTCGTATATTACGGCATGCATGGGTGCCGTGATTCACCGGACAGGCGTGTTCAGGAAAGAGGTGGTCGCAGTCATTTACGAACAGAGTAAGGGGATCGGGCGGCTTATTAATGCCCATCTGTGATCGATGTCTCTTTGCCGGAGCGACCGAGCACGTCCCACAGATCGATGACCGGCATGTTCAGCGGGTTGGGCAATTCATATGATGAATGGTCGAAAGTTCATCGAGGACGACTGCAGGCTATGAGCGAGTACAGCACGACAGATTGGTATCGCATTGCGCAGGAGCAACTCACGGGCGTGGCTCTTGCCGTGCAGCGGCAAGATGAACTCGACTTGGAGGCCTTGTCTGCCATGGCAACAGGGATTGCGGAGGCGCTCAAGAAAAGTGACCAATTGCTTGTTCAGGCTATGAGCGGTCCCGCAGGCCCTCCACTGATTACAAATCTCGTAAATGTTGCGATTTTGGCGACGAAGGTCGGTGCTGGACTTGGATATCATGGGAAAGAGCTGGAACGGCTTACCTTAGCGGGACTCGTGCACGACGTCGGTCTCTTTGCCGTGCCGCAGTCGGTGATCACCAAGTCGGGTCGGTTGACTCATGATGAGCGTACGCTCATTGAACAGCATCCCGAACTCGGCTATGAGGCAATTCGAAAGACGGGTCCGAAATATGACTGGCTGGCACAAGTGGTGCGCCAGGCGCATGAGCGGTGGAACGGGCAGGGGTATCCGAACAAGCTGAAGGGGCGGCAGATTAACGAGTTTGCCCAAATCATCGGCGTGGTGGATGTCTTCGATGCCCTCGTGAGCCCGCGCGGGTACCGTCGCCGATTTTTCCCGCACGAAGCGGTGCGAGAATTGATGGTGGCGGAACGGACGGCATTCCCTCGCGAGGTTGTCAAAGCCTTGGTCGAACAGTTGTCGGCCTATCCGCTGGGCACCTCGGTACGATTGACCACCGGCGAAGTCGGATCAGTCATGCGCGTCAATGCGCGCTACCCGCTTCGCCCGGTCGTGCGGGTCGACGACGATGCGGTCGGTGGCCAGGAGGGGCGAGAGATCGATCTGAGCCTTACCCCCCTCGTGTCAATCATCGAAACACTGGAGCCTCCTGACGTCGCTCGCATGTCGTTTCCAGTGGATGAGACATGCACCAAGACATCCGGAGTGGTCCCTTCGGCATCCGATCAATTCACGTCGCTCTTGGAAGGCTTGGATGCTCTTGCGAGTGCGATTCAAGGTGCCGTCGAATCCAGGACTTCTGTGCCAGATGGCGGAACTGCGTCGCTGTCGGGCGAGCATCGATGGGCAGTTCGGCCTCCTGCACAGGATCGTGCAGATGTCAGTTTTGAAAAGGAAGTGATCGGATTGTTCGCCCTCGAAGCGCACGAATGGCTGGCGCAAATCCAGATGGCAGTGAAGCACCTCGCCGAAGGGGCTAACGGAACGGTCCGTCCGAAGCTCTACGGGATTCTCTTGCACGGCATTACCAATCTTGCCAAGTCTGCGTCAACGGTGCAGCTCCAGACTATTGAGCAGATGGCCTCAAATCTGCTTCCGATTCTTCACGATGTGGGGCGACAAGAACCGCGTGCGATGGCGGCAGCGCTCCAGTCGCTTCAGGAGGGGCTGGATCGAATCAGTCTGGCCGTGCGTCGCTTAGCAGGAGACCAAGAAGACGGACCTGAGGGGAATGATGGCGTTCCTGTGGGAACGGTGGGCGAGTCCGTACAGGCTCTTCCTGCCATCGTGACTGAGTTAGCCGATGCTCCGCAATCGCTGGCTCTGCTCACCGTGAGCGCCAGCATCCCGCTCATCCATGCCCTTCGGGACCTGCAGCAAGCTCGTGCCCGGTCGATGCAGCCGGCCCGCGATGTGTTGGAGGCGGTGATTCAGCGAGCTGAGCGGGAAGCCGATCATTGTAATGTCGCCGGCGTCGGGCGCATCTTAGCTGAGCTTGACCGACTCGACGAAGAGTTCCTTCAAGAAGTCCGTCGGCGGGTCCCAATCATCAGTTCCACTCTTTCGAGTTTACGAGCACAAGGGGCGATGGATTTCGTGACGGCATCTCAGCTAGATCCGACTCTCGAACAGGTCGAGGCCCTCTACGATCTGGCCAGCCATGTGCAGGCGACGATGATCACAATGTTTTTGCAAGGGCTGCGCTCCTTTCTCATGGTCGCGGCCTACCGAAAAGCGTCGACGTTGGCGCAGCGACTGGGAACCGTCGAGACGAGGATTCATACATTGATTCCGATGGCGGAACAGTGGGTGAATATCGGGCGCGTCGAACGATCAGCTATTAATGATATCCTGCCAGTCTAGCTCCGCCCTGTCAGTCTGCACACTTCTGAACGCTCTACCGTAGAAAAGATTTCTGATCTCGTAGGATCTGCGCTTTTCTCCGATACAAGTTTCGGCCATAAAAGGCATCTCGGTGAAATTGCACGGATTGTGCTGCCTACCGATTGGGCAATGTGTGAGGTGTTGTGGTACGACATGGTATTGGTCGCTCATCCACATGGTTATCCACATGCCATCCACATCTTTTGTGGACACGGAGAGTGGAGGAGCCAATGTCCTGACCCCGTGTCGCCTTTTCCTTCGCGGAGATGTATGTGGGTGACGGCGAAAAATCTGTCTGCGCGCGACGTTTCGGTGCCGACGTCTGCCTTCGTACCATGGAGTGAGCAGATGAGTGCCCTTCGTATGAAAAGCAGGCATGCCGCCTGCCGTTGCTCATGTGTCATCCACAATTTCTCATCTAGCCGTGAAGATTGAGCGTCCTGTTCAATCAGACCCGACACAAACGCTGAATATCCTCTCCGCGGCCATGTGACAAGCCGTGGAAGGATGGTATGATGCCGCCCTCTTGCTGCCTTCTCTTGTCGAGGACGAGAAGTCTGGCAGCGTATGTGATGGGAGAACGCATCGATGCCGAAACTTGTGACGGTCTTGCGACCGGAGAAAATTGAGGAGCAAGCTCGCTACTATATCCAGTCCTATATTCTCTACCCCGCCGGGGCGATCGGACTGGTCTGCTTGATCGGTGGGGTGGGGTCACTCGGCTATCAACTGTTGGCGAACCATAGCTACACCTGGTTGACGTTTCTCGCCAGCTCAGGTCTGCTTGTGTTTGGCGCGTTGTGTGGGTGGGGGCAGAGTCGCTATCACCGCTATCTGTTTGCGAACTTCCCCGAAGTGTATGCGGCACGGATGCGAACAGCTGTGGCTCAACGCAGTAAGAAGGCTAAGGCCGAGCCGGAGGTGCCGTCGATCGAGCACCCTGGGCGTGGCTTTGTCACTGGAATCTCGATTGCCGGAGCAGTCCTGATTTTCGGCGCATCAGCCGCGGCTATCATACGCGGCGACCTAGACTGGCTCCCGGCTCTGTTGGTGCCTTGGGCCGGATTCTACTGGGCCAAGTTGTTTAGTTGGCGTGGAGTTGTGGTGTAGGCTCCGCCGCGACCAATTTGTCATCGGGCCCGCTTCTTGGCTTTCGTCTTGGAGGATGGAGGGGCCCTGCGCGATGATTCAAGCTGCTTCATTCGTTCTTCCAATGTGCGTACGGCCTGTCGGAGTTCAGGCAGCCGTGGAATCACGGCTTGGGCCTTCACCCAGACTTCATGCGGCATCACGGGAGCCCCTGAGACGATCTGGTTGGATTCGAGGCTACGGTTGACACCCGCACGAGCGGCAATCATGACCTGATCTCCGATGACGATGTGGTCTGCCAGCCCTGCCTGTCCGCCGATCATGACGTGATGCCCCACGCGTGTACTGCCGGCGATCCCAACCTGCGCCACCAGGATCGAATGGGCACCGATCGTCACGTTATGAGCGATCTGGACCAGATTGTCTACCTTGGTGCCCTGCTTGATGACCGTTTGGCCGAGTGTGGCTCGATCGACCGTGACATTCGCGCCAAGTTCCACGTCATCCTCGATCGTGACCCCCCCTAGCTGAGGAATTTTGTAATGCCGTCCCTGGTCCTGTACATAGCCGAATCCGTCGCTTCCGATCACCGTGCCACTGTGGATGATCACCCGCGCTCCGATCGTACAACCTTCCCTGACGACGACGTTGGGATAGAGCAGCGTATCGTCCCCAATGGTCGTATCATTGCCGACAAAGACACCGGGATAGAGTGTCACTCGCGCGCCAATTGTTACTCGGTCTCCCAGGGTGACTCCCGCCCAGATCGAGACATCGGAGCCGACCTGAGTGTCAATGCCACGGACAACGGCCGCGGCAATGCCGCGGGGAGGGGCCAGCGGGCAAAAGAAGGCTTTGGCGATCAGCGCAAAGGCCAGTGTCGGATTGGCGACGACGATGTGAGGATTGGCGATCTCAGCAAGACGCCGGTGCGCGAGGAGTGCTCCGGCAACAGTGGGTCTGACCGTCTTGAGCATCCGATCCCCGGTGACGAAGGTCAGATCGTTCGGGCCTGCCGCTTCAAAGCTGGCCAGGCTCGTGACGGTGGCTTGTGCGGACCCCACAAGTTCTCCGCCGACAACGTCGTGGATCTGTGCCAGTGAGATAGGAATGCGTGCCCGCGTCGACATGTGGATTAGGATTTCTTTTTGCCCTTTGGCTTGGATAGCTTCGCTGGTTTCTTGGTCGAGGCCGGTGAGGCGGTTTTCCCCAACCGCTTCTCAACATAATTCACGACATGGCCAACGTTCGTCAGCCCCACCAGGTCTTGGTCGGGGATCTGGAGATCGAAGGCCTCCTCGATGCGATACAACAGTTCGATCACCGCCATAGAGTCGAGCCCTAAATCGTCACGCAGATGTTGTGTGATCAGTATCGTGTCTGGATCGCGTTTGAGGTATTCACCCAAGGCGGTACGGATTTTTAGCGATATGGTGGGATCGGTTGCCATGTGTTAACGCTCTCTGTCGTGGTCTAACAAGATGCTGAAAAACCCACCAGCCTCTCACGCGTGTCTGTCTGGTTCGTTTGGTTCATCTGGTTGATCCTGTTCAACCAAACAAACCAGAGAAACCAGGCCTGACTCGCTCATGCCGCCTGTCTCGCGCGGTATCCTGCTACTTAGTCGCCTGTTTCAATACCACAGCGGCGTTGTTGCTGCCAAATCCAAAGGCGTTCAGCAAGGCCACCTTCATGCGACGCTCCTGCGCTGAGCGAGAGAGTCCTGCCAATGCACAAGCTGGATCTGGGTCATCATAGTTGGCGGTCGGATGAATCTGGCCCGTATGGAGAGCCAGCACCGAAGCGATGCCACCGATGGCACCGGCGGCGCCGAGAGTGTGGCCGATCAACGACTTGGTGGCGCTGATGGCAATCTTGTCCGCGCGCGATTTAAAGAGTTGTCGAATCGCTTTGGCTTCGACGGCGTCGCCGATGATCGTCGACGTGGCGTGGGCATTGATGTAATCCACCTGTGCGGGGGTCATGCCGGCATCCGCGAGGGCAAGCCGCATCGTGTGAGCCACGTCCACGCCATCTTCACGAGGGATGACCATGTGATACGCCTCGCTGGTGGCGGCGTAGCCTGCAATTTCGGCATAGACTCTCGCCTTGCGTTTCTTGGCATGCGCGGCCGATTCCAAGATAAGCGTCCCGGCGCCTTCTCCCATGACGAAACCGTCGCGCATCCGATCGAAGGGCCGAGAGGCCTTCTCCGGCTGATCGTTGAACTTGGACGAAAGGGCACGCAGGGAACAAAACCCGGCGAAGACGAGCGGGGTGATGCTGGCGTCGGCTCCCACGGTAATCACGACATCCGCCCGGCCCTCGCGGATACAGTGGAGCGCCTGCCCGAGCGCATGGGCGCTGGAGGAGCAGGCCGTCGAGATGGTCAAGTTGGGGCCCTTGGCGCCGTAGGCCATCGCGATAATGCCGGAGGCCGAATTGAGGGTGATGACGGGAATAAAGTTCGGATGGACGCGATGGGGTTTCTGCTGCTGGTAGAGTTGCGTGATTTCACGCTCGCCCATCACCATGCCGCCCATGCCGGCTCCCACGATGACCCCGACGCGGTGGGGGTTTTCTTTCGCCATCTGAAGGCCCGAGTCTGCCAGCGCTTCCTTCGCCGCCACGAGGGCAAACTGGGCGTAGCGGTCGACGCGTTCGCCATGGGGGGAGTCGAGAAATCGTTCGACCGCAAAGTTGCGCACCTGGCCCGCGACCTTGGAGCGGTAGCCATCCATGGAGAACGGGTCGAACGACGTAATCGCCGAGATGCCAGATTGGCCTGAAAGGGCGGCTTTCCAAAACTCGCTGACTCCGATACCGATCGGAGAGACGACCCCTAACCCTGTGACGACGACACGTGCCCGCATCTTCCTGAAATCCTTTTGCTAATGCTCGGTCTCTACTTACCGGAAGCGCCGGGATCAGTCAACCGGGCGCGGGATAGGTGAGACCGGCTGAAGGCTGAAGGTCGGGATTCGAAGTTACGAACACTTCAGCCTTCAGTCTTCGGCCTTCAGCCTGTCACACGCTAGTAGCGCACCTTGAGCATCAAATAGAGGCCATAACTCATGAAGAGTAGATTCGCCATCCAGCCGGCGATCAGCGGCGTCAAGACCCCGCCGCGGCCGAGCGCGATCGCAATCGAGTGTGTCGTCCAATAGCAGAAGCCGACGGCGAGCGCCTGCCCAATGCCCATCGCCATGCTGCCCCCTCTGGTGCCACTCCCGCGCAGACTCAGCGCAATGCCGACCAGGACCATGATCACGGTGACGAACGGAAACGCGATTCGACTGTAATAGTCTGTCTTCAGCCGTGCGGACTGGGAGCCCTGCTGGTTCCGACGTCTGGTGTAGGCGCGGATATCATGGAACGTCATCAACTCTGAATCGCCGGAGAGCCACGTGGTGAAGTCATCGGGAATGAGGGTCAACGCAATGGCTTGACGGTCGAATTCGGTTACTGAAACGGCCCCATCGGGGGGAAATCGCCTGTGCCGCCCCTGGTACAGGGTCCACGTCTGATCGGCATAGCGGGCTTCGTCGGCTTCAGTCATGTCGATCAGTTGGAAGTTGCGATCGAACTGAAAGAGACGCACGCCGCCCAAGAGTTCTCCGCCGACGGAGACGCTCGTGACATGCATGAGGGTGTCGGCTCCCACTCTCGTCCAGGGTTGCTGGAGTTTCACGGCTGCAGCGGGCGGCTTTTTCTCAATGCGCGTGGTCCGAATCTCTTCGGACTTGCTCGCGGCCAGCGGGATGACGGTGGAACTGAAGAGCAAGAGCACGAGGGCAATTCCTGCAGCGAAGGCGATAAAGGGGAAGGTAATCCAGGGTAAACTGATGCCGCAACTGCGCATGGCCGTGATTTCGTGGCCACGGGAGAGCAATCCGAAGGTCAATAATGTGGCCATCAGGATGGCCAGCGGCGCGATTTGGAAGGAAATCGCGGGAGTCTTGAGAAGCAAATACGTCAGGACATCGAGCCAGTTGGCATCGTAACGCAAGACCCGGCGCACTTTCTCGAAGAAGTCGATGACGAGGTAAATCGTCATCAGCCCGCTGAAGCACATCGTGAAGATTTTGGCGTACTCGCGAAGAAGGTAGCGGAAGAGAATGGGCATGGGGTTACTGGCGACTCACGATGTAAAACCACACGACGGTGACGAGAGAGAAAATGCCGTTCGGTATCCAGGCCCCGGCAAAGGGCGACAGGTGTGCCGTTGTGACTAGGAATTCGCAGGCGACGTTCAGGATGTAATAGACGATGACGACTAACACGCCGACCGCAAATCCTCCCATTCGACCGGATCGTTTCGAGACGATGCCGACCGGCACGCCTAAAAGGCAAAACACCAGCGAGGCGGTTGGAAAGGCGAGATCTTTATAATACTCCATCAGTCGACGGAGCGCGGACGGATCGCGCCATTGGGATTGTGTGAGCTGGGCGATAATGGCGTCGTACGACGGACGTTCCTCCGTGGCTGAGTAGGCGCTTTGGTTGAGCGAGAGCTTCAGATCGTAACTGGCGAAGGATGCCTGTTCGTATTGATCGGTTTGATCCGGTCGGCTGTGAATGACTCCGTGTTGCAGGCGTAAGGCGACTTGATTGGTGGAGGCATCCATCAAGACTTCGTACTGCTGCGCCACGATGATGCGGGGGTCATCTGCATTCCGCTCATCGGACACAAAGATCCCGGTCGTGGCCTGTCCGGGATCCCCATCCGGAACATAGATCATCATCTTGGGGATGGGCTCGCTAAATGTTCCCCGCTCCAGCGCCAGCACCAGCTGATCCCGAAGGAGATTCAGCGCCACTTTCTTGAGGTTGATGGAACTCCATGGTTGTCCCCACTGCGCTAACCACAAGGTCAACCCGAACACGAGTAAGGCAAAGAGCAGCACGGGGCGAGCCAATCGCATGAGGCTCAGACCCGCAGCCTGCATCGCCACCAATTCTTTGTCGAAGGACAGTCGTCCAAAGGCGGTGATCGAGGCGATGATCCCGGCGATCGGAAGTGTCAATACGAGGAACGACGGCATCAGATGGGCGAAGACTTGCAAGACGGCCACGAGCCCGACGCCTTTGGAGACCAACAGTTCCACTAAGCTTAGGAGTTTATTCGTGAAAACCACAAAACAGAGTGCCCCGAGGCTTAAACTAAAAGGGGAAAGGAGTTCAGAGAAGATGTAGCGGTCCAGCAGGGTTCGTAAAAACATTCGAAGAATCATGCTCCTCGCACAGTACGACAACTATAGGCGAGCAGGCGAGGCTTGTCTACCTCACGACCGGCCAGTGTGCGGCCAAAGAATGGCTTGACAAGATTTGAAACGCCGTGGTACATGCTGCGCGATTCGTAACCAAGATGGGTTTCGTGATCGATTTTGTTTCTCCAATGAGCCACTCATGCCAGTCTGCTCGCTTCCTGTCTTTTTCTCTTCATCAGGTGTGTCACCAACTTGGTCTCGGGGACGGCCATATAACTAGGCGTGGCTGTTGAGGAAAGGAGTTTTTTTGTGAAGACAAAAGGTACGGTCAAGTGGTTCAACGATCGCAAGGGGTTTGGGTTCATTCGCCTTGAGAGCGGGGATGATGTCTTCGTACATTATTCTGCGCTGCAAGGAGAAGGATTCAAGACCTTAAAAGAGGGAGAAAACGTCGAGTTCGAGGTCGTGCAAGGCGCAAAGGGGCCTCAGGCTTCAAACGTCTTGAAGGCGGCCGTCGCCGAGCCTTGACGTGTTTACTCTGCGGGGTTGTGTCACAGGAAGGCCTACCTTTCATGTCGGGGTAGGCTTGGTGTTTCTGCTGAATGCACCTGCATCCAAATGCCCGGTTTCGTTGACAATACCCATTGACACTGTTAGCGTTTGATCGTTAGCCCGGATTATTCATGAAGGTTCGTCGCGAAAGCGTGCAGACGAGGAGCGAGACGGGCACGTGGAGATGTGAAGCCCTGAGGCATACTCGCGCAGTATGTCGAAGGGCTAAACGGCGAGACTGCCCGGCAGTCGCGTATCCATGCTTGCAGCAGAAGCTTCATGAATCATGCGGGTGAGGGAGGTTTGACTTGGCGATCGACCGCAGTAGCGTCTTGCATAGCGCGCAGCTTTTTGCGTCACGGGGCCAATTCGACGCTGCCATCAATGAATGGAAAAAGCTCTCCGCCGAGGCACCGGGCGATGGGAGCATCTTCAATTCAATCGGTGAGTTACACCTCAAACGCCAGGCTACCAATGATGCCGTGACGGCCTTTCTGCAGGCTGCCAATGCCTTCCGTGCCGAAGGTGCCACCCTCAAGGCGATCGCCACGTTCAAGAAGATATTGAAGCTCGATCCTTCACGGTACGATGTGTTCCGGCATTTGGGAGATCTCAATGCTGAACGTGGTCTGCTGAGTAGTGCAGTTCAAGATTATCTCACCCTCGGGAAACACTACCTCAAAGCGGGAAAAAGCAAAGACGCGCTGGACATCTATAAGAAGATCGTCAGCCAGGATCCTTCGAATCTGGATGCCCAGCAGCGGGTGGCAGAATTGTGCATGACAGAAAACATGCAGGACGAAGCCACGAAAGTCTATTTGCAGTTGGGGCGTGAGCGGTCAGCGCAGCAGCGCCATGCTGAGGCTAAGGAAGCGTATCAAGCCGTGCTGCGCATCGATCCTGCCAACAGCGAGGCCGCCCAGTTCATCGAACATTTCGAAAAGACCGGTGGGAATCCTAGCCGCGCCGCCAAGACAGGGTTCGGCTCTGCTGGAGGCCCGTCCAAGAGTTCCGAGCCGCTCGATCTGCTGTCGGAAGCCACCCGCCGCATCAAAGAAAAACAATTTGCCGGCGCTGAGGCCATTCTCAATCAATTGCTGACTAAAGAGCCAGGAAATCCGGAAGTATGTCAATTGCTCGCGAAGTTGCATCTACAACGCGGAGATCTCCAGATTGCGCTCGGCGAATATCGTTACCTCGCAGGGGCGGCCTTACGGGCGCAAGACTATGCGCAGGCTGAAACGCTGATCACAGATTTTCTGGCGGTCGAACCGAAGTCGGTTGCGATGCTTGAACTCTACGGAGAACTCTACGGAGAGAAAGGCGACGCCGCCAACGCCGTGCTCCAGTATGGGATGGCGATTGAGCTGTTACTGAAACATCCTGAGCCCGGGATGCCGACGCTGCATGAGGAACTATTTGAAAAGGTCACCGCGCTGGCGCCGGATAGCCCAACGGTTAAGAAGCTGACTGCTCTCATGAATGGCACTGCAGTGGATGAACCGCCTGTTCCGGCTCAATCCGAGACTTCTGTGTCTCCGACAGCTGCGATCCCATCGAGCCCAGTCCAAGCGACGGAAACGTTTTCAACGGCCAATGCTGCTCCGGACGATCCCTGGAGGGTGACATCCAAGATCACCCCCCAGGATAGGCATTTCTCAATCGCCGAGTCGGAACCTGCGCCAGCCCAATCTGAGCCGCCGCAGTCGGCAGAGCCAGAACCGATCACGCCGGGCAGCGGGCTCTCGTTGTCGAATGCCTCGCCGGACCAGCAATGGGGACCGTTGTCACAAGGGGCAGGCTCGGTTGCTCCCCTCTCGTCTGTCCGCTCGACGAGTGAGCAGTTTCATGCCTATGTGGATGCCGGTCAGCATGCCGAGGCGGAAGGATGGCTCAGTCGCTTGGTCACGGCGCAGCCCGACGATGCAGAGGCCCGAGATTTGTTCGGCTCCCTGCTTGAAGCGAAGGGTGATACCGCGGGAGCAGCCCTGCAATATTCTCGGGCTCTCGAATTGCTCCTGGCACATCCACACGATGAGAGTCCGACTCAACCAGCGAGTCTCTATGCGAAGGTCAAAGAGCTAGCCCCGGCCAGCCCGTTGGTCGCCAAATGGGCCTCGACGTTTTCTCCGAAGCCGCAAGCGTCAGCACCAGCCGTCGAGACGCCGGTTTTTGCGGAGCCCACGGATGGGATTGACCCCGAGACCCACTACACGCTGGGAGTGGCCTACAAGAACATGGGGTTGCTGGACGAAGCAAAGGAAGAATTTTGTCTCTCGATGCAGAGCCATGAATTTTTCTCGGACTCCTGTCTCATGATCGCGGTCTGCTTGAAAGAACAGGGAGAATGCCTGTCGGCGAGTGCACAGCTCGAGCTGCTGCTGAAGGATCCGAAGTGCCAGGGAGCCAAGGCACAGGCCATTCGCTATGAACTCGGCATACTCTACGAAGCGCAAGAACTGTGGAGCCAGGCTGCCGCAATCTACGAATCGATTCCGACCTTCCACGACGTACCGCAACGACTCGAATCAGTTCGCACACACAGGGCTCCAACTCAGCCCACCTCCGCGCTTCGCTACGCAACCTAACCGGCATCGTTCTCGCCTGGCCGGTTTGGCCCAACGCAAGATGCTCAAACAGTCCGNNCGCAGCGAGTGAAGGACCGAGGACGTACATACCGACTTCGTGTGGGCCGTTTGCCCTTGCAATGGGTCTTGGCGAACGTAAAAGCCCCTACAGTGCTTCCGACCTCCGAGAAGATCCTACTCAGCGTTGAGGGGCTGAACGATGCGAGAACGCTGCTGGCGGCCTGTTTCAGCATCTTGCTAGTGAATGTGGTTTGGGGCCGGACGTCCGTCCAACACGGCTTGAATATTCTCTAAACAGACCAGTCCCATCTGAACCCTCGCGTGTACGGTGGCAGAGCCCAGATGGGGGAGCAGGACCACCTGCTTCAACTGAGCCAGCGCTGGGTGGACGACCGGTTCCTGTTCATAGACGTCAAGTCCTGCACCGGCGATGATTCCTGTCTTGAGGGCGTCGACCAGCGCCCCTTCATCAACGATTGGACCACGAGCGGTATTGATGAGGAAGGCGGTGGGACGCATCAAGGCCAATTCGCGCGCGCCGATCAGATGGTGGGTGGCTGGCGAGAGGGGCACATGGATCGTCACGATATCCGCTTCCCCGAGGAGATCCCGTAACGATCGGAACTCCCACTCACAGGGGAGAGTCGAGGTGGCCGGAGGGTGGCTGGTGTGATAGCGTACCACCATGTGAAATCCTACTGCGCGCTGGGCCACCGCTTGCCCGATCCGTCCCATGCCGATAATCCCCAGGGTCTTGCCCGAGACGTCTGCTCCCAAGAGTTGAGTGGGACTCCACCCAGTCCAACGACCGGATCGAACGAGGGCATCGCCTTCGACGACGCGGCGTGCCGTCGCCAGGAGCAAGGCCCAGGTCAGATCCGCGGTGGCGTTCGTCAGGACGTCCGGAGTATTGGTGACGATCAGACCGCGCTGTTGTGCGGCAGCAAGATCGATATTGTTATACCCGACGGCATAGTTCGCCAGAATTTTTAGCCGTGTGGCTGCATGAATGGTTTCGGCGTCGATGCGATCGCCCAAAGTCACGATCGCGGCGTTGGCTTGGCAGAGTCCCTCACGCAGCGCCGACGGAGCGGGTAATGCATCGACCGGTTCGTGCACCAGCTGAAACCGCTCCCGCACGATGGCCATGACAGGATCGGGGAGGAGGCGTGAGAGGTAGAGGGTGGGACGTGTGTCGGTCACAGGCGAGCGCTCCTATCCGCACATCACATCTTAGCAGGATGCTGAAAAAGTCCGCCAGCCTGTCTTGTTCATTTGGTCTGTCTGGTCTATTCGGTCTATCTGGTCTGTTCGTTCTGTCTCGTGTGTTTGGTTCAACGAAACTAACCAGATAGACCAGACCAACCAGGTAGACCAGACAGACCGGGCTTGTCCCAGACTTGTGCTGGTCTCAAGAGTCCGTCTAGAATGAAACACGCCTGCAACTATGACCGCACCAACTCTCATTCTACCTGAACGTTCCCACGCCATTGCCTCAGACCTTCGAGCCGCGGTCGGCGTCGATAAAGTCAAGGACGACTATTCGACGCTCACCGCCTATGCGGTGGATGCGAGCATCTATCGCCTCATACCCAAAGCCGTCGTGCTTGTGGAGTCCGAGGAGGACATCGCCACCACGATGCGGTATGCCGTACAGCGGGGCATCCCGTTGACGCCGCGTGCCGCCGGGACGAATCTGACCGGGTCGGCAATCGGGTCCGGGATCATTCTGGACGTCTCGCGCATGAATCGTGTTCTGGAACTGAATCGAGAAGAGCGCTGGGCTCGGGTGCAGCCGGGGATCGTCCTTGCTGAGTTGAATAAAGAACTTGGTCGGCATGGATTATTATTCGGGCCCGATCCTTCGAGCGGCGATATGTGCAAGCTTGGCGGAATGCTGGCGAACAATTCATCCGGTCCCCACACGCTACGGTATGGCGCCGTCAAAGATAATGTGGAGGCGCTCCGTGTCTGTCTGCAGTCCGGCGAGTGGCTGGATGCCAAGGCCTATGGGCTCGACGATCCGAACTACGCTCACCTGCTGAAGACGCACCGGCAACTAGTGGATTTGCGGTTGCTGCTACAGGAAAATTCCGCGCTGATTGCGCAGAAGCGTCCGACTGTCAGCAAGAACAGTTGTGGCTACAACCTCTTCGGTCTCGCCGATGGGCTTGCGCGAGATTGCTTCGATCTTCCCAAACTGTTTGTCGGCAGCGAGGGCACGCTCGGTCTCTTCAGTGAAGCGACGATTAGACTGGTCGAGAAACCATGCGCGACCCTCACGGCGCTCATTCATTTTGACCGCTTGGAAGATGTGGGCGATGCGGTCCCGAAGCTGCTGGAGTTGAGTCCGAGCGCACTGGAAGTGATGGATGCTAACACGCTCAACCTGATCGGACGGGCGAAGCACGGCATCCCGGCAGAAGCGGCCGCCACCCTCTTGGTGGAGTTGGATGCTGACGGCGCAGGAACCGATCTCCGCGCACAGGCCGAGCGTATGACCGAGATCTGTCGCCGCTATCGTCTCACTTCCGATCCCGTGATCGCCTTCGATCCTGAGCAACGGAACCAATTGTGGAAGGCCCGCAAGGCCCTTTATCCCACGCTCTATCGATTCGATCCCCGGAAGAAGCCCATCAACTTTGTCGACGACGTGGTGGTGCCGGCTGAACGGATCAGCGAACTGATCCGGTATCTGGAAGAGTTCTTTGCCGGGCAGCATGTACCAGTCGCAATTTTCGGTCATATCGGGAATGGGAACGCCCACATCATTCCCTTGCTCGATGTGAACGACCAAGACGATTTCCAAAAGATGGTGCAGGGCTATCACGAGATTCACCAAACGGTCTTGGGTCGCTTCGGTGGCTCGATCTGCGGGGAGCATGGGGATGGCCGGGTGCGCGCCGAATACGTGAAGACGATGTTCGGTCCGGAGCTGTACAACTTGTTTGTGCGTGTGAAGCAGAGCTTCGATCCTTCCGGGGTACTCAACCCCGGCATCAAGATCAGCGACCGGCCCTTCACGGACCATATCGACTATGTGCGATTATCCAAACCCTGCGCGACCTGCGCCAAGTGTAACGCCGTTTGCCCGGTCTACGATGTGTTTCAATCAGAAGACATGAGTTCGCGCGGCTGGTTCGAGATCGTCACCGATAAGAACTATAGCTATCTCAATTCGAAGCGAGTCGTGGAGGCCTGTCTTAACTGTAAGTCCTGTCGCACCGCCTGTCCGGCCGGAGTCGATGTATCCCAGCTCATCCTGGACCGTCGCGCCGAGCATCCGAACAAGATGGCGGGTGCTATCTTTCGTTTCCATGCACAAACAGCATTGTTCGAGCGATTCTTAAAGTTTCTCGCGAGGTATCAGTTACTCTGGGATCGGCCTCTAATGCGGCGGCTACTCGATCACCTGACAAAGCCATTCATGCGTCGTCTAGCCGAGACGGCACGATTGTCCCCTCAGCTTGTGCTGCCGCGACTGGCCCGGCGACATCTCCGCGACCGTTATCCCGAACTGATTCCCCAGGCTGGGCCAGCGGCTCGCTCCCCGGTGGCCTATTTCCATGGCTGCGCGGCCAACTACTTCGACGATGGGGTGGGGGATGCCGTGATCGCCGTGCTGCGAAAACATGGGATTGAGCCGGATCTACCGCCGCAACGCTGTTCCGGGACGCCGATCGAAACCTACGGACATCGTGCGCTGGCCAAAGAAGGGGCAAGGGTCAATCTTTCGTCCATGACAGGGTACGACAAGGTGGTGACCGGATGTGCCTCCTGCACCCTTATGTTGAAGGACTACCCCACCTTGTTCGCCGGGGAGCCGGAGCATGCGGCGGCCCAGGCTCTGGCCAAGCGGGTGAAACATATTTCGGAGTTCGTATCGCAATCGCCGGTGAAACCAGCCATGGCCAGTTCGCATCCCAGGCCGTGCAAGGTCGCCTATCATTCCTCCTGCCATCTGCGAGCCGCGGGAGTGACGAAGGAGCCTCGTGCGATTCTGGCAGGTTTGCCGGGCGTCGAGTATGTCGAGATGCCGGACGCCGATCGTTGTGCGGGTGGAGCCGGGACCTATCTCGTGAAGGATTTTGAGACGTCGCAGCGCATTGTCGAGCGCAAGCGGCGGGCCGTCGAACAGAGCGGCGCTGTGGTTGTAGCCACGAGTTGTCCGGCTTGTATGATTCAACTGCGCACGGGATTGCAGGGCGCATCGGAGGTCAAACACGTGGCTCAGCTTATTCAAGAGGCCTACGAGGCAGCGGACGGGTCCTAGGTTTGTCTGGTCTGTCTAGTCTATTTGGTTTGTCTGGTCTATCTGGTTTTTTGGGTGAACGAAACTAACCAGATGAACCAAATCAACCAGATAAACAAAACAAACCAGATGAACCAGATAGACGAAACAACGAGGATTCAATGGTGAAGGTGCTGGTCTTTGGATTGACGCTTCGCGATGCGGTCGGAGAAACGGAATTCGAGCTTGAGGTTTCGGAGCCGACCACGGTCAGGAAACTCATTGAATTGAACCAGGACCGCATGGGCCCGTTGCTTCAGTTTCTGTTAAACCGAGAAGTCATGATTGCGGTGAACAAGAAAGTGAGCGCCGAGGATACGGTGGTCAAGGACGGCGATATCGTGAAGTTATCCCACCAGTCCCGAACGTCATATGATGGGACGAGAGACATCCCCATTTAGCAGGATGCTGAAAAAGCTCGTCAGCTTCGTTCTCGCCTCGAAAGCATCCTCAACCAGAAGGGAGAACGCGGCCGCCCGCTGCTGCGAATGAAATCGACCATGACCCATCCGTTTGCCCGATTGACGCCATCGAATGCAGTGATCGCCCTGATCCTCTTTTCCTCCATGGTTCGTGTCCTTTTCGCCGCCAGCATAGGACTGGGCATCGATGAAAGCTACATGGTCGCGGCGGGCAGGGAAATCCAGATCAGCTACTTCGACCATCCTCCGATCGCCTGGTGGCTGTCCTGGGGTGCAGCGCACTTGGCCGGGAGCGAAGCCCCCATCGTGGTCCGTCTTCCTTTCATCGCCCTGTTCGCCTTCTCGACATGGGTCATGTTTCGCTTGACGAGCTATTTGTTCAGCGAGCAAGCGGGACTATGGGCCGCCATCACCTTCAACCTTTCCCCGGTGATCGGCATAACTTCGGCGTCGATGGTGCTTCCGGACGGCCCGCTCATCTGCGCTCTCCTGCTTAGCGCCTACTGTTTGGCAAAAGGTGTTTTCGACCAGACCGGGTCGACCACTCGCTGGTGGGTCTTGTGCGGCACTTGCGCCGGCGTGGCGTTACTCACGAAGTATTCAACCGCGCTTTCGCTCGCCGGCGCCGGTCTTTTTCTCATCACGGCGCCGGCAGGCAGGCGATGGCTCGCGAAGCCGCAACCCTATATTGCCGCTGCCGTTGCGCTGTTGCTATTCCTACCCGTAATTCTATGGAACGCCGAGCATGATTGGGTTTCGTTTTCGTTCCAGGGAGGGCGGGCAACCGGCACTCGTTTCCGTCCATGGAAACCGCTCATTACCCTCGCCGGAGAAGCGCTATTCCTGCTTCCTTGGATCTGGCTTCTTCTGTTCGCACAGTTTGTCAAAGCGGTGCGCGGCGGGCCAAAGGACGAGCGCCGCTGGCTCTTGTGCTGCCTCGCCGCGGGTGCCGTCTTGTTGTTCGCACTTATTTCCGCATGGTCGTCACAGGGGGTTCTCTTCCATTGGGCCACGCCAGGTTACCTGATGCTGTTCCCCCTCGCTGGGGTTTGGCTGGCGCATCAGGAAATCGTCCGAGCCAGTTGGTTAAGGGGTGGACTGATCGCGACACTGACCGTTGTTCTCGCCGGTGTCTCGATAGTGGCGACAGAGGTCAACTTCCATTGGATTGCTTCGGTCGGTGGCGGCTTCAAGAAAATTACTGACCATGAAAGCGATGCCATCGACTGGTGGAGCCTGAGGTCGCAACTTGTGGAGCGCGGCATGCTTGAACGAGGCAATCTGTTCGTAGGCGCAACGAACTGGCACAACGCAGGTAAGATTGACTATGCGCTCGGTGGCGCCGTGCCGGTGGTCTGCCTCGGCAACGATCCCAGGCAATACGGTCTGACGCATCCTCTTACCGCTCAACTGGGTCTGGATGCCTTGATCCTCGATGAACACATGACGCTGGAATCGGCCCAGCAGGCTTACGGCACCAGGTTCGACTCCGTCGAGGAGCTACCACCGCTCCAGGTTATGCATGCTGGGCGGGTCGCCCTGAGATTCAACCTTTTCCTTGCCCACCGTCTTCATTGAGAGCGATTCCATTGGGATCACGAATGGATTGCCAGGATTGGCTTGTTGAACCTGTCTCGTATTCATGGCAGTAAAATAAATTACTTTCCAGATTGTGCGCTCCGCTGTATAGTTACTTAGGCTGGCTGATGGGCAGTCCAGTCGGGGGGAGATCTATTCATGAAGACCGTGGTCGTCATCCCAACCTATAACGAGCGTGAGAACATCCCGTCGCTCGTCGAGCGCATCTTGAGCTCAGCCACAGCCCGGCTGGACCTCTTCTTCATTGATGACGCGTCACCCGATGGCACGGGGCAACTCCTGAATACGCTGAGCGCCATGAACCCGCGGGTGCGCGTCCTGCACCGCCCGTCCAAATTGGGGCTGGGCACCGCCTACCGGCAGGCGTATCGCCTCTTGCTCAAGGAGGGGTATACCCGGTTTGTCCAGATGGATGCGGATCTATCACATCAGCCTGAAGCGATCCCGGCGCTGCTTGACGCGGCGGAGGCGGCGGACCTCGTGATTGGCAGCCGCTACTGTGCGGGTGGAGGCTCGAAGGACGGATCCGTGGGGCGCTGGGCCCTGAGCCGCGGAGCCAATCGCCTCTCTCGTCTGATGCTGGGCCTGGTGGTCGAGGACTCGACTGCCGGCTTCCGCTGTTACCGCCGCGAGCTCCTTGCGGTCTTGGACCAACTCGACATCCGCTCGAGCGGCTACTCCTTCCAAATTGAGCTGACCTATTACAGTCAGTTGCTGGGGTTCCGCGTGCGAGAAGTGCCGATCACATTTGAAAAGCGCGTGCATGCGAAGAGCAAGATGAGTCGTCTCGAAGTCACCTCCGCCATGAAGACGCTGGCACGCCTGTGGCTGCACCGAGCCTCAGGGAGAGTCGTGACCAGCCCCTGCCTCGCTCGCGAGCAAGGCACGCTGTATCCCCTCCCAGACGCCGGGTCCAAGCAGACGGTATCAAGCCTGTGAGCCTCTCTCCTCGTCAGAGCTGTGCTCGCCAGCTGAGCCATGTCGGTACGCCAATAGTTCAGAAATGACCAGCAAGGATGTGTCCACTGCTCGACAACACTGGGTTGCCTGAGGTCAGTGTTGGTCGGTAGTGATCGGATGTCCGAGGGCAGGTTGTTGATGGGGGCCAGCGCGTGATCATAGCATCCAGCGGGGCGATAGCCGCGTCCAGAGAGCGGAACAAATTGGTGCCACGACACGAATTGAACGTGCGACCCACGGTTTAGGGACCCTTCACGTCTCGCTCGTCCCGCCTGTCTCGCGAGGCTATCCTCGCCCAGCTACGTGCGTGCCTCTTCGCGATGATTACTAAATTCTAGAAATAGCCTGCTATGCCGGTTGCCGGTGAGTTCGAGCGTGATCGTTCCCTTCGCAGTCTCCCATGCCGCATGATTAGTGCAGATGGCCGATGAGGACCGCGATGCCACAATAGTCGGGAACCGGTTGGTAGAGATCGTTGTCCCACACAGTCTGGTCGTTCGTCGGGCTTCCATAGATAGCGGTGAGCTGTTCTTTCAGTGTCCTGTAGTAACCGATAAATTCATTCAGTCCGTTGAGGGGCCGCAGCAGCAGGATGTATTGGCCACGGACCAGTGATTCGTGGCGGAACTCATACCCTTCAAGCACGCCATGACCGGAGAGGTTATGCAGGTAGATCAGCTATTGGGTTTATTTGGTTTGTCTGGTCTGTCTGGTTTTTTGGTTGAACGAAACTAACCAGATAAACAAAACAAACCAGAGAAACCAGATGAACCAGACAAACCACAAGCGAACTAGCGCAGCCGGCGTTTGGCTTTGGCCGTCGGCGGGGCAGTGAGCGGATCGTCGGGCCAGGAGTGTTTGGGATAGCGGCCGCGGAGTTCTTTCTTGACCTCAAGATAGGCCGACTTCCAGAAACTGGAGAGGTCTTTCGTGATCTGGACTGGCCGGCGCGCTGGTGACAGGAGATGCAGCATGACCGGAATCTTCCCATCGATGAGGCGCGGTGTGTCCTTGCAGCCGAACATTTCTTGCAACCGCACAGCCAGGATGGGCAGATCAGGCGTTTCGTACTCCACGCGAACATTCGATCCACTCGGGACCGTCAGATGGGTGGGGGCCCATTGTTCGAGTTGGCGTGATTGCTCCCAGGAGAGGAGCGCGTGCAAGGGCTGGGTGAGATCGAGCCGCGTGACCCGGTCGAGCGTCGTCAGCCCGGATAGATAGGGACCAAGCCAGTCGTCGAACGTTTGTAGCAAGGCCTCGTCCGACAGATCGGGCCATCGTGACTCTTGCCCTTCGATCCGGCGTAGGAAGGCCACTCGCGCACGCCACTGACGAAGCTCCGGAGTCCAGGCCAGTCTGTCGAGTCCCGCCCGGCGAATGCCCTGTAACAATGCCGTCGAAATCATCGAAGGGTCCGGCTTCGAGAGCCCCTGCTCAGACAGAATGAGCTGACCCAATCTTCGTTGCCTCGTCGCACGAACCACCTGTGCTGTGTCATCCCACGACACCTCATCCACCACCTGAATTTGGTCTGTATAGAGGGTCTCAAGATCGTGGAACTGTACCGGCGCGGCGAGATCGATCCTGGCCCATTGCGTGCCGCCATCCAAGTCGGCAATGACCAGATAGTCTTCTGAGCCGAGCGGATCGGGGTGCGCAAAGAGGGCGCCACGGCCATTGGCCATGAGATAGCGTGCGTCATTTCCGCGTTGGCGTTGGGCAATGCGATCCGGATAGGCAAGTGCGAGCAACAGACCGACCTCATCCAGGCTGTCCTGCCGATCCGAACGAGCCGATCGCGGAAGTTGTCGTTGCCACAAATCGGCGGTGCGTATCACTCGCTGGCAGGCGGCGCGGTCGACGGTCGCACCGGCCGCGTGATCATGCTGTCCCTGCAAGACATCCAAGCGGAGTCGCAGATCGGCATTGCGCCAGCCGGAGGGGCCTCGCAGAATATCTCGTTCGCTGAGCAGGGCGGCGAGTTCACAGGCCAAACTGGTGAGTTTTAATGGCACGGCCTTGAGCAGCATGTGCGCGAGACGTGGATGCAGCGGCAGCTCGGCCATCTGTCTGCCATGAGCGGTGATCTGACCCTCTGCATTGAGTGCGCCGAGGCCGGTGAGCAACTCCCTCGCCTGGGCCACAGCCCCGGGAGGTGGGGGAGTGAGCCAGGACAACTCGGCTGGATTGTTCGTGCCCCAGAGGGCCAATTCGAGCAGCAGTGGCGCCAGGTCGGCGGCGAGCATTTCCGGTGGCCGTCGCGGGGCCAGCGATTGGTGCTCCGCAGAGGTCCAGAGGCGCGAACAGACGCCCGGTTCGAGACGACCGGCCCGACCACGGCGTTGCTCGGCAGAATCCTGGGTCACGCGAATCGTTTCCAGTCTCGTGAGTCCCGAGCGCGGATCGAAGCGAGGCACGCGCAACAAGCCGGCATCGATCACGACGCGCACCCCGTCGATCGTCAAACTAGTCTCAGCAATCGAGGTGGCCAGCACGATCTTTCTCGTGCCTGGTGGAGCGGGAGCGATCGCGCGGTCCTGCGCCTCTTGTGGCAGGTCCCCATGGAGCGGCGCGACGAGGATGTTCGAACCCAAATTCAGATCGAGCAGTTTCCGTTCGACACGGCGAATCTCTGCCATGCCTGGCAGAAAGACCAAGAGACTGCCTGGGTCCTGCGCGAGCGAGCGCCGGATGGATTGTACGACTGCGACGTCGAGATGGCCGGAGCGCGGCTGATCAAGATAACGGATCTCTACCGGAAACATCTTGCCTTCGCAGGCAATGACGGGCGCCTGACCCAAGAGATCCGAGACCGGCCCGCAATCCAACGTGGCCGACATCACGAGCAGGCGGAGATCCTGGCGAAAGAGCCGCTGCGATTCAAGACAGAGGGCCAGGCCCGTATCGGCCTGTAGGCTCCGTTCGTGGAATTCATCGAAGAGGACGAGCGCATACGCGCTGAGCGCAGGATCGTGCTGGAGTAGGCGAGCGAGGATGCCTTCCGTGACCACTTCAATTCGGGTCTTGGGCCCCACCTTCGTGTCGAGCCTCATGCGATAGCCGACCGTTCCGCCGACTGATTCACCCAGCGTGGAGGCCATGCGATGGGCCGCGGTACGGGCAGCGAGCCGCCGCGGTTCCAACATGAGCAGCGTCTTTCCATCGAGCCACGGGGCATCGAGCAAGGCCAGCGGCACCCGCGTCGTTTTTCCGGCGCCAGGCGCCGCGGTCAGCAGCGCATTCCGTCCCTCCGTCAGCGTGCGACGAAGAGCCGGCAAGACATCTTCTATTGGGAGTCTGGACATGATAGGTTCGGTCTTCACGGGAGAGACTCTATCAGACTCGCGGCAGGGACGAAAAGGAAACGGAAGCAGAAACGGACGCATGGCCCTCTATCAATGTCGGTAGCAGTCCGATTATCGCGCACCAGTATACATTTCAGAAAGGCCATCGAGGCATTCTATGAAACATGAAACCACGCACCCACCGACGGAAACGCCGGCGAAGGGATTTTCTCCCGGCTTCGCGGTGCTGGGCTTGGAAGCCGCCCTGCTCACCACGCTCGACACGCTTGGCTATGAAGAGCCCACGCCGATCCAACGGGAGGCAATCCCCCCGTTGTTGGCAGGTTGTGATCTCTTGGGCCAAGCGGCAACCGGGACCGGCAAGACAGCGGCCTTCACGCTGCCACTGCTCCAGCGCATCGCCCATTCGGCGCGGCGCTGCCCCTCCGTGCTCATCCTGGTACCGACCAGAGAGTTGGCCATGCAGGTCGCCGAAGCCGTCACGCGCTATGGCAAAGAATTAAAGATCTCCGTGCTCCCGGTCTATGGAGGACAGGTCATCGGTCAGCAGCTCCATGCGCTCAAGCGCGGTGTCGACATCGTCGTGGCGACGCCTGGGCGGGCGCTGGATCATATCCGCCGAAAAACGCTGCAGCTCAAGACGATTCAGACGGTCGTGCTGGACGAGGCCGATGAGATGCTCGACATGGGATTTGCCGAGGACCTGGACGCCATTCTGGAACAGACACCCAAAGAGCGGCAGACAGCGTTGTTCTCTGCTACCATGCCGCTCCGGATCGCCTCCATTGCCAAACGTCATCTCAAGGACCCGGTCGAGATCAGGATTGCCAAGGAGCCGCTCAAGGCGGGCGCCGCTCCTCGCGTCCACCAAACGGCTTACATCGTCGCCAGACCGCACAAGGTGGCGGCATTGGCTCGTATTCTGGATATGGAGGCTCCAAAGTCGGCCCTCGTGTTCTGCCGCACCCGAATCGAAGTCGATGAACTCACCGCCATGTTGACCGGCCGTGGGCACAAGGCCGAAGCGATCCATGGCGGCATGAATCAGCCCCAGCGTGATCGCGTGATGAGTTCGTTCCGGTCCGGTCAGACCGAACTCCTCGTCGCCACCGATGTGGCAGCGCGGGGGTTGGATATTCCGTCCGTGTCGCATGTGGTGAACTACGATCTGCCCACGTCTCCGGAAGGCTATGTCCATCGGATCGGACGGACCGGGCGGGCCGGGCGTGAAGGGGCGGCGATCACCGTCATCGAGCCGCGCGAGCAGCGATTGCTCTGGAACATCGAGCAGCTCACGAAAGCCAAAATTGTCGTGACTCCAGTGCCGACCGTCGCCGACCTTCGCACGAAACGGCTCGTGCGAACCAAGAGTGCGATTGAAGAAGTGCTCGCGGCCGGTGACCTGGACCTGTTCCGGACCATTGTCGCGTCGCTTGCCGAACAGGGAGACCCCGTGGAGGTGGCGGCGGCAGCCATCAAACTCGTTTTTCGCATGCAGGGTGGGGAGCGGAAGGAACACGATATTCCGACAGTATCAAGCAGACCACCGGAGCGACCATCGATGGCGCGGCGCCCCATGGAAGATCCACGAGGGCGGGCCGGTGGCATGATGCCAAGAGAGGGACAGGGCCGACCGTTTAATGCGCCTGGTCGTGGCGGACGAACGGCGGGCATGGCCAAGGTGTATATCGGCGCAGGCCGGGAGGCAGGGATCCGGCCAGGCGACCTCGTCGGGGCGATTGCAAACGAGGCCGGACTCAATTCGAATGTCATCGGCGCTGTCGAAGTGATGGATCGATTCTCGCTGGTGGAAGTGCCGGAAGTCCTGGCCCGTGAGATCATCGAGACCCTCAGTCGGACCAGGATCAAAGGGCAGAAGGTGGCAGTGAGATTGTTTCTGGAGCAGCCAAGGGGGGGGAGGTAGCTGACGGTCCCCTGTGCTCGCGCAACGCGCGGCCTGAGAAGGCCCTCGTTGGACGCGCGCAGTGGGGGACCATCAGCCACCTCTTTTTAAGAAAGCAAGCGAGCTTGGAAGGATCATCGCTAGGGAATATGCCCTTCTTGCTCGCAGAACGCGCACGGTGAAGCGGTGCTCGCCTGGGACAAGTGCGCGTCTCGGCGCGCTCAGGGTTGGGCGGGTGAGAAAGTTGCGCGCAGTAAAGGGCGGCCTGGCTACGCCCTCTTTGAGAGGTGGGTGAGGGACGCGACAGTGGGGACCATCAGCCACCTCTTTTGAGAAAAGCGAGCAAGTCTGGAAGGATTATTTATAAGATTGTCAGCGGCCTGAGACTTCGTTGTGGGACGAGATGAAGGGTGGGAAACAGTTTTTGCATAGAGAAATGGGCGATTCCCGATATCCCCCTTCTCTCCAATAGGGTATGAGTCCTACACGATCAGTTCTAATTTTCACCACATGCAATGGAGGAAGACGTGATGAGCGGCAACCAGGCCGATTCCGTGCTGCGGCTTATGAGCCTGATGTTCAGAGCCCACCCTTGGCATGGCGTTCCCATCGGAGACCAGGCCCCGGAGGTGGTGACGGCGTATATTGAAATCGTGCCGACCGACACGGTGAAGTACGAAGTCGATAAGGTGAGTGGTTTTCTCAAGGTGGATCGCCCGCAGCGATTCTCGAACTATTGTCCCGTCTATTACGGACTGGTTCCGCAAACCCACTGTGGAGACGGCGTCGCGGCCTTGTTTTCCGCACGGGCCAAGCGCCCGGGTGTCGTGGGAGATGGTGATCCCCTCGATATCTGTGTCCTCACGGAGAAGACGATTCCGCACAGCGACATTCTCCTCACGGCCCTGCCCATCGGTGGCCTCAGCATGGCAGACGGTGGCGAAGCGGACGACAAGATCATTGCCGTCATGAAAGACGATGCGACTTACGGAGGCTATACCGATATCAGTCAGGTTCCGCTGGCCCTTCTCGATCGCCTGCAGCACTATTTCCTGACCTATAAGAGTGCGCCGGGCAGCATTCACCATAAAGTCGAAATTACAAGTATCTATGGTCGCGAGGAAGCCTTGAAGGTGATCCGCACCAGCCATCAGGATTACAAGGCAAAATTCCCTGAATTGGAAATGCGATGGGGTAGTGGGAAGGCGTAGCCAGCTGCCCTTCTTGCTCGCAGAACGCGCACGGGTTCGTCTGTCTGGTTGGCTGGTCTTTCTGGTCTGTCTGGTTCTTCTGGATGAATTTCCGGTCCGACCAACCAGATAGACCAGATGAACCAGTCTCGCGTCTCGCACGTCGCGCGTCAAAGAAACTACAGTGGCTGCCACCGCTCTTTTTTTTGCCTATTCCCCTCGTGGATGACAGCGCAAGCAACCATCAGGCGCAGCAGAAAATGAGAATGTCCCCGTTTATTTCTCCCACAGATGGTGCAGCCTATCCCCAGGCCTTTTGCCCACGCTTTTCCAGCTTGGCCCAGACGTTAGGAAGCCTCCCCCGTGCGCTTCGACGCCGCTCGCATTGCCGCTCGACGAGCCGTCCAACGGCGAACACCGTGAACTTGCCACGCGCCTGCCCAAGGAACTTGCGGAGTCGCTGTTCAGTCACCAACGCATCGTGATGCTCCCCCAGGAGGTCTTGCAACGCTTGGGCTTGCCGAAGGAAGCGCGTTGCCGGCTTACCAACGGAGCGTTCGGACAATTCCGCTGCATAGCGTGTCCGCTTACCCTGAATGCGGATGTGGTGGAGCAGATTGTCGCTCGCATCCGGCCCACTCTCCTGCATCGCTCGGCGGAGTCTCTTGAATTCAGCTCCTGCAATATCCGCCAAGGAGACAGTCGCATCGACCACGCCTGGTGACTGGGCACCGGCCTCCAGTCGCTCGAGAAGCGCCAGATAGCGATCACTTTCGAGGGCCTGCAACAGCACGATACGAGCAGCCGCTCGCTCTCGCTTCAGCGCCTGCAGCAGACGTTCAACGGCACGGCGTTCGGGCGGGTGGAGGGTAGCGCATTCTTTGTCGAGGTGCCCCAGCAGGACATCAAGGTCACGGACCGGCCCCAACGTGCTCCCCAGCCAGGCCAATTCGGTTCGGACATTCGCGACCCAGTCGGGGGCCAGTATCGGTCGCGCGGCGCGGAGGTAGGCGCGAAGCCGTCGTGTGGCAACCCGCATCTGATGAAGCTCCTCCTCATCTGTGCCGAGTCTGGTTCCCGGATCATGAGCCAGGAGCAGCGTCACCTGCGTCTGCAACAGGGCCGTGACATGCTCCATCGGCGGAGCAGTCGGTGGAACCGGAACAACAGGAACCGGCAGATCGAGCCCTAAGACCTGAAAGACTTTGGGCCGTTGATCAGCTGCTTGAGCTCCCGCATCCCGCAACAGTCCCTCGATCCGCTCGAGGTCCTTGTCCGAGCCGTCTAGCCGCTCGACTTCCAGCTCATACAGGTGTTGACTCACTCGTCGCCCATTCAGTGCCACCACCGAGTCCACCACGACGTCAGCCACCGGGCCGTCGCCCCCGCGCACCTGCATGCCCGTCCGTCTGGTTCGAAGACGGGCAATCGGCTTCAAGGGTAGCCCCCGGAGATGAGCAAGGAGCAGCCTGATGAGGGAGTCAGGTGGACTCGTGCGGCCCCCGGTGAATGCTAATTCCAATCGGGCTGCGCCATGCGGGAGCTTGAGCTGCCAGCCTCCTTTGCGGGCTTCGATCCGATAGCGGAGCGTGATGCCTGCGCGTGCGAGCCGATAGTCTTCCGTGTCAAAGTAGGTCGAAGTAAACAGCCGGGAGGGTAACCGCTCACCCGGTAGTTGCGGCAGAGTAAAATCCCGCGTCACCCTGAGCTTGATCTCACGTTCAAGTGTTTGTTTGTGCGGTTGGCCCATCGATCTGACCAAAGGCGGAGCGGAGCGTCGTCGAGCGGGAAAGGCTATGCCGACCGTGGGTAGATGTCAAGAATCGGATGAAGGATGTGTCAAGCCACAGTAGAAATGTCCGGGGACAGAAAAAGGCGTCAGGAGCCATTATCGGTACCCACATATACGCGTGACTCAGCACGCGGTGCATCAGACTTCCGGATAGGGTTCGCGCCGGTCGGTCCATTCGTGCATCGCAGCTTGCCACCGTCCATTCAGGAAATGGTTCCTGGGTGCATTCAAGGTCCTAGTGCAACAGTTGGTGAAACGCATGGGCAGGGCTATGCCAATCCAAGATTTTCCGAGGCCGATCATTGAGCATCACTTGCACCCGCTTGATCTCGGCTCGCGACAACTGGTGAAACCGTGTCCCTTTGGGAAAGAACTGGCGCAGCAGGCCAGCGGTGTTTTCGTTCGTCCCCCGCTCCCAGGGGGAATGGGGATGCGCAAAATAGACCCGCATCTTCGTCTGCTTGGTGAACAGGCGGTGTTCACGCATTTCCGGTCCTTGGTCGTACGTGAGGGAGCGACGGAGCTGAGCCGGCAGAGTCCGCAGTTCGCGCGCAAATGCTTGCCGCACCGTGGCCGCGTCCTTGGCCTTCAACGGCACCAGCACCGTAAACCGCGTCGTCCGCCCCACCAGGGTCCCGAGCGCCGAGGCATTCGCATGGCCCACGAGCAAGTCCCCCTCCCAATGCCCCGGCACCGTGCGATCGACGACCTCCGCTGGCCGTTCGTCGATGCTAATCAGGTCCTGAATGGGCCGAGACGACAGGCGCATCTTGCGCGGCCGACGAAAGCGATGTCGGCGACGCAGGTACCGGACCAACTCTCGCTTGAACGTGCCGAGGGGCAGCACATAGAGATACGTGTAGATGGCTTCGTGCGAGATGCGCATCGTCGGTTCGTCAGGATACCGCTGCAGCAACCCGCGTGCAATCTGTTCGGGCGACCAGCGCTGCGCGAGCAGCGTGAAGACCGCGGTGCGCAGGCGAGGCTGAACTGCGAGCTTCCGCGGTTTGCGTGGCTGGTGCGCCCAACGCTGCGCCCGTTGATGGGCGGGCACCGCGCGATAGGTGACCGGCGACGTCCGATGGCGTGTGAGTTCACGCGACAGCGTGCTCGGGGCTCGCTGTATCGCCTGAGCCACCGCTCGGAGACTATGGCCTGTCGCCAACATGCGACTCAATTCTTCGCGCTCCATGAGGGTCAATCGTTGATACCGTGCCATGTGCAACTCCTTGGTTCCTGGGGTAACCAGGATACTGGTGTTGCACTAGAACCTTGAACCCAGACTGCCACCTTTATTCCCCGACGCGCAACGCGCGGCATCAGAAGGATGGGATGGGCAGCCTGGCCGTCCTCCTGCTCGCGGAACGCGCACGATATGAATGTGCTCATTCGACGCGCGCACTCGAGGATCAACCAGGCTATCCTGTGAAGAAAAAACAAGCGAGCTTGGAAGGATCATTTAGAAGGATGAGGGTCGCTCGATGCGCGCAGTGGAGACCCTCTAGCCCGCCCTCAAGGGGAGAAGGCTGAATACGCGGATCTCGGCACTGTTGAACCCACTCGTCACCATCTCGTGAAAAAATGAAGCGTGGGTCGTCCGCAAACTTATCGAAAGGCATTTCTTCTGTTGCCAGCACTGCGTATTTGAACCTCACGTCAGTTGAACAAAGCCAAAAGGAACCCTCTGGCTATAGTTGGCGGACGTGAATAATATCGACTCCATCAGGTGCCTCTAAGAGAAAATTAGCGCACTTTGGGGGAGCAGCCTCAGAAGCACCGTGTTTCGCTGAAAGAAGTTGAAGCCATTCGAGAGTCGATGCCGACACAGAGACAGAAAGCGCTGTAACGCTGGCCGAATCTAATAGAGCTTTACGAATCCGTGAAACACTCGCGGCTGGATCGATTACGAAACGGCTCAACTCCATTGCCGCTGCGCGGGACCGCACACCCGCCAAGAATACTTTGGCGGCAGCTTCCGTTGGTAAGCCGATTTCAACGAGAAGTCCTACCCTGGAAAGCGTTTCAACACGGTTCTCTTCGGCTAGCTTGTCGAGCTTCTGCGCAACTGAGTGGAAAAGCCACGGGAGCTGGTATCCATAGAGTTCGGTGCAAATGTCGGTGGACTCATCCCCACGTGTTTCGATGATCCTCCGTAACGAACCACCGCCAAGCCATTGAGGACGAATTTTGTCCAACTGCCCTTGCTCGGGCATTTCCTTGACGATGGTCCCTGCATTCTCGCGGGCCCAAGTCTCGAACTCCAAAACCAACGCCTCAAGCGGGTCTTCATCAATGCCGGCACTCAAATAACGGTCTACCATCTCGCGAAAAACATTCAACTGATTGAACGCGACAATGCCAACTGACAGTGCTAGCCCAGATGCAATAACCGCCCGCCGTGCATCGAGTGACGGAACCTTGCGCAACACACCAGCCACTCTGGCCTTCAAGAAACCAATCAATTCGTCATTGTGACCGAGTTCCTTCCTGCTCCTTTCTTGAATGGCCGCAAGTGAATCTCGAAATGCATCATCCACCCAGTCGACGATTAGGGTTGGATCATCGCCCTTGTGTGCGACATGCAACGCCAACAGTTGGTCATCAATCCAATCGACAAGGCCCTCAACATTAGCCTTTTCCGCACCGCAACGATCAAAGCTGTCGTTCGCAGACATCTCCAACAGGCCTTCAAACGAAACCCCAACGGACGCCGCAAGCTGTCGCAGAGTTCCGACAACTTGTAGCAACCCGCTCTCCACTTGGTCGAGGTGAGCAATATCAAAGTAGCTCTTGGCAGCATGCTCGGCTTTCTTCACCTGCAGCAGCGTGCCTGTCATATCCATCGCGAACAAAACCTTGCCTTCGCCATCAACAAAGGCCCGTCCTGCGCGCCCACAGATGTTCCAAAAATCACGCTTAGTGAATTTGGCTAACTGCAGTGGTTCATTGTCGAGCACACGATGCGGAACACTGTGCACTGTATGTTGGTCCGTGGCAGCCAAGTGAATGCCGCATGGATGCGGAGGAAGTGGGTGCGGGCCGATGATCTGCTCGACATTCATCTTTTCAACAACCGGCAAGTGAACCTTCGAATTCACTTATGCGAGCTTGCGTGCGGTGGAAGAATTTGTCGTGGAGGGACATGGAGAAAACTCCGGCGTCAGATCTCGCGACCAGTCCTCCATCCGGATATCGCAAACTCCCCTGCTTGTTCCGTCCGAGACAACACCAGACAGGCTAGGTTCCCACTCAACTATTTATTGTCGCCGCAGAATACCCCTTTCCCCACGGGAAAGCACCCCGCCTTTCAGGGAGCGTGAGACGTGAAAGGTGAAACGTTAGGCGTAAGGGGAGAGGGCGCAGACGGTTTGTTTGGTCTATCTGGTTGGTCTGGTCTGCGGGGCAGAGGGCGAGAAGAGCAGGACGAGCGGGACTGGCGCGACGCGGGGCTGGTTTATCTGGCTATCTTGTTGTCTGGTTTATTTCGTTGCTTGAACCAGAGAAACCAAATAGACCAGACAAACCAAACGAACAAGACAAACAGCAGGAAGGCTCGCAACGGATTATTCCGACCTGATGAACCGCCAACTTATCGCCCCAATGGTTGCGCCAACCGTATCGGCCAGCCAATCCTGCCAGCTCGACTCGCGGAATGGGACAAAAAGTTGATGCACTTCATCCGTGATGCCAAAGACCGAGGCCGTCACGATCGCTAGCACAACCGCCTGCCGAGCGACAGCACGCCCCGCTGCCCAGCGAAACGCCCGGTAGCAGAGGAGGGACAGGATGCCATACTCCACCGCATGCAAGACTTTGTCGCTGACCTCTTTGAGCAAAAACGATGGCAGTTGATCCTCCGGGTGCGACTGGGCGGACAAGTAAAAAATCGCTCCGGCATACAGCGCCACCGGCACCCAGTACCAGAACACCTGACCCATCACACCTTGCCGAACTGTGTCACGCATTGATTTCTTCTCGCCCCATCCCCTACCCTATGCGATACTTATAACGAACAGATTGCGGAAAGACTATATAAACACGCGAAAACTTCGATGATCCGTATATGTGATGTGGCTAACAGAAAAACACTCCCGCAGGATGCTCAAAAAGGCCGTCCAGCAAGGCCGCAGGCGAGTCGAAACCGGAGGCGTACCCTCAGGGNNGGCGGACTTTTTCAGCCTCCTGCCAAAGTCATCAATAACATTCAACTATGAAGACTGCTTACATCTGTTTTCTCTGGCACATGCATCAACCGTATTACACGGACCCGGTGGCGGGGTCTGCCAGTATGCCCTGGGTGCGTCTCCATGCCACCAAGGCCTACTACGATATGGCTTATGGGCTGGAGAAGTTTCCCGCCATCAAAGCCACGTTCAACTTTACACCCTCACTCCTGCGACAGCTGCAAGAAATCGGATCAGGGACGGTGCGCGACCTCTTTCTGGAACATGCGCAGCGCCCCGCGGCGGACCTTCGTCCGGAAGAGAAAGCCTTTCTTGTCCGACATTTTTTCTCCGCCAATTGGGCCACGATGGTGCGCCCCTACCCGCGCTATCATGAATTGCTCGTGAAGCGCGGGGCCGACGTCTTTGGTCGTGACTTGGAGCGGGTTGCGCGGCAGTTCTCCACGCAGGATCTGCTGGACTTGCAGATGTGGCACAACCTTGCCTGGTTCGGCTATGGCACCGTCAGTCGCTATCCGCGCCTGGCTGCGCTGCGCGCGAAAAACCGGGGCTTCACGGAAGAGGAAAAACAGGAGGTGTTGGCCCTCCAACTCGTCGCTGTGCGGGAGATCGTTCCGCTCTATCGACGATTGATGGAGCGGGGACAAATCGAGCTCACGACGACCCCCTTCTTTCATCCGATCCTGCCGCTCGTCATCGATACAGACTTCACTCGACGCGCAAGACCGGATCTCCCGCTCCCCTCACGATTCCATGCGCCGGAAGATGCGGAGACGCAGCTGCAACGCGCCGTCGAGTTTCATACCGCCACATTCGGCCGTGCCCCCGTGGGCCTCTGGCCGTCGGAGGGCTCCGTCTGTCCAGAACTGATTCCGATGTTGCCCAAGGTCGGACTGCGCTGGCTGGCGACCGACGAAGGCATCCTCGCTCGCTCGCTCGACGCGGCCCAGCAACCGTGGCAACGCCACCGGGATCTGTATCAGCCCTACCGGGTCGGGTCGGAGGGCCAAGACGTGACGATGCTGTTTCGCGATCGGGAGATCTCCGATGCCTTTGGGTTCGTCTACCACAAGACCACTCCCGATATGGCCGCCGAGGATGTCCTTCGTCGGCTGCGCCAGATCATTCGCGAAGCGCCGCAGAACCAGGTCACCATCGCGATTGTGCTTGACGGGGAAAATCCATGGGAACACTATCACGAGGGGGGCGAACAGTTTCTCTCGCTCCTCTACAAGGCCTGCTCGACCGGAGCGCTCAATGGCGACGGTATTCGCGCCACCACCGCGACGATCTCCGACGCGCTCGAAGCCGCGCCAGCCACTCGGCGGNNAATCAAGACTACAAGATCTGGATCGGTCACCAGGAAGACAATCGGGGATGGGACCTGATCAGTCATACGAGATCCCGGCTCTCCGAGATCTCGGCCACGCTCCCCCCGGAATGCGCGCAAGCCGCCTGGGACGAACTCTATGCCGCCGAAGGCAGCGATTGGTTCTGGTGGTANNCGACGAGTTCGATCGGCTCTTTCGGACTCATCTTCGGAACGTCTGGACGATCGCAGGACTAACGCCACCGGAGCTGTTGAATCAGCCGATCTGTAGTCCCCGCGGCATGCCGGAGGCAGACCTCGTGACCGCGCCTCTCGCTTTACTGAGCCCCTCCATCGATGGACTCGTGACCGATTTTTTTGAGTGGCGCGGAGCAGGCAGGATCAAGACTCAGCCGCCGCTCGGCGCGATGTGGAAAGCCGAAGGGGTGCTGACCGATATCCAGTTTGGCTGGAGTCTTGACCAGTTGTATCTGCGGCTCGATCCGGACGAGCAATCGCAGCCGCGGCAGGCAGGGCTGACGGTCGAGCTGCAGTTGCAGACGCCCGAGCACCTCTATCACTTGTCGTTTTCACTCGCGCCGTCAGAGCCAGACCAGTTTCTGCTCTCGCAGAAACTGGCCAGCGGATCTTGGCAGGAGATCGGCCCCTACTCATCGATCTGTCATGGGAATATTATCGAACTGGCTGTGCCATTCAAGGACTTACATCTCACACCTGGGCAGGAAGTCCGCATGACCATTCTAGTGCTGGAATATCGCTTGGAAATCGCACGCTACCCGCACCAGCATCCGGCCATATTGACGGTACCGGGATCTGAATTCGAGGCCGGGTTGTGGCGAGTCTGACTAAGAGCGTGAAACGTGAGACGTCAGACGTGAAACGAAACAGCGCTGGAGCAAGAACTGTCTTCTTACATCTGGCACCTCACGTTTTACGTTTCACCTTTCACGTCTCACGTTTTACGTTTAACGGAGGAACGCATGCCTGATTTACGCCGTGATCCAATTGTCGGTCGGTGGGTGATTATTTCAACGGAACGGAGCGGTCGGCCGCACGACTTCATTCCCTTGCAAGCCGCCCGGCCGTTGGCCGCAGCCCTCTGCCCCTTTTGCCCAGGGCAAGAGCGTCTGACACCGAAAGAAATCATGGCCTACCGGCTGCCGCCGGTGGAGCCCAACGGCCCGAACTGGACCGTGCGTGTCGTGCCGAACAAGTTCCCCGCGCTCCAGGTCGAAGGCGACCTCGACCGCCAAGGCCTCGGCCTCTATGATCGAATGAATGGGATCGGCGCACATGAAGTCATCATCGAGACCCCGAACCATGCGGATAGCCTGGCCGACATGCCGGCAAAGCGGATCGAGGACGTGCTGTGGGCCTATCGCGATCGCATGATCGACCTGAAGAAAGACGTGCGGTTCCGATACATCCTTATTTTCAAGAACCATGGAGCGTCAGCCGGCGCCACACTGGAGCACAGCCATTCACAACTCATCGCCCTGCCGATCATCCCCACCAGCGTCCAGGACGAGATCGATGGCTGTCGGGCTCATTATTTTCAGAAAGAGCGCTGCATCTATTGCGATATTCTCAGGCAGGACCTCTCAGAGGGCGATCGCATCGTGGCGGAAAATCCCGAGTTCGTCTGTGTCACCCCGTTTGCCCCACGCTTTCCCTTTGAAATGTGGATTCTCCCTAAACGCCACGCCGGCTACTTCGAAGAAAGCCAGAAGACACAATTCGAGTTCCTCGCGCCGATTCTCTCCGAAGCGCTCCGACGGATGGACAAAGTCCTCGCTAAGCCGTCCTACAACTTTGTCCTCCATAGTTCTCCCCTCCACGAAAAGACCGGTGACTTCTACCACTGGCATATCGAAATCATTCCGAAACTGACCCAAGTGGCCGGCTTCGAATGGGGCACGGGGTTCTACATCAATCCTGTGGCACCGGAAGAATCGGCGAAGTTTCTGCGGGAGGCGACGCTGTAGGTGCCGGTTCGCTTTCGCATCGAAAACCCCACGCTCGCGGGGCCACTGCGCCAAATTGAACAGCTGATTCGTCGCGCCGGCGGCCGGACGTGGCTGGTCGGCAGCTGCATACGCGACCTCGTGCTTGGTCGGCAACCGCGCGACCTGGACCTCGAAATTTCCGGGCTGCCGCCTGGCCAGCTCCATGCGCTGCTCACAGAACACTTCTCCGTGCAGTTCGTCGGGAAGGCCTTTGGCGTGTTCAAGCTGCAGGGCCTGCCCGTCGATATTTCCATTCCCTCCCGCATGCTCACCGACAACGAATCCGCCCAAGGACTGCTGAGGCAGTCCGATCCCGACATGGACATCGACGAGGCGCTGGCGCGGCGCGATTTCACGATGAACGCGATGGCCTGGGACCCCGATACGTTGGAACTCCGTGATCCTTTCAACGGCCGGGCTGACCTCGATGCGCACGTGCTGCGCCACGTGTCGGATCGCTTCCGCGAAGACCCCTTGCGCGTGCTGCGCGGCATGCAACTGGCCGCACGATTCGGGTTGACCGCCGCGCCGGAGACGGTTGCTCTCTGTAAGACACTGTCGCAAGACGGGCAACCGAGCGAACGGCTCTGGGAGGAATGGAAGAAACTCCTCCTCCAAGGTATTACGCCATCACTGGGTTTACAGTTCTTGAGCGACTGCGGCTGGCTGCGTTTCTACCCGGAACTCGCGGCGCTCCAGGGCTGTGAGCAAGATCCCATCTGGCATCCGGAAGGCGATGTCTGGATCCATACGCTCCACTGCTTGGACTGGTTCGCCATAGAACGCACCGGCAATCAAGACGACGATCTGATCGTAGGCCTCAGCATCCTCTGTCACGATTTCGGCAACCCTGCGACGACCACAACTGACTTTGGACGCATCACGTCGCGTGGCCACGAACCGGAAGGAGAGGCCCCGACAAGACGCTTCCTCGAACGACTGACGAACCAAGACGATCTCATCAACGAGGTGATTCCTCTTGTGCTCTGCCACCTCCGCCCCCGCGCACTGCATGACGCGAACGCCTCAGACAGCGCGGTTCGACGACTGGCTCGGCAGGTAAAACGGATCGACCGACTCGTGCGCGTCGCGCGAGCCGATCACGCAGGCCGCCCGCCAAAACCCTTTGACGGATTTCCTGCCGGCACCTGGCTGCTGGAGCGTGCGCGTAAACTGGAAGTTGAAGACCAGGCCTCCACCCCGATTGTCATGGGTCGCCACCTGCTGGAATTGGGAGTCCAACCAGGCCCTGATATGGGACGGCTACTCGATGAATGCTACGAGGCGCAACTAGACGGATTGTTCTCGACCCTCGACGAGGGTCTAACCTACGCAAACAACAAGCTGGTCTCTTTGCCGTAACCGGTTTTCTCCTTCTTCCTTTTTAATTTTTACTTTTACCTTTTTACTTCTTACCCATTCGCTGCCCCTTGCCCCCTGCCTGCACGGCAGCATATGATCCTCCCATGCAAGTCCAACTGAGCCATCCAGCCAGAACCGTCGAGGTCAAAGGCCCTAAGAAGGTCAAGGAACTCTTGCGCGAATTGAATCTCGTCGTCGAAGCGCATCTGGTGATCAAAGGCGATGATCTCGTCACCGAAGACGAAATGCTGTACGACGGCGATCAGATTGAAATCCGACCTGTGATCTCCGGTGGCTCCCCACGTTTCACGCCTCACGTTTCACGCCTCACGAGCCAAGAATGAATTGCACCAAATGTAAGACCAAAGCTGTGATCGGCCTCCCGCGCCACAATGCGGCCTTCTGTAAAGGCTGCTTCAACGGCTTCGTCCACGATCAGGTTGCGCGGGCGATCAAGTCGGAGAAGATGTTTGGCAAGGAGGACCGGATTCTCGTGGCGGTGTCAGGCGGGAAAGACAGCCTGGCGCTCTGGGATATTCTGCTCAAGCTCGGCTATCGCACAGACGGGCTCTACGTGGACCTCGGCATCGGGTCCTATTCTGAGCAGTCGCATGCCAAGGTGACGAAGTTCGCCGAGGCGGTCGCTGCCTCACATGGAGCCGCGTTGCACCTCCACACGGTCGAACAGGAGGCCGGGGCGGGGATCAAGGAATTGGCCCAGCTCATCCATCGCCCGACCTGTTCCACATGTGGCACGATCAAACGCTACCAGTTCAATCGCGTGGCGATCGAGCAGCACTACGATGTGATGGCCACGGGCCACAATCTCGATGACGAAGCGGCCCGGCTCCTGGGCAACGTGCTGCATTGGCAGGAGGAATATCTGGATAAGCAGGGCCCGTCGTTGCCGGCCTCGGTGGCAGGGTTTGCCAAGAAGGTGAAGCCCCTCTATCGGCTCTCGGAACGAGAACTCGCGGCCTATGCGGTCTTGAACCGGATCGATTACATCGTCGAGGAATGCCCCATGGCCAAGGGCTCCAAGATGCTCCAGTATAAGGAAGTCTTAAATCGTCTGGAGACCGAGTCGCCGGGCACGAAGCAGACGTTCTATTGGGGTTTTCTCGAGAAGCAAAGCAAGAAGCAGCCCACTGAGACCACCATGACTGAGAAAGACCGGGCCGTCCTCCACCCCTGCACCTCGTGCAGCCAACCCACCACCGCCGGAGTCTGCTCCTACTGCAAGATGATGGCGAGAGCCAAGACCGTCGTTCCACGCTAACAGGTACACCCGTTAACACGTCCTCCCCTTCATCAGTACTTGAAAAGCCCCCATCGACCCCGTAAGCTGCGCGCATCCTAGTTGCCGGTCAAATATTCGGACCTATTTCATCACGATGGCTGCCACAGAACGCGACTACTATCAGGTTCTCGGTCTCCCCAAGTCTGCCTCGGCGGATGACATCAAGAAGGCCTATCGTCGCCTCGCACGCCAGGTCCACCCCGATCTCCATAGCGGTTCCAAGAAATCAGAGATGGAGAAGAAGTTCAAGGAGTTGAACGGAGCACACGAAGTCCTGAGCGATCCGGATAAACGAAAAAAATACGATCAACATGGAGCCAACTGGGAGCAGGCTGAGGCCTACGAGCAGGCGCGCCGGCAGGCCGGTGCCCGCGGGGAGCGTGGCCCGGAGACTTCGTCCGGCGGAGAAGGCTTTTCCGACATTTTCGAGAATCTGTTCAAAGGACGAGGGCGAGGCGGCAATGCTCGTGGCTTTGCCATGCAGGGCGAGGATCTTGAAACGGAAGTGCAACTGACGCTGGCCGAGGTGTTCACCGGCGTGACGAAGCGCATGACCTTGCAAGAGCCCGTGCCCTGCTCCACCTGCCACGGGAGCGGAGCCCTTCGCGGACGCCCCTGCCCAACCTGTCAGGGACACGGTGCGACGCTGCATCCCAATACGATCGAAGTACGCATCCCCGCCGGGGTACAGGACGGCACGAGGGTTCGCGTGGCCGGCAAGGGACAAACCGGCACCAACGGCGGCAAGCCCGGCGATTTGTACCTACGCGTAGCGATCGCTCCGGACAACGTCTTTCGCCGACAGGGGAGCGACATTCATGTCTCCCTCCCCGTCTTCCCATGGGAAGCGGCCTTGGGCGCCGAGGTGATGGCCCCCACACTAATGGAGCCGGTTCGGATGAAGGTTCCGCCGGGGAGTCGGGCTGACAGTAAGCTTCGACTGAAAGGCAAGGGCCTNNAGGGCCTCCCCGCGGCGGCCGGCGGCCACGGTGATCTCTTTCTGACGATCCAGATCGTGATGCCGCCCTCATCGACCGACGAGGAACACAAACTCTACGACCAACTCAGAGCCATCGCGCACCCGGACCCACGTGCCGAGCTGCTCGCCCAGGCCCGACGCCGATCACACGCCTGACTCAATCGAGACGGGCGAGACTAGCGGGAAAAGCGCGACTGGTAGGGAGAGGGCTCACACGTCACGCGAGTCTCGCTCCTCACGCTTGTCGCGCGCCACTCCGCTGTTACGCCGCTGGCGGTACCGATGTGGGCAGGATCTGCGACCATTTCCACCGTGATGTTTCTGGAAACGCAGACCGCCTCGTGGGCTCATCTAGGGATGTTGTTAGCTTGCGTTGTGTTGGTCGATCTGGCAAGCTACATCCACTTGGTTCTCGAAGCCTCCGGCGCTAGTGGATGAGTCCGCTTGCGGAGAAAATTGTGACCCGTTTGCTTGATGGGGTTGCTACCGCCTGCACTTGCGGTACAATTCTTGTTCAATGGGCAAAGGGCGAGCAGGGGTTACTGAGGCGTTAGTCATCATAGATTCAGACGTCTTCATTCGGTTCAACCTAAGGAGGCAGGTATGAAGCAGGGAACACAAACAATCGCGACGCTGGGCATCGCATCGGTATTCGCGCTGACCGTTGGGATGTCTACGGTCTGGGCCAATGAGCCAGGCTACGGCACGGAAGGACACGGGGGCGGCGGGTATAGCTCGATGGGCGGACATGGCGCGAGCATGATGCACAACAGCACCGGCCACCTGATCCGGCATCTGCTCAAGCACGAAGTAGAGATCGGGCTCACCGAGGAGCAGGTGACGAAACTCAAAGACATGCAACTCAACCTGGACAAGACCCGTATCAAGACCGAGGCCGACATCCAGGTCGCGGAGCGCGAGTTGAAAGCCCTGACCGAGGATGAGAAATCCGACCTGGGGGCGATCGAAGCCAAGTTGAAGCAGAGCGGGGATCTGCAAGTCGGCTTACGTATGGTCTCCGTCAAGGCCCGGCGGGAGGTGCTCGCCCTGTTGACTCCGGAACAGCGTGCCAAGGAGAAGGCCGAGCATGAGAAGGTAATGCAGCAGCACAAGGATGCCGGAATGGGTTACGGCAATCCTCACGGCGGTGCGATGAAAGCCAATCCGCATATGGGTGGCGATGCTGCACAGCCGGCACCTCCATCAAGCATGAATGTGCAGTAGCTCTATCGTTGAAAAACTATTTTGAGCCCTGGGAAATATAGGGCTGGAGCAAGTCAAGGACGGCTCCAGCAGACCCCGTAGGCTGTTCAAAAGGCCGCCCTCTTCGTGTGTGGTCTGTCTAGTTCATCCGGTTTCTCTGGTCTATTCGGTTATAGTCCGGTTCAACCAAATATACGAGACAGACCAAACAGACCAGGGCAACCAGCCTGTTTTCACGCTTCTTATGGGTGTCGAGAACGCCGACTGGGAGATGGCGCGTCTTGACGCGCCGGGGATGGGGGGCTGAAGAATGACGGCATTTTCAGCAGCCTGTAAAAGGATGGCATGCCGAAAGAGTTGAAACTCATAAGCCGCGATTTGCTGGTCGGTCCCGATCGGGCGCCGGCCCGCGCGATGTTGAAAGCCGTTGGATTCACCGACGAGGACTTGTCTCGCCCGATCATCGGCGTCGCCAATACCTGGATCGAAGTCATGCCCTGCAACTTCCACCTGCGCCGATTGTCGGAACGGGTGAAAGCCGGCATTCGAGCCGCGGGCGGCACCCCCATCGAGTACAACACCATTGCGGTGTCGGATGGCATCTCGATGGGAACCGAGGGGATGAAGGCTTCGTTGATCAGTCGGGAGGTGATTGCCGATTCGATCGAACTCGTGGCTCGTGGGCACCTGTTTGACGGCGTGGTGGCATTGTCAGGCTGCGACAAGACCATTCCCGGCACCGTGATGGCCCTCGCTCGCCTGAACCTGCCGTCGGTGATGCTCTACGGCGGCTCGATCATGCCGGGCCAGTTCCAAGGCCATGACGTGACCATTCAAGACGTGTTCGAAGCAGTCGGGAAACATGCATCCGGCACAATGACCGACGCCGAACTCAAAGATCTCGAAGACCATGCCTGCCCAGGCCCTGGCGCCTGTGGGGGCCAGTTCACGGCTAACACCATGGCGATCGCGTTCGAGTTCCTCGGCATTTCACCGATGGGGCGGAACGGGGTGCCGGCCATGGATCAGCGGAAGGACGACGTGGCCTTCGAGTGCGGGAAGATGGTCATGGATCTGCTGAAGCGAGACCTGCGGCCCCGCCAGATCATCACGCGGAAATCGCTGGAAAATGCCATTGCCGCGATTGCGACAACCGGCGGCTCGACGAATGCCGTGTTGCATCTGCTCGCAATCGCGCGCGAAGCCAACATCAAGTTGAGCATCGACGACTTCGACAAGATCAATCGGAAGGTGCCGTTGCTCGCCGACCTGAAGCCAGGCGGACGATTTACGGCTTCGGATCTCTATGCGGCAGGGGGAACCACTTTGGTCGCCAAGCGGCTGCTCGATGCCGGCATTTTGCACGCAGGCCAACCGACCGTGACCGGCCGGACGATCGGGGAAGAGGCCCAAGACGCCAAGGAAACATCCGGCCAGCAAGTCCTCAGGCCCCTGTCGAATCCGATCAAGCAGACCGGCGGGCTCGTGATCTTAAAGGGGAATCTTGCTCCAGGCGGCTGTGTCGTGAAGGTGGCCGGACACTCGATCATGACGTTCCGTGGCCCTGCAAAGGTCTACAACCGGGAAGAGGATGCCTTTGCCGCCGTGCAATCCCGCAAAATCAAAGCGGGCGATGTCGTGGTGATTCGGTATGAGGGTCCGTCCGGCGGACCCGGCATGAGAGAAATGCTTGGCGTGACTGCGGCCATCGTCGGCGCGGGGCTGGGCGACTCCGTCGCGTTGCTCACCGACGGACGCTTCTCCGGCGCCACCCATGGCCTGATGGCCGGCCATGTCGTACCAGAAGCCATCAAGGGCGGCCCGATCGGCGCCGTGAAGAACGGCGACATCATTGTCTTCGATATCGTCAAACGGACGCTGACCGTGGAACTCTCACAGAAAGAGATCAAAGCCCGGCTCAAGAAGGTCAAACAGCCGCTGCCCCGCTACACCTCCGGCGTAATGGGCAAGTACGCGCGGCACGTCTCGTCGGCCTCGGAAGGGGCCATTACGACGTAGGAATGAGCAGAGAGCGGCTGGACTGGCTGGATTATTCGACGAGTAGTACGTGATTATCAGATCACAATCTGCGCGCTCGGCATGTAGGGCCGGGCGCGCAGATTGTGATCAAGCAAAGAACCTCTCTCGTGCCTATCGCCCCTTCATCCGTCCACGCATCTCTGACATCATACTATCAAGGTCAGCTTCCGCCTTCTCACGATCGCTGATCAGCTTATCGAGATTGTATGGACGAACCGGGGCCGGCTGAGCCACCTCCGGCTTCATCGTCGGCTTGAGCGACAGATCAGATTGAGGAGGCTGAGCTGGTTTGACTTGGGGCTGAACTGACGAGGCGGGCTGGTCGATCAGGTCTGTCCGGTCTATCCCCCTTACCCCTTTACCCCCTCCCTGCCCCCCTACCCCCACGCCTTGTTCCCGCAACCATTGTGTGGCGACGCTCGACTTGAGCGAGAAACTGATGCTCGTGATCGGAAGGCCGTCCGAGGCCACACGAGCAATCGCCGTGTTGACCCCGACCATATGCCCTTCGTCATCGAGCAAGGGCCCGCCTGAATTGCCACGATTTAACCCTGTCTCCGTTTGAAAGACGTGCTTGCCCCTCACCCCATTGAAGTTATCGACTTCTGCGCTGATCACCCCAGTGGTGAGGGTCCAGAGTCCACCTTGTTCTGGATGACCAATGGCGACCACTCGATCCCCGATCCTAGCCCGCCCCGATTCACTCACATCGACAACAGGCAGCGGTTCGGTGACGCCATCGAGTTTCAACAGGGCAAGGTCCAATGGTTGCGAATAGGCCACGACTTTGGCCCGGACCATACGGGAGAGATCGCTCTTTGACTCTCCCGTGACTCGGGCCGGCTTGAGAAACACGGACAGACGGGCGAAGGGTCTCCCGGTCTGTTCTTCGATCACAACGTGGGCATTGGTGAGGACCAATCCGTCCGACTGAATGATCGAACCGGTTCCACCACTCCCCTTCCTGCTGCCATCTGCATACCCCATCACCATCACCACGGCTGGAGAGGCTTGCTCGTAAATCTCACGGGGCGATAATTCCTTACCAGTGGCCGGGGTGCTCCATATCAATGAAAGCAGGAACAGAGTCCCCCACGTCAGCGACCTCATCCTGGCCTCCTTCTTCTACCAGGATGCTGAAAAAGTCCGCCAGCGACGTTCTCGCCGCGCTCAGAGGCTCAACGTACCGANNTCTTCGCTTGCTGCGGCCTTGCTGGACGGTCTTTTTGAGCATCCTGCGCGGTGTTCTCCCGGTGTCTTGGACGTGCGGACCATTGAAGATCCACCATGTCACAATGGTTTTCTCGCAGCCTGTTAAGCGTTGACGGGGGTGAGCGCCTAGCTGAAGACAGGAACGTGACGTGAATAGAGCTAGCCACGTTTGTAGAACTCCGCAATCATCTCGACAACGTAGACCTGCTGCGCCTCTGTCAATTCGGCATAGATCGGGAGAGACATCACCTCTTCGGCCGCTCGTTCTGACAGAGGGAAGGACCTCTTCTGATACCCTAAATCGCGATAGCAGTTTTGGAGATGCATGGGGAGCGGATAGTATACTTCCGTACCGACCCCTTTCTCTTTGAGGAAGGTGCGCAACTCGTCGCGCTTCGGCACTCGGACAGTGAACTGGTTATACACGTGAAAATTGCCCGGCACCGTTGTCGGCAGCGCGACGCGATCCGCATGCTTCGTCCGGGCAAACAACTGCTGATAACGTTCGGCATTCCGACGTCGCCCCTCGTTCCACTGGTCAAGATACTTCAATTTGATCTGTAGTACGGCAGCCTGGAGGGCATCCAACCGGCTATTGATCCCCACCGCCTCGTGGAGATAGCGGACTTGGCTCCCATGAACACGGAGCATGGCCATGGAGTCCGCAAGGGCTTTGTCGTTCGTCGTGATGAGCCCCCCGTCTCCAAAGCCGCCCAAATTCTTGGTGGGGAAAAAACTAAAGCACCCGGTGTCTCCAAGTATCCCGGCGCGCTTACCCTGCTGTGCCGCGCCAATCGCTTGGCAGGCATCCTCGATCACCATCACGTGCTTTCGTCCGGCAATCTCGTTGATCGCAGCCATGCCCGCACATTGCCCGAAGAGGTGCACGGGAATGATGGCTTTCGTGCGAGGCGTGATCGCTTTCTCAATGAGATTGGGATCGATGTTGAACGTGTCCGGCTGAATGTCCACAAACACCGGCTTCGCGCCCAATCGTGAAATCACGCCCGCCGTGGCAAAAAATGTGAACGGGATGGTGATGACCTCATCGCCGGCCTTCACTCCCATGGCCATGAGAGAGAGCAACAGCGCATCGCTCCCGGAGGCGCAGCCGATCGCATAGCGAGACCCGATGTACCGGGCAATGGATTCCTCGAACGCCACGACGCGCGGCCCCAGGATAAATCCCTGCTCGTCACAGACGGTCTGTACCTCCGCCATGATCTCCGCACGGAGGGGTTGGAACTGAGCTTTCAGATCAAGCAACGGCACATTCATCGAAGCGGCTCTCCAGTATGAATCTCAACCGCCGAAGGACCAACAGGGCAGCGTGGCACACCCTTCAATACATTGCTCCTTGAGATATTGCAAGGGGAGAATCAGAACCGCTGGCTAGCGGAAATCTCGCCGATGAAAAATAAGGCTGGCCGTGAAGAGGAGAAATGCCGTGTACGTCGCTCCGTAGGCGATAATCAGCATCAGGTCCGAACCGCTTACTTCCAGGTGGTGAACGACATGGCCCTTCAAGTTGAAGCGCTCGAGGTTGGGCAAGAGATAATAGATCCCGTTCAAGATCCCCCGGCTGAGATCATCCATCTTCGCCCCGAATGTTTGCAGGTCAGCCGTGAGGTGTCCAACCACATACATCGCCAGAGTGAAGATGGCACTCAGGGTGGCACTGGTAAACGTGGAAAACAGCAGTGCGACCGCAGTGATCACCATGAACTCGACAAAAATCAACGCCAGCGCCTTGAAGAGCATCCCCTCGATGGGAACAGCTTGAGCATAGAGCACTACCAACAATCCCAGCGCCATGACAACCGTATTGACGAACAAGGTGATCGTGAGGCCTAAATACTTTCCGAGCAGAAATTGGTATCGCGCCACCGGCTTGGACACAATCGTGTAGATGGTCTTCTTCTCGATCTCCTTGCTCACCAGTCCGATCCCGACGAAAATGGCAATCAACACCCCGAAAAAATTAATACTCCCCAGCCCGAGATCCAGAATGAGACGGTGGAATTCTCCCAAGGTTAACCGTGATAGGAGCACAGAGCTGCCGATCATGAGCAGAGCAAAGACCAGCAGATTGTAGAGCAGCTTGTCCCGCAAGTTTTCCCGAAAGGTATTCAGCGCGATTGACAGGATTTTCATGCGCGCTTCTCCGGCGGACTCCGATGTCCTTTGACCTCCCGGATGAAGAAGTCCTCCAACGACCCCTTCTGAGGATTGAGCGACACCAGGCTCGCCTTCGCCGTGCGGATAATCTCCAGCGCTCCCTCGACCTGCTGCTGGCTCTTCAGCACCACCAGCATCCGATCCCCTTGCATCACCACTTTGTCGGTAAGCGGGCGTAAGTGGTCTAACCCTTCGGGGGTCAGACGATCCACGACCAGTTCCACTTGGTGACTCGCCCCTTGATCCAGCAAGTCGGTCACCCGGCCACAGGCCACGAGGCGCCCCTTCAGGATGATCGCGACCCGATCGCACAACACTTCGGCATCGTGCAAGATGTGGGAGCTGAACAAGACCGTCTTCCCGGACTCTTTGAGACCCAAGATCAGATCACGAACTTCTTTCCGCCCGATAGGGTCCAGCCCGGACATGGGTTCGTCCAGCACCACCAACTCCGGATCGTTAATCAAGGCTTGGGCGATCCCCACTCGCTGCAACATGCCTTTTGAGAACTTGCTGAGCTGTAAATCCTTCGCATGCGTCATGCCGACAAGCTCCAAGAGTTCATCGACTCGCCTGCCCAGAACAGCGCCCCACAGCCCGAACAAATGTCCATAAAAGCAAAGAAACTCCCGGCTCGTCAGATAGTCGTAGAAGTAGGGCGACTCGGGAAGGAATCCCAGACGTGTCTTGGCGCGAGGATCGCCCATGTCCAAATTGAATAGCCTGGCGGTCCCGCTCGTCGGATAGATGAGCCCCATCAAAATCTTGAGGGTGGTGGTTTTCCCCGCGCCGTTCGGGCCGAGAAAACCGAACACTTCCCCACGCCGGACTTCGAGACTGAGGCCATCCACCGCGGTCACTCGCTTCCCCCAGAATCCCACGCGGAAAATCTTGGAGAGTTGCTCAGTCTGTACCACGAGATCGGAGCTAGGCGTCATGGTTCACTCCCATGTCCTAGGGAAACTGTAGGAAGGCTGTACCTTGGGAAAACTGTAGGTAGGCTGTGGACGTTTGAAAAACGTGCGCAGCCGTTCCGGATGCGTCGAACTGGAGACCGAACCAGTCTTGGGATCCAACCGATAGTCTCCTCCGAACGGTTCCTGTGGCAGACTCGAAATGGCTCCCGCCGTCACGAGATCCGTGAGTGTCGCAGGAAGAGTCCGACGTTGCGTCCGATAGGCCTCCACCGCGCGCTCCAGTATGAAAAGATCCCGTTCGATGATAACTTCTTTCATCCGATTCGCCAAGACTTCTCGCATCTCCGAATCTTGCGTCTCCCGCAAGCGGGCTTCAAGAAATGCCAGGGCCGTGCCTGGGCTCCCTGCCTCCGCGGCCAAGCGAGTGGCGAGCCCTGGCAGATAGACGGGGCCGTCCGGCAGACTGGCCGCCTTCATAATGTATTCTGCCCCCTTGGCTGGATCACCGAGCAGAAAATAATAGTTGTACCCAAGCAGAAAGGGAATGTTCCAGACCTCGGGATTCGCCTTGACACCCTTTTCAAGCAGCCGGATGCTCAAGTCCGGGCGGTTGGCGAGATCGCCGAGAGTGACCCCGCCGGCATAGTAGGCGTAGGCATACTGAGGGTCGAGCGTGGTGATCACGTCCAAGGCGTGATACATCCACTCATATTCGTCTGCGCTATTTCCTTTTTTCCCGATAACCTGGACCAGCCTGAGCCAGAGAAGATCAGCCCCCAGATGGTGATAGCCGAGCACGGCTGGTTTCAGATATTCGCCCTGAGGAAGCTGCGCGAGGCCTTCGATCTGGACGACCGTCCGATCCTGTCGCCGATCGATCTCCCCTTGCAGCCAGCCGAGGCAGGCCAGCAAGAGGATTCCCCCCATGCCGAGCAGACACTGATTCACGATCGATGCGCTGCGATGATGTAAGGCTATTGAGACCGCCATGAGAGAGACACCGGCAGAATGAGTAAAACGGAAGGTCCCGGCAGCCATTCGATGGCTGCCGGGACCCCGTGCCCTTACCTACACCGGTCTAGTATACACCGGTCGTACAGTCGTTGGCGCCATGGTCAACCGTGGAATCCCAGGTTGAAATTCCGGCATCGCCATCCAGATTGCTTTGAGCCATCGCAACAAAGTCGTTTTGGACAGCGAGTGCGGCAGCAGCGGTTCCCGCAATGGCCAAAGGACAAGAAACAGCCGGGGTATACCCAGTGAAAGTCCCCACGGTCGGAGCCACCGTTGAATCTACTCCATACAGGTACATCACATTACCAGTGGCCTTGAACCCAATATCGGAAAATTGGCCCCCAAACACCCCCCCAGTCTGACACCAGAGCGCACCGGGAGGAGTGGGTGCCACACCACCACCCCAGGAAAATGAAACTGTTTTGGTACCGGCCACAGGTGCAACCACACCCTGCGCAGCAATTCCAATGTAACAGCCTCGCTCCGCCTGGAAGGCGACTTCAGAGGTTTTGATCGCCTGGAGGTTGGTCTTCGCCTCGGCCTGGCGCGACTTCAACTGATAGGTCAGGAAGTTCGGGATGGCGATGGCCGCCAAGATCCCGATGATCGCGACCACGATCATCAACTCAATCAGGGTAAAACCCTTTTGGCTCTTCAACTGCTTACACATCGTACGCCTCCTTGTTGATGGTTCACTGAGCTTTCCCCCTCGCACCCTTGCTTCTTTCTTATCGGAACTCACATCCGATTTCTGTTACCTAGCCCTGTAGCAGGTTCGGTGCCCGATACGTGGTCAGGCCATGAGAGACCTCAGTCGCACGGAATATCATATAGTTATGATTCGTAGCCTCCTGGCAACAGACTGTGGTTGGGGGGCCGCTCTCCATCTTTTGCTGTGATCTGCCAATATTTGTCATCGACTGTACGGGACCTGGCGCGTTCCAATCTCTCTCTACGGAGGAGGGAGATCCAGGGGCATCCTCAGCTGCATGAGAGGAACAATCTGTGAAAACAATTATTTAGCGTGCGAAGACTGAACCGAATCAGCCTGTCAGATACCGAAATGAGGCCTCAGGGAGATGGCTGTCAATGAGATCGATGTGAGAGCAGAGGATAAAGTGGGAAAACCAGAGCTACTGTTGGGGCGAAGGAATGTGTTACCGAGTTTGTATCTTCTCGGATACACGCTGTTTGGCCTGTTGGATACGTTCTTCCTTGGTGGGGTCGCCCATCCCCAGGTCACGGAATCGGTCCATCAGCTTATTATTGGAGGGGTCGAGTTCCAGTGCATGGAGCCAGGCCTCGCGGGCCTCTGACAGGTTTCGTTGCTGGGCGTAAATGTCACCGAGATGCTCATAGAGCACCGGATCATCCCCGGCGAGCGCGACAGCGCGCTTCATCTCCGTCAAGGACTCGGTTAACAAGCCGGATTTAAACAAGGCCCACGCGAGACTATCGACATAGTACCCATTGCTCGGTTTGAGCGCGACAGCCTGCTTGGTCAGGGAAAGCGCTTGGTCGATCTTGACCCCCCGCTCTGCATAGCTATATCCCAAATAGTTGAGCGCATCGGCATGATGGGGATCCAGCTTGATCGCGATCTCCATGACGCGCACCACGTCATCGAATCGATTGAGCTTGTCGTAGACCGTGCCGAGGTTGAAGTACAAATCGGCGCTCTTGGGGTTCTGGCTGATGCCTTCCTCCAAGGCCCTTGCCGCATCGTCGAACTGGTCATTCTGCAGATAGGTCAAGCCCAGCACGATGTGGGCTTCAGGCTGTTTTGGATTAATCGTGATGGCTTGGTTCAAGTGCGTGATGGCCTCAGGATATTGCTTCAATCGATAGAACAACAGGCCGAGATGCAGATGCCCTTCGAAGTAGGACGGCTCAAGTTGAACGTTAAACGTATAGGTCTCGATGGCTTTCTTCGTGTCCTTGGACTCCTCGTAGAGAAATGCAAGGTAATCTCTGATTTTGAGCTCCGTCGGACGCGCCTTGAGAATCTGAATAAGCTGGTCGATGGCCTTGGGATAATCCTTCTCTTCTCCGTATACGAGCGCCAGCCGAAGCTGTGCATCAAGGTCCGAAGGGTCCTCCGCCAGCAAATCATTCAATTCCTTCCTGGCACCCTGAAAATCCTTCGCCGCCACGTAAAGCCGAACCAACTGGTGCCGGATATCCCGGTTTCGCGGGTTCACTGTCTGGAGATATTTCCGTAGCACGGCGACCGCTCGATCCTGGTCCTGCCGCGACTCATAGATCGAGGCGAGCGCAAGATAGGCTGGTTCAAACGAGGTATTGACCGCAATCGCCCGCTCAAAACTCGCCGCCGCCTCCTCCCCTTTCCCCGCATCGAGGAGCATGCGCCCCAGGTGATAATACCCGACAGCAGATTCGGGAGCCCGCGCCAAACCGGCTCGAATGGCCTGTTCCGCCTCAGGCTGTCGCTTCAGATTCAGAAGCAACAGACCCTTTGTAAAATAGGGATCGCCGGAGGTCGAATCGACCTCTATCGCGCGATCCAACAGGGTCACCGCACGCTCCCCTTGCCCCGCACTGGCCAAGATGCCTGCCATCTGCGTGAGTAGCTGACCGTCTTGGCTTGGTCCCTCTGCCGCTTGGTCCGCATAGCGTACGGCATTGGGCATATCGCCCAGCGAAAAATAGAGACCGGCCAGCCGAGCTTTCACAGACTGGGACGTCGGATCCGTCTTCAGCGCGGCCTGATATTCCTGAATCGCACGATCCATGTCCTGCGCAAGCTCGGCTTGATACCCCAGCATGAAATGATAGGAGGCTGCGGCATCGGAGGGGTGAATCGAAGGCGTAGCCTTTACCGTGCCGGCAGGGGCGAGCATCCGTTCAGGCGTCTGAGGCGCGGCGGCGCAGGCCACCACTATCAGGGAAATCAGCAAACAGAGCGACGTAAGACCTCGGCTGTTCGCCGTTCGGCTCGGAATGAAGCGCGTCGTGAACACTCGCACGATCCTCTTGGTGGATTCAGATGAGATTGTGGTGGTCACAAATATTATACGAGTGGGGTGACACAGGGTCAAACGACTTCGCGATTGTCGAGGCTCTCGAACTTCGCGAAGCGGTCGTGGAAGAAAAGTTCCTTTCTCCCGATCGGGCCGTTGCGATGTTTACTCACGAGAATATCGGCAATGCCCTTCCGTTCGGAATTCTGGTCATACACATCCTCACGGTAAATGAACATGACGACGTCTGCATCCTGTTCTATGGCGCCGCTTTCACGAAGATCCGCCAGCATGGGAATCGGTGGTTTTCGGGCTTCCACCGCACGGCTGAGCTGTGACAACGCGACGACCGGCACATTGAGCTCCTTGGCCAAGGCCTTCAACGAGCGAGAAATATCGGAGATTTCCTGCTGACGGGATTCCGAATCGCTTCGCCCCTGCATCAGCTGGAGGTAGTCGACAATCAATAGGTCCAGCCCCCGTTCGGCTTTCAACCGCCGTGCCTTACCCCGCATCTGCTGCACGGTGATGCCGCCGGTATCGTCGATATAGATCGGCGCTTGTTCCAACCGGCCTGCCGCCTCCGCAAGACGCCACCAATCCTCTTTCTGGAGCTTGCCGGTTCGGAGGGCATGCGAATCGACTCGCGCTTCTGAACTCAACATGCGCAGTACGATCTGCGGCTTTGACATTTCCAGGCTAAAAATTCCGACCACGGTGCCCGCGTGGATCGCGGCATGTGTCGCCATCCCCAGCGCCAGGCTCGTCTTCCCCATGCTGGGCCGCCCCGCGATTACCACGAGATCGGAGGGTTGGAGCCCAGCCGTGATGTCGTCGAGGTCGTAAAAGCCGGTGGGAACGCCCGTGATATGTTCTTTTCGCTTTGACAGCTTGTCGACGAGGTCGAGACTTTCCTTAATGATGGCATTAAGGGGGGTGAACGACCGATCCAGTTTCCCTTGGAGGATGCCGAACACCGACCGCTCCGCGAAATCGAGCAGGTCGTCGATTGAAGAGGTGCCTTCGTACCCGCGCGTGAGGACTTCCGTGGAGGTATGGATCAGCTCCCGCAACAGCGCCTTGTCGCGCACGATCTTGCAGTGATAGCGAATATTGGCGGAGCTGGCCACGCTCTGCACGAGCTCCGCTAAATAGGCTGCGCCACCGATGGCCTCAATTTCTCCCTGTGCCTTCAACCGTTCCGTCAACGTAATCTGATCGATCACTTCTCCGACTTCCGACAGTTCCAGCATCGCACGATAGATCTTCCGATGCGAGGTGCGGTAGAAGTTCTCTTCGACCAGCAATTCCATCGCCTTGGCCATCGCGCTATTGTCGAGGAGGACTGCGCCGAGAACCGATTGCTCGGCCTCCACATTCTGAGGAGGCAGTTTAGGCTGGGACAGATCGACGGCTGACATGGGTTTCATGCCCGTTCCTTTACCTGCCGCCGAGACCGACGAGCCGCTGCCACCAGGTCGGCGAGCCCCATCTTCTTCGAAAGACGACTCAGATTGCCGGTTCGGCGGCCAGGCATGTGCGCAGCGAGAGGCTCGACCACCAGCACGTCATCATGATCCATCCCTGGCGCACCCACCACGACCACGGCCGCTGCCTGCTGGGCCAAGCCCGCTGTCACTGCGGCAGACACAAGCGCTGCGTCGCTCCCCTTCATCGTCTGCTGCACCACTCGGGAGCGAGTCCGACGCAACTGGGCCGCAACCGCCGTCAACAAACGAGTGGCCCGGCGTGGCGCAGCCACAAGATAATCCACTCGCGCCGATACCGATCCTTCCTCAGGGAACTCCACGGTGCGGAAGAGCCGATCGACGTCCAAACCAAAACCGGTTGAGGGAAGTGGCCGGCCGAATCGACCGATCAAGTGATCGTATCGTCCGCCGCCGCCTAGCTCCGCCCCCATCCCTTCGGCAAACACGTCGAAGACGATACCATCATAATAGTCGAACCCGCGGAACCCCCCGAGATCCAGAAGCAGCGATTCCCGGTGGCCTGCCTCACACAGCAGCTGATACACCTGGGCAAGCCGTTCGAGCGGAGCGGCCAATGCCGGATCGCCGGCCGCGAGGACCCGTCCGCGTGCCAGCACTTCCTCTTGACCGTACAGCTCGGGCGCTTCCCGAATGGCGCGCGCCGCTGTCTTGGAGATACGCTCGTTCGCAAGGATCTCTTCGAGTCTCGGCAGATCTTTTCGCGCCGCCGCCTGTTCAGCTAACTTCTGCCCCTGCGCCGACAGCCCAGATCGCAGCAGAAGCCCCTTAATAAAGCCCACATGTCCAAGAGACACTTTAAAGGACTGAAGACCGATTGTGTGGAGACACTCGATCATCAAACCGACGACTTCGCTGTCGCTCGAGACATCGTCCAGGCCAATGAGCTCGGCTCCGATCTGAAAAATTTCTCGCCCGCGCCCAGCATGCTCTTGCTCGTAGCGGAAGACGGACGTTCGATAGGAGAGCCGCAACGGCAACGTTGCGCCCGTGAGCCCCATTGCGACCGTCCTGGCGATCTGCGCCGTGGCATCCGGACGGAGGAGTAGCGTCCGCCCCGTCGTACGATCGACGAATTGATAGCAATGCTCGATCAGTTCCGGCTCAAGCCCCGGAGCCAAGACGTCGAGATACTCGAACGTGGGAAGAATGATCTCATCGTAGCCCCAACGGTTGACTTGAGCGAGCAACTGCTCTTCAAGGCGACGGACCTGCTTCGCCGCGTGAGGAAGAATCGTCGCCATGCCCACGGGGACGAGCGAGCGCTCGCGGGACGACAAGACCTGCCCCGAAGAAGGGCGGGGCTTCGGAGGAGCGGAAACCATAGCTGACCCGATTGATGGCGCGGGGGGTTAGGACAGAGCCGCGACTTTGACTGAGAGAATGTCCTTGCTGGATTTGATCGCCTCAAGCACCGTGTTCGGGAAGACCGCATCGGATCCAATGATGAGCAGCGCGTTCCCGCCCCGCTTCTCGAGCGCGCATTGCATCCGGACGATGTTGATCTGGTTGTCGCCGAGCACCTTCCCCACCATCCCGATCACCCCTGGACGATCGATGTTATGGATCAGGAGCACGTGTCCCTCTGGCACAACCTCAACTTTGAACTGATCGATCTCAACGACGCGCGGATCTTTCTTGTGATAGAGCGTGCCGGCCACCTGGTACGATTTCTTACCGGCCTCCACTCGCACACGAATCAAGCTGGTAAAATCGCCCGCATCGGAGCTTTTCACTTCCTTCACTTCAATCCCACGTTCCTTCGCGACTATCGGCGCGTTCACGTAGTTCACAGGAGCTTCCATAATCGGGTTCAACAATCCCTTCAACACGGCGATCGTGAGCGGCGCGACCGACAGACTTGCCACCTCTCCGCTGTATTCGACGGTCACACGTTCAAGCCCGCCTTCGCACAACTGCGTTTGCAACTTGCCAAGCTGCTCGGCCAACGACAGGAACGGCTGAAGCCTCGGCAACAGCTCCGGAGAAACCGATGGGATATTGACCGCCCCACGCGCGATGCCCTTGGTGAAATAATCGACGACTTGTTCCGCAATCCCGACGGCCACATTCTCTTGCGCCTCGGTCGTCTGGGCTCCGATGTGCGGCGTACAGATAAAGTTATCCAGTGTCAACAACGGATTGTCCGGCTTGACTGGCTCCTCCTCGAAGACGTCGAAGGCAGCCGCCGCCACTCGTTTTGTCTTCAAGGCTTCGACCAAGGCGCCCTCATGGATGATCCCGCCGCGGGCGCAATTCACGATCATGACGCCCGGCTTCATCTTGGCAATTGCCTGTGCGTTGATGATCCCGCGAGTCTCGGGGGTCAAGGGGGTATGGACGGAAATGATGTCGGCTCGCCGGAACAACTCGTCAAGCTCCACCGTGGTAATGCCCATTTCTTGCGCCCGTTCTTCTGCCAAGTATGGATCGTACGCGACGATGCTCATGCCCATGCCCTGGGCAAGCTTGGTCAGATACCCACCGATCTGTCCGACACCGACGATGCCGAGAATCTTGTTATAGAGCTCGACACCCATGAATTTTTCTTTTTCCCACTTGCCTGCCTTGATCGACGCCGTGGCTTGGGGAATGCGCCGGCTCATGGCGCAAATCATCGACATGGTGTGCTCGGCAGTGGTGACCGTATTGCCGCCCGGCGTATTCATGACCACGATGCCGCGACGGGTGGCCGCAGGGGTATCGACATTGTCCAACCCCGACCCGGCCCGCCCGACGACTTTCAGGCGCTCGGCTGCTGCGATCAGCTCTGCCGTGACTTTCGTCCCAGACCGCACGATCAAGCCATCGGCATCTTTGATCTCTTTGAACAATTCCTCTTTCGACATTTTGGATTTCACCACCACGGTGAAACCAGCCTTCTCGAGGAGTTCGACGCCCTGCTTCGACAGACTATCGCTGATCAGGATTTTCATAGAGACCCGTCTATTTCGCCATTAAAATTTCTTGCGCCTTTGCGACACCGCTTCCAAGCTTCACGGGATGCCCCAGTCCTTTGAGCACCATTTCAATAGCTGCCACGGCCATGATGATATCGAAGCGGTCCATGTAACCCATATGAGAGACCCTGAAGATTTTCCCCTTCAAATGGTCTTGGCCACCGGCCGCCGTCATGCCATATTGAACGCGCAGGTTCTTGTAGATCGCCTGGCCGTCAACGCCTTCCGGCGCTGAAATAGCGGTGAGGGCATCGCTGGGCGACTCTTTCGGAAACAGCGCCAGTCCGGCACCCTGCACCCCTTCACGCATGGCCTTCGCGAGCAAGGCCTGGCGGCCGAACACCCCCTCAAGCCCTTCCGCCTTCATCATCTTCAGCACTTCCTGCAAGCCGACGATGAGGGATACGGCCGGCGTATAGGCCGTCTGATTCTTCTGCTGATTCTCGTGCTCTTTCTTGAAATTGAAATAGAACGCCGTGTTCTTCACTTTCTCTGCCAACTGCCAGGCTTTATCACTCACGCTCACAAATGCCAGTCCCGGTGGGAGCATCAGCGCCTTTTGCGACCCCGTAATCACGACATCGATCCCCCACTCATCAGTCTTGATGTCGAACACTCCGAGGGCGGTAATGGCATCTACTACAAGAATGGTCTCGCCATAGGGCTTCACAATCTCCGCAAGAGCCTTGACGTCGTGCGCCACACCGGTGGAGGTTTCACTCGCCTGCACATACACCGCTTTGATTCCCGGATCTTTTTTCAGCGCGTCGGCTACCGTTTGGGGATCGACGGCTCGCCCCCATTCCACCTTGATTTCGGTCACCTCGGCGCCGAACGTCTTGCAGAGCTTGGTCCATCGTTCCCCAAACTTCCCCCCGTTTATGGTGAGAGCCTTGTCGCCGGGAGAGAGAAAGTTAGACACTGAACCTTCCATGCCTCCGGTTCCGGAAGCCGCCAGCACGAGCACGTTGTTTTTCGTTTGGAACAGCCACTTGAGTCCATCACGGACCTCCGCGAACACCTTATCGAACTCGGGGGCGCGATGATGGAACATGGGCCGCGCCATAGCCAGCAACACTTCAGGGGGCACAGGCGTCGGACCGGGAGCCAGCAAATACCGCTTCAGCATCGACTGATCCTCCTAATTCCGGATGAAACGTGAAAAATCTTACGTGGGGAGGAGGGACGATACCATTGCCTCCCAAAAGCTGTCAAGGCGAGAAACCGTATAGACACGCGTGTTTTCAGACTGTTGCGGCCTGCTGATGCCGGCGTGACTTCCGCTCGCGATCTTGCGCGAACGTGAGAAGATAGATTGGCATCTGTGCTACGAAAGGAGGGGCGGCATTCCCTTGCAATTCCTTGACAAGAGCGCAGCCCACCGATAGTCTAGCCTCACAAAACATGACGAACCTCATCCACGATACTGATTGCCACCGCGCTTCGATGACGCCACTCAGGCCAGGACATGCCGTCCTCCCGATGGCTCTCTTCCTTGGAATGTGGTTCAGCTTCTCCGCGCCTACTATAATGGTAGTGCAGGCGGCAACTCTTTCCGAACCAACCACGGTTGACTCGTCTACGCTTGTGGACGAGAACGCGGCGGCGGAAGACGACCCAGACGCAAATCTGGTCCCGCTCGATACCGAAGGCCCGCCACCGGAAGCCACCAACCCTCCCACAGCAACGACTAGCAGCGTTCCGAGGGCTGAAGACCTCTTACAGCTGAACCCAGCGGGAAACTCACCGGCGACTAAGCGGTTTTCAGACGCCTTGAATCCTCCGGCTGAACTTGCCCTGACACCAGACCCCTCCAGAAATGCCTCAGATCAGACGGAATATGCGAGCTACAATGTTCCGATTGTCATGGACTCCTCGGTCCAGGCCCACATTCGTTACTTCAATACGGCCATCCACGGTCGCTTCGAACAGTGGCTTCTCCGGCTCAGCCGCTATCAACCCCTTGTCGAGACAATCTTCACGGAATTTCACCTCCCCAGCGATCTGGTCTATCTCTCACTGGTAGAAAGCGGATTTAACCCCTACGCGTACTCACGAGCCAAAGCCACGGGCCCCTGGCAGTTCATGAAGGGCACGGCCAAGGCCTATGGGCTCCGCGTCGACAACTACGTTGATGAACGTCGGGATCCCATCAAGTCAACGGTTGCCGCGGCACGCTATCTCCGCGATCTCTACGACCTCTTCGGTGCCTGGCCGCTTGCGATGGCCGCCTACAATGCCGGAGAAGGCAAGGTGATGCGAGCCCTCCACAAGGCCCAGGCAGAAAGCTTTTCCGAGATTTCCAAAACACGATTGATTCGGCGCGAAACGAAGGAATACGTGCCGCGATTTATGGCCGCCACGATTATCGCGAGAAACCCCGATCGATACGGCTTCACGCAGGAATCTGCCGAGCCGCATCAATTTGATGAAGCAATCATTACACGACCCGTCCATTTTCGCGCGATCGCCAATGTCACCGGCATTCCCTATGAAGAACTCCGGCTCTTAAATCCTGAGCTGCGGCGAGACGCGACCCCCCCAGGCGACGAGACCTACCACCTGAAGGTTCCGGTGGGAACAAAAGCGAAAGTGGAACAGCTGCTTGACCGCATCCCGACCTATAAATTTCCACAGCGCCCGGCAAAGGCTCAGTTTGTAACCGCCGGGCCCTCTCACTGGTATAAAGTCCGCATGGGAGACACGCTGGGAAAGGTATCGAAACGGTTTCGTGTCTCGCTCAAAACGCTCAAGACGAAGAATAACCTCTCCGGCCCGACGATTCGACCGGGCGACTTTCTCGTTATCAGCCGCTAAGCTCGATTCCCCTTTCCGTCGATCCGCATGACAGACCAAGCCTAGGGCCGGGACACCGGCAAACCTGAGTGCCTAGCAAGCTGCGGGAAAACTATGTTGGCACGCGAGAATTTTGATAGTTCGCACGTGTGGTACACCAGGAGAACACTCCCGCAGGATGCTCAAGGCCGTCCAGCAAGGTCGCAGCGAGCGAAGAGGCGAGGCGTACGCTTCGGTACGTTGAGCTTCTGAGCGATGCGAGAACGCCGCTGGCGGACTTTTTCAGCATCCCGCTAGGATTTTTTCTTGTCTGCTGAGGAGGGAGGAGCCAGAGGACTCTTCTGTGGCGCAGTAATGGCCGGGGCCGTCGACGTCGAGGCAGGCGTTGATTCCTGCGATTTCTTGACATCCATGATCTTGGTCCGAATCGTCGCTTCACTGGTGAAGGGAGAGTTCGGATAGGTCTTTATCAGTTCCTGATAGTGAGCCAAGGCCCCCTCAGGCCGCGATTGGGATTCTTCCAGCCGCGCCAACTCAAATAACGCCTGATCCCGGTTCAAAGTACCGGGGGTCTCCAAGATGCCGGTGAGTGCCTTCACTGCTTGGTCCCGGTCTCCCTTGAGCAAGTACACATAGGCCAGACGTTGTTGCACTAGCCCAGCCATTGAGGGATTCGAACTGTATGATGTAAGAAATCGCTGATAGGCTTCAATAGCCGCGCTCAGTTCATTGGCCTGGACCAACGTATTTCCCAAATGATACAAGGCGAGTGGTGCCGTGGAGGTTCGTGGATATTGATCGACAATTTGCCGATACCTCGTGATCGCTTCCTTGAGCGCGTGATCAGCCTTTTGTGGATCGTTGGCAGAAGGAGCCGTCAAGAAACGCATCGCCTCTTGTTCAAGGTCTTGGGCTTTCTGCGCCGCCTGGCGGTCGACATAAAACACTCCTCCGACCACGGCAGCCGCGAGCACCAATACTCCCAAACCGACCAACAAGGGGCGTCGATAATCCCCTGCCCTATGCAGCGCATGGTCCAGCGAGCTCAACATGTGGGCTTCATCGACCGGAAGAGTTTTTGCCGGAACCTTGATACGGTAGCTCATGGATGGATTCGTCGGAAAAGGCGGGGCCCGTTTCCTCAAATTGTGTGCGCGCCTTATACTAAGGATGTAACGATTTTGTCAATGAGGCAGCTGCTGCGTATCAGTTCTTAGTCCGCATTATTCATGAAGGTTCGTCGCGAAAGCATGCAGACATGAAGCGAGACGGGCACTCGGAGACGTGAAGCCTTGAGGCATACTCATGCAGTATGTCGAAAAGCTGAACGGCGAGACTGCCCGTCGCAGCCGCGTATCCGCGCTTGCAGCAGAAGCGTCATGAATAATGTGGGTTGAAAGGCACACCATCTCCTATCTTTAAAGACGGGCCGCTTCACATGTTTGACAAACAACTAAACGAATTGGCAGCACGACATCTGACCAGACGCCTTACTCCGCTCCATTCCGGGATCGGTCCGGTGGTTGAGATGGCAGGACGCCAGATCCTCCTGCTCGCCTCGAACGACTATTTGGGGCTGGCCATGCACCCGGAAGTGATTCAGTCCGCCATCGAGGCGACACAACGGTTTGGCGCCGGAGCCGGAGCTGCTCGGTTGATCTCAGGCTCGTTGCCACCGCATCAAGAGCTAGAGTCTGCTCTGGCACAATTCAAGGGGACGGAAGCCGCACTGACTTTTAGCTCCGGCTACCTTGCCAACATTGGGACCATCCCTGCACTGATCGGACAAGGCGGATTAATCCTGGCCGATCGCTTGTGCCATGCCAGCCTGATCGATGGCTGCCGTCTGAGCGCGGCCGACTTTCGAATTTATCGCCACAACGATATCAATCACCTACAGTCTCTTCTGGCCAAAAGACGCCAGGCGCGACGCACCCTGATTGTGACCGACGGCCTGTTCAGTATGGACGGAGACCTCGCGCAGTTGCCCGAACTCAGTCGGTTAGCCCAGGACTATGAGGCCGACCTCTATATCGATGATGCCCATGGCACAGGCGTGATGGGACCGCATGGACGAGGAACGGCCGAACATTTCGGCCTTGATGCACAGATCCCGTTTCAGATGGGGACCTTGGGCAAAGCCTTCGGCAGCAGTGGCGCCTACATCGCTGGGCCCTCGACATTGATCCGCTATCTCATGAACACGAGCCGCTCCTTCATCTTTACCACGGCACCCCCACCGAGTTCGGCTGCTGCCGTCACGACAGCGTTACGAGTCATGCAACGAGAGCCGGAACGACGTGCGCGCTTGTGGGCCAACCGTGAACGGTTGTTCTCAGGATTGACACAATTGGGATTCAGCCTGTCCCCCAGCGTCAGTCCGATCATGCCGATCCTCGTCGGCAATGCCGAAACCGCACTCTCGTTTGCCGAACACCTGTTCACAGAAGGCGTGTATGCTCCGGCGATTCGTCCTCCCACCGTTCCGGACGCCACCAGCCGCATCCGCGTCACGGTGACGTCCGAGCACACCCCCAGTCACATCGATCACGCCCTCACCGCATTTCAACACGCAGGGCAATCGGCGAGACTGATCTGATCGAAGCCCTCAGCTATCTACAGTAAGCCGCCGAAGAATTCACACAGCCGCTTACGGCTATTCCCTTGCTTTTCCATCACCCTGTGGCATCATGCTCTCAAGTAGTGCTGAGATCCGACAAACCATCATCCTATTCTTTCTCACCGAGGAGTCCTCTTCATGGATATTTCGAAGCTCCTGACCTTCACGGCAAAGGAGGGCGCGTCGGATTGCCACATCAGCGCCGGCGAGCCACCGATGATCCGCGTGAATGGGGACCTCAAGAAACTCGATCATCCCGCACTGACCACGGAGGAAACGCACTCGCTGATCTATGACATGATGAGCGATACCCAGCGGAAGAATTTCGAGGAAAAGCGCGAATGCGATTTTTCATTTGAACTGGGCGACATCGCCCGATTCCGCGTCAATGTCTTCGTCCAAAACCGTGGGCTTGGCGCCTGCTTCCGAAACATTCCCACCGAGATCATTCCTATGGAGAAGCTCGGAATGCCTCCGATCGTGCGACAGCTCTGCGATCGGGAAAAGGGGCTGATCCTTGTGACCGGCCCAACCGGGTCTGGTAAATCGACGACGCTGGCCTCCATGGTCGATTATTTGAACAACACATTCGAAGGCCACATCATCACAATCGAAGACCCGATCGAATTCATCCACAAGACGAAAAAATGCCTCGTGAATCAGCGGGAGATGGGCGTCCATACCCTGTCGTTCGCGAACGCGCTGAGAGCCTCCCTCCGCGAAGACCCGGACATCATCCTCGTGGGTGAAATGCGCGACCTGGAGACCATCCAGCTCGCGTTGACTGCTGCGGAAACGGGCCACTTGGTCTTTGGCACACTCCACACCTCCAGCGCGCCGAAAACCATCGACCGCATCATCGACGCCTTTCCCCCAAACCAACAGTCCCAGATTCGCACACAGATCGCAGAAGCCTTGGAAGCGGTCATCACGCAGACCCTGCTGAAGAAAAAGTCAGGCGGGCGTGTCGCCGCCCTCGAAATCATGGTCGCCACGACCGCGGTCCGGAATCTCATTCGAGAGGGCAAGTTGCACCAGATTCCTGGAATCATGCAGGCCAGTCAGAAAGACGGCATGCAAACGATGGATATGGCGCTGTTCGATTTAGCGGCCCGCGGAGTCGTCACGAAGAGCGAAGCCCAATCGCGTAGCATGAATCCCAATCTGTTTGGATCCGCGATGGGCGGCGCGGCCTAAGATACTTGGCAGGAAAACGGGGGTAGAAATGGATGTTCGCAGTCTTTTGAAAGTCATGGTGGATCAAGAAGCGTCAGACCTGTACCTGACCGTCGACTCGGCTCCCGCCTATCGCGTCCACGGCTCGACACAACAAACCGACGCGCCCCCGTTTACCAACGAACAACTCGAAGCCCTCGCGTTGGCGCTGATGCGCGGTCAGCAGCGTGGGGAATTCGAGGAAAAGATGGAAATGAACCTGGCCCTCTACTACAAGGAGCTCGGCCGTTTCCGTGTCAATATTTTTCGGCAGCGAGGGAACGTCGGCTTGGTCTTTCGGCATATCAAAGCCGAGATCCAGACCGTCGAGCAGCTGGGCTTGCCTCCGATTGTGAAAGACATCGCCATGACGAAACGCGGGTTGGTGCTGGTAGTCGGAGCCACCGGTTCCGGAAAATCCACCACCCTCGCAGCCATGATCGACCACCGTAACACCATCCATCCAGGCCATATTGTGACTGTGGAAGATCCGATCGAGTTCGTCCACAATCATAAGCGATCGCTCATCACGCAGCGAGAAGTGGGCTTCGACACGCTCTCATTTCAAAATGCGCTCAAGAATACGCTGCGGCAGGCGCCGGATGTGATTCTGATCGGCGAAATCCGGGACACGGAAACGATGGAAGCCGCGATCACCTTCGCGGAAACCGGGCACCTTTGCATCGGCACCCTCCACTCAAACAATGCGAACCAGGCCATCGAGCGCATCATGAACTTTTTCCCGGTGGAGCGGCATGCCCAGATCTATCTCCAGTTGTCACTCAATCTTCGCGCCATCATCTCTCAGCGGCTCGTGCCATCCATGGATGGAAAGCGGGCCCCTGCACTGGAGATCATGCTCGACACGCCCCGCATTAAGGATCTCATCAAGAAGGCCGAGGTCGACTCGCTCAAAGAAGCGATGGAGCAAGGAGTGGAGGAAGGCTGTCAGACGTTCGATCACGTCTTGTTCCAACTGTATAAGGAAGAGAGGATTTCGCTCGATCAAGCCTTGATCAATGCCGACAGCGCGAACAATCTCCGGCTCAAGATCAAGATCGAAGGTCTGAGAGGGGACGATGCGGTCAACGCGCTCCTCGACAAAAAACCAGGTGCCTCCTCGACCGGTGCCTATAAGATCCAGGGGGGAGCCTCAGGAAACGTGACCCCCTCGCGCAAACGATAGCCCACCTCACCACCCACGCGCCTCGTCACCAATCCAGCGAGGATCATCGCGCTACTGATCCGCAGTCACCCCTTGCCGCTCAAGATACGCCGCGATCTTCTCCAGCGCGAGGGCACTGAGTTTTGCGCCATACCATATCGGCATCGTGCCGGCCGGATATCCCGGCACGACGAACGCTCCTGGTTCGATGACCGATTCGATCACATAATCATGCACCGTCTTCGCGTGGCCCCGGTAAGACGGATCGGCCAATCGCGCAGGCCCCGTGGTGCCTAATAGGAGGGGCGGCCCTACTCGCCCATCGGCCCCCGGAATACCCGGAACGGTATGGCACACCGCGCAGCCGGCTCTCGTAAATATCTCTGTGATCGGTTCGTCTCCGGTGACCAGCGGAACCATGTCAGGCACAAGCGCTGCCACCGATGAGACAGGCACCGGCGTCACCGAAGTGGAATTGGTGGTACGGAGGGCCAACAACATACCCAGTAGCAGCGCAATTACGATGAGGGGTGTGATAAATCGTTCAGGCATGGAACCGGTCGCAGGAACAGTCCGGCAGGGTCATGATGCGAGGAACCAACACTGCTGGCTGAGCCTGGCTATCTACTCATCGCTAGCAGGATGCTGAAAAAGTCCGCCAGCTTCGTTCTCGCATCGTTCAGACCCTCCACGTACCCCAGAGGGTACGCTTCGGCCCTTCACTCGCTGCGGCCTTGCTGGACGGCCTTTTTGAGCATCCTGCTGGAGTATTCTCCTGTTGTGCCACACGTGCGGACCATCGAAGTTCTCGTGGACCAACATAGGTTTTCCGCACCATGCTAGAATTCGCCGGCCTGTACCAGGCCAGCTCCATTCACTTCGTCGCATTCATGGCACAACGAAATCCGATCGTCCGATCCTCGAAGTCCGGCTCAGCTGAGAACCGCGCCGTCACACGCAAAGCAGACGGTAAATCCGCCCATGACCCACCTCGCAGCACTCGCTTCTCACCAATGGCCGGGCCGGGTGGGTTCCTCCCAGGACTCTTTTGATAATAGTCGCGCTCATACCAGTCAGCCACCCATTCTGCTGCGTTCCCCGCCATGTGGGAGACGCCAAACGGGCTCTTCCCGCCCTCTTTGAGCCCATGCCGCACACTCATTCCCTCGAGACCGCTGGTGACCGCCACCAACGTGATGGCTTCACTGACCCACATTCCTCGGTTATAGTTTGCAATGTCGACGAACGGCTGCATATCTCCCCACGGATACCGGCGCCCATCGGTCCCCCGTGCCGCCTTCTCCCACTCAGCCTCCGTCGGAAGCCGTTTCCCCGCCCACTGGCAATAGGCGCCGGCCGACTCCCATCTCATCCCAATGGCCGGCCGATCTCCAACCGTCATCGCCGCCTCATCGTCCCATGTCGGAGGAGACTCGTGTTTCCCCGTTTCCAGAAACTTCCGATAGAGGCTGAGGGTGACTTCATACTGATCGATGTAGTAGGCATCAAGCGTCACGGTGTGTTCAGGCCGCTCGTTTGGGAGGCCATCATTACTACCCATGGTGAATGGACCGGCAGGGATGAGGACCACCGGAGCACCATCCCGTCCTCGACTTGCCTCGGCCGACGAAACCGCCTGCCCGCCCTTCGAGAGCTGTGGCTCCGCCACCCCAAGACAGACTACCCCTGTCACGAGGCTGATCCCAGTCCACAACATCGCCTGATGTCCACGCATTGCATCTCCGTCGCCGCAACATCCTAGTAGGATGCTGAAATAGTCCATCATCGCCACAGGCCGTGGCGCGTAACGCGCGAGATTAGGAGAGAACGGTGCGATGTGGACAGACTGGGCTCTCACCTCCTTTGGCCCGTCTCGCTCGTCCCGCCTGTCTCGGGCGGCTATCCTGCAGGAACGTTTCAGTGTATCCAGCTCACAAGACAAACTCAACGGAATGAGAAGACTAAAACGGCAAGTCGGCTACCGAGAGGAAGAGAGGCAGGATTGGTGTCCCCAACGGGATTTTCTAAAGGGGGAACAGACGCACTGGGCTTCCGGATCGATGTGAGAGTCTTGGCAACTTAGCGATTCCAAATCAAAACTTTCCAGGAGGGTCGAATCTACGGCCCGCTGATTAAGAGTGGCAGAAGGCCAATGATTCGAACCGCTCGATGTTGCGAAGGTTTCCCCGTTCATCGTTGGAAATCATGAGCTTGCTGGGTTTCTACTGATTCCATTGCTTCTATCTGATTCGGTCGTTTTTGAGGATTTCTAGCACAAATTTAGCACAGGAAAGGAAGCTTCCGGAAGGTCAGAGGCTTCCCTTTCATATCTCAACGTGTGGCAACCACGCACTAGTTCGTTCTCTGGATTCTCTGGATCGACAACAAACAAAGTCATCAACACTTGCTCCTGCAACTCAAGTGGTGTAGCCTGAATTTCGCCGAAGGTTACAAAGATTGAGAGCGGGGAGGTGTCAAGCGTGACGCGAGTCCGTGTATTTGCCATGTTCTGGTTGATCACGTGGATGCTCGTGGTCCCATTGATCCATGTCCATCCCGAGGCAGATCATCGTCATGGGGATGCGAGCCATGTTCATGGCGGCACTATCCATACTGTGTTCTCCCCGGACCTCGAGTGCGAGTACACGGAGACTGTCCACGATCCGACCTGTCCTAAAGCAGCGCATCAGCATCTTCAGGCTCGTGCGCATTCCGGTCATGAGCTCAATCACCCTGAGATTGAATTCTCACTGCTGACCGTTCCGATCGATCGTCCACTGCCGAAGCCGGGGATTACGGTTGCTGCGTTACCAGTCGTCGAGCGTACAACGGCTCAACGAGCCGTTGTCGTAGCTTCATTGCAACCTGGCGCCTCGCAGCCCATTCTGTTTCTCTCCACCGCACTCCCTCTGCGTGCTCCTCCCGCCCAATCCCTCTGACCCCTTTTCTCGTTTCTTGATGATCAAGTAACGCAGGCGTGTCGCCGTCAGATGTCGGTGAGGGGCGGTGCCCTTCCTTATTTCTGGCAGCACCTCTCTGGAGATCGTGATCACTTCCGCGGTGAGCCCTCCGGCTTATCGTGGATGGTCCGAGCGTAGAGCCTGCGAAAGAAAGGAGACAACCCATGACTCGTCAACTCATGGCGTGGGTAGGGTTCCTGGTAGCGGGCGCACAGCTTCTGAGCCCAAGCTCGCACGCGGCGGCCAGCGAGCCCAATGCCGCGTATACATTGAACACAGTGATCGAACTGGCACTTGAGCATAATCCGACCATGGCAGGAGCTCAGGGGTATATGCAGCAAAGTCGCGGCCAACAGGTCGCCGCTGGGGCCTATCTCAACCCGTCAATTTCTGGGTCGGCGGGGCGAGGGAGCATTCGCGATCCGAGCACGGGGGTGAGTATGACGGAGCGAACGGTGACAGTCGAACAGCCGCTGGAGTGGCAAGGGAAACGCCGCGCCAGGCAGCAGGCGGCGGATGCAGGTGCGGCAGGAGCCGGCGCCGCAATGGACGAGACACGCCTCAATGTGGTTGCCGAGGTCAAGGTCGCTTTCTACCATGTGTTGTTCGCGCAGCGCGATGCCGAGTTGACCAGCCAAAATCTGACGATGGTCGAAGAAGTTCTGCGGACCGTAAAGGCGCGCGTGGCTGCGGGCGACGCCACACTCTTTGAAACGATGAAGGCCACCGTCGAGGTCCAGAAAGCCACGAAGGAGGTCGCACGCGCCCAGAATGCCTTGGTGGTCGTGAGGGCCAAGCTCGATATGGTGACGGCCGGCACGTTGGGCAGACAATTCTCAATCCAGGGTGATTTCGAACCGCTCCAGCAGGGTCTCGATCCCGAGGCCCTGGCGGCCCGCGCGATGGAACAACATCCGACCCTCCGACGGCTCACCAAGCTCGTCGAACAGGCCCAGTTCAGCGCGACACTCGAACGCGAGTCGAGGATTCCGAACGTCACGGTGCACGGCAACTATTATCGCGCGGCGGGTGACGAGACGATCACCGCCGGGCTCAGCGTTCCCCTTCCACTCTGGTATCAGCGTCAGGGAGAGATCGAGAGCGCGCTCGGGGCCAGACATCGCGCCGAAGCCGAGCGGCTGCGGGCCCAGAATGAATTGACCCAAGCCATCACCCAACATGTGCAGGATGTCCGTACGGCGAATGAGCAACTTCAAGTATTCGAGACGGGGTTGCTGAAGCAAGCGGAACAGACACTCCGGGTCGCACGTATCAGTTTCCAGCAGGGGGCCGCCAGCCTTTTGGACCTGCTCGACTCTCAACGCGTGTATAGGCAGACGTTACTCGAGTACGTCCAGGCGCGCACGGACCTCTCCATTGCCCTCGCTCGGCTTGAACGTGCGGTCGGTGGGATCTGACGATTCAGAAGGAGCCTGACCATGAGAACCAGATGGACAGCACAGACCGGATCGGGTGTGCTCGCGCTATTCCTGTTCGTCACGGCCTGCGGAGACCGCGGGAGTGAACAGCCGACTCCGCCGCCGAAAGCCAGCCCACAGTCAGGCGCTCCTCGCATCAGCACCATTCAGGCCCCGGCGGCCGTGCGGGATCGAGTACGGACCGACACGGTCGCCATGCACGTGGTTCCAGAAGTGGTGACGGCCCCAGGCGAAGTCGCGCTCGATCCGAAGCAGGTCGCCAAAATTATGTCCCGGATTGAAGGGCAAGTCGAGCGCATCCATGTCCAGTTGGGTGATCGCGTCCGACGCGGTCAGCCGTTGGTGGCCATTGACAGTCTGCGCTTGGATGAGTTGGTCCAGGAATATCTCGTGACCAAGGCCCAGGTCGACGTGGCCGAGAGCGGGTACCGACGGACTGAGAAACTGGCAGCCGATCAGATCGTGACGGAGCGCCGGCTGGTCGAAGAACGAGGTCACTACATTGAAGCGCAGGCCCGTCATCAGCATGTCCGTGAGAAGCTCCTGAGTATGGGCATGACAACCGGTGAATTGCATCAGTTAGAGCATGGAAGCCACCAGGAGGGGCATCGCTATACCCTCACCTCGCCGATTGCCGGGATGGTGGTTGCGCAAAATGTGGTACAGGGGCAGGGAGTCACTCCTGGAAATGAACTGTTCGAGGTCGTGGACACGAGCCGGGTCTGGGTCTTTGCAAATCTGTCGATCGAACAGGCCCGAAAGTTCAAAGAGGGCGATGTGGGGACGATCCTGCCAAAGGGCGGTGAGCCGGTCACGGCTCCGCTCACATATCTTGCGCCGGTAGCGGACGAGACCACGCGCACGATTCGAGTTCGGTTCGAGGTCGCGAACCAACTGCATAGCTTGAAGCCACGAGAGTATGTCGATGTTCAACTGGCTATCGCGAGTCCACCAACCTTGGCCGTCCCCGTGTCGGCCCTGACGATGGTGGGCAACGTGCGTGGCGTCTTCGTGCAGCGGGAGACTGGGTATGCATTCGTCCCGATCGAAGTCGGCCGCGAAGGCGGGGGTTGGGTTGAAGTGCAGAACGGACTGACAGTGGGCGAGCAGGTGGTGGTCGACGGCGTCTTTGACCTCAAGAACGTACTACTCAAAGAACACATCGGGTCCGGAGAGGGAGGGTAAGATGGAAAGGCTGTTCATCCTCTCGCTGCGCTACCGCTTCTTCACTCTGGTGGCGGTGATGATGGTGATCGCCATCGGCCTGTGGTCGCTGAGACACCTCACCATTGACGCGATGCCGGATCTGACGCCGGTCCAGGTTCAAATCCTGACCCGTTCCCCATCGCTTGGCCCGGTTGAAGTGGAACAGTTCATCACGTTTCCGATCGAGGCCTCGCTGAGCGGATTGCCCGCCCTACGCGAGCTCCGCTCTGTGTCGCGCTATGGGCTCTCGGCGGTCACCGCAATTTTCGAAGATCAGACGGACATCTACCGCGCGAGACAGTTGGTCACCGAACGGCTGACCCGCGCGATGGAACGTATTCCAGTCGAGCATGGCCGTCCGATCGTGGGACCGCTGACGACCGGCTTGGGCGAAGTCTATCAATTCACAGTGAAAGGAACCGGCTACAGCCCCATGGCCCTCCGGACACTCCTCGAATGGGATATCGGGATGCGGTTGCGAGCGGTGCCGGGCGTGGTGGAAGTCAATATTTGGGGGGGAGAACCTCAACAGTTCCAAGTCGTAGTGGATCCCGCGAAGCTCCTGTCCTTTAAACTCTCGCTTCGGCACGTGTTTGAGGCGCTCGAACGCAACAATGCCATCGCAGGCGGTGGCTACATTGAGCATCAACGCGAGCAATTGCTCATTCGTGGTGAAGCCTTGGCGACACAGGTGGCCGACCTCGCGAGGATTGTGGTGGCACACGGCCCCGGTGGAGTACCGATCTACATTTCAGACCTTGCGGAGGTGAAGGAGGCGTCGGCACTCCGCATCGGTGCGGCGACGGCGATGGGAGAGGGCGAAACCGTCATCGGCATGGTCCAGATGTTGGCGGGTGAGAATGCCCAGCAGGTCGTCGAGCGTGTCAAAACCCGAGTGAGAGAGATTGAAGCGACCCTCCCCTCTGGTGTGACCATCGAACCCTACTACGACCGAACGCTGTTGGTCTCGCAGGTGATACGCACCGTACGCAATAATCTGCTTGAAGGTGGACTCCTCGTCATTGCCGTGCTGTTCCTCTTTCTCGGCGATCTCCGCGCCGGCGTGATCGTGGCGTTGGCCATCCCATTGTCGATGCTGATCGCGTTCAGCGGGATGATGCAGGCCGGACTCTCCGGCAACCTCATGAGCCTCGGCGCCATCGATTTCGGTTTGCTCGTGGATGGCTCGGTGGTGATGATTGACAACATTCTGCGACGGTTGGCGAAGAAAGGCGTCATGAGCCCGGAAGCACGGTTGAGTGAGATCCAGGCGGCCGGTCGCGAGGTCCTTCGCCCCATGACCCTCGCCGTCAGCATCATCATTCTCGTGTACGTGCCGATCCTGGCACTCACCGGCATCGAGGGGAAGATGTTCCGTCCGATGGCATTGACCGTCATTCTGGCCCTGGCCGGATCGCTCCTCCTCGCGGTGACGGTCACCCCGCTGCTCGCGTTGTGGTTTGTGCGGGCTCCACCCGGGCATGAAGACACGCGTGTGATGGGCCTGCTGCGCCGTGCCTACGAGCCCTGTCTCAGATGGGCGATCGCGCGCCCAGCGTGGGTAGTCACGCTAGCGGTTGGGCTGTTTGTCGTGAGTCTCGGAATTACCGGGTGGCTCGGCATCGAGTTTGTGCCTCGACTCGACGAGGGAGACATGGCGATTCAGGTGTGGCGATTACCGAGCGTATCCCTGAGCGAGTCGGTCCGGAATGCCTTGGACGTTGAACGGGTGCTTCGCCGATTTCCGGAAGTCGTGCAGGTGGTGACCAGAACCGGGAGTCCCGAGGTGCCGACCGACGTGATGGGAGTAGAGTTGTCCGATGTGTTCGTCATTCTCAAGCCGCAGCACGAATGGACGACGGCCGGCACTCGCGAGGACCTGATCGCCAAGATGAGGCCCGCCATTCTCGATGCGGTTCCGGGCGTCGGCCTCGGCTTTACGCAACCGATCGAGATGCGCTTCAATGAGTTGATCGCAGGAACGCGCTCAGACCTCGCCGTCAAAATCTTTGGGCCTGATCTGGAGGTGCTCAAGCAGCAGGGAGAGGCCGTGGCGCGTGTATTGGAAACCGTGCGTGGCGCAGCAGACGTCAAAGTTGAGCAGGTCGCGGGCCTCCCACTTCTGCGAGTGATTGTGGACCGGGAACAGATCGCCCGGTATGGGCTCACGGCAGACGAGGTACTCACCCTCGTCCAAACCACACGTGTGGGACGCGTCGTCGGTACCGTGGTCCAAGGCCCACGACGATTTGATCTCGTCGTCCGCTTAGCCGACAGTGCATCAGTTGATCCTGCCGCACTGGGCAATCTGCTCATTCCCACCAGTCATGGTGAACTCGTCCCGCTCTCCCGCGTGGCGGCCATCCGGGTAGATACGGGACCGGCGCAGATCAGCCGGGAGCATGTACAGCGGCGTATCGTCGTGGAATCCAACATTCGAGGGAGGGATCTCGGCAGCTTTGTGGCAGAGGCTCAGCGTACAGTGGCGCGCGAGGTATCGCTCCCGATAGGGTACGAATTGACATGGGGCGGACAGTTTGAGCATCTCCAAGAGGCCACCAGCCGCTTGGCCGTGGTCGTGCCCATCACTCTCCTCCTGATTCTGGGTGTGCTGTCGGTCATCTTCGGAGCCATGCGTCCCGCGCTGCTGATTTTTCTCAATGTCCCCTTGGCCTTATCCGGTGGCATCGTGGCCCTTTGGCTACGCGGTTTGCCACTCAGTATGTCAGCGGTCATTGGATTCATAGCCCTGTTCGGCATCGCGGTGCTCAATGGTGTCGTGCTGGTTAGCCACATCCGGCTACTCGAAGCAGAAGGGCTTTCAACTGATCAGGCAGTCATGCAAGGAGCGATCGACCGACTCAGGCCCGTGCTGATGACCGCACTCGTCGCCAGCCTCGGCTTTCTTCCTATGGCGGTGGCCACCAGCATGGGAGCCGAGGTCCAGCGGCCCCTCGCGACTGTCGTCATCGGAGGCTTGTTCACCTCGACGATTTTAACGTTACTGATTATCCCGGCACTCTATACGCGGGTGAGTGCACCAAGGGTGTCGATCAAGAAACAGGCATGGTTCGTTACTGAGTGAGGCACTGGAGGGCTCTGTGTAAGACTTACCCGAACAGTAGGCCAGCGGAAGCTTGAGGACCGGACCCGGATTGTATGTGACGAAGCGTTGCACGAGGAAACGGCGGTAGGGGCGAATCGAGAAGGGCATGGGGCCCTCGCATGGAGGCCCATTGTAGGAGGGGGATTGAGGAAATCACAGGCGGGGCGTGGAGAGAGGAAACACGAGGCAGAGGCCGTTGCCGGCGTGGCGGAGAGGATCAAGCGGAGGGAGTGACAGTGAAGCTGGCGCGAGCAGTGCGCCTCGTAGGTGCTAGCCGGTCGGCCATTGCCGGTGGCTACAACAAAAACACGATGGGATGCGGTGCAATGAAAGACGAGGCCTGCTGATTGAGAGTCCTGCCGAAGGCCTAACTCAGAACACCCAGGATGATATATCCTCATCAAACGGCGAGGAGGAGGCATGACTCAATATAGGTGTGAGTTGTGGTGGGTAGGGTGAGTTTGGCACCAGGTTGGCACCTAGACCTAACTTTTAGCGGAATTTTATTAATAAAGGCCGGCCATCAAAAAATGCACCGAACAAAATGAGAGGGACTTGGTTGACCGGGATATCATCGAAGGGCCAGATCCGCGCCAAACTATCCTTCTGAGCAGAAGCGCTCAAGAACGGGAGGTGGCAAGAAGCCCGGCGGCGAGTAGTGACGGCAAATCATTTCTTGCTGCATCTGAGTTGTTTGCTGGCTTCACCTCCATGGCATCAAGCTCGGCGTGTCGCCGGGTCTGAGAATATAGCGTGAGTAACTATTTCCGCCGAAAAATGAAAAAGTAGAACCATAGGGTTCCGAGGAGTCCGCACGCGACCGCACCAAGGAAATTGGCTTGAGGAGAGTATGCCCAAAGAGCCGCGCCCACAAACGAACCCGAGGTAACGACGCCATCACGGATGAGGTAGTACACGCCGTAGGCCTTGGACTGCAGGGATGGAGGCGCATAGGAAATAATCAGCGCCTTCCTCGCCGGTTCGCCGAACTCCTTCAGCCCGCGAATGGCGAAGGTCAGTGCCAGCGCAGTAAAACTATGGGCGAACAGCAGGCTTACGGGGAACAGCGTGAAGAACACAAATGTTGCCAATACAAATGGCTGCCGCCCGTACTTGTCGGCAAGGTGCGCGACGGGAATATAACACACCGCCGCTGTCGCCATTTCAATTGCCGTTAGTACGCCGAAGCCCTGGGCTGAAATCCCGTTCCCGTTCACCACCCATAAAATGACGAACGCATAAGGAATGCGCTCGCCAAAGCGGATCAGGATGTCGCTGAGTAGCAGTTCTTTTAGTTGAGGAGGGAATGCCCGAAACACATCCATGAAACGGTGGTCCCATTCAGCCACAGGTGATAACACCGGAACATCTTGGTGCATCAGTAGTTGCAGCACAAAGGTCAGCGCAGCAAGCGCGATGCAGGCGAGCAGCGCTATGTGAACCCCCTGGTTCCACCCCCAGCGCGTGATCAGCCATCCCCCGATCAGGGGGCCCAGCATCATGGGCACTCGCCGGATCAAGGACTGGACGCCGATTCCCATCGTGTGCTGATCATTGCGCAACTCGGACGCGACGATTGAAAATGTGGCGGGGAGTGAGAGGGAACTCCAGGCAGAAAAGAAGAATGCGCCGATTAACAGGGCAAAACGGCTCGGCCAGAGATAGACAATCCCGTATCCCGCAATCGATACGGCGCTAAAGACAAGCAGAGACTTCCGTTGGCCCAAACGGTCTGTCAGCCAGGCCCCTGGGTAGGCATAGATTGCCCCCAGAAGGGTCTGGAGGGCGTCAAAGAGTCCGATAAGGAAAACGCCCGCCCCCAACGTCTCAAGATATTTGGAGGCAAATCCCAGCCACAGGCGTTCGCCGGTCAGCGCGACAACGAGGGCACCCAGCAAAACCAGGATGTTGCGCCTGAGGCCGAGGAAGTCAGCTATTGTTCTGGTTGTTGCACCAGGTGTAAAGCGCGTCATAGATCACCATTCCGGCCTTCAGCATGGCGTGATCGTCCGGCATATTGGCGGAAAGACCTTTGGTGATCGCGAGCAACCCGGCGGCCTCTGGCGCAGTGTCAAGCGTATCCGTATCGGCGGCCCGGACGATTTTGGCAAGGGCCAGAACCGCAGGGTCTTCGACCTTGTACTTTTTTATGATCGCGTCGAAGCTGCAAGAGGTGCCGTCATGCGTCAGCTCAACTCCGGGTATATCGTAAGGTATGGCGTCCTTTTCCCGGGCTGCCGTGAGCACCTTGTCTTTGGGCACATACAGGAATTCGGCTTCCGGATCGACGAATTTCTGGATCAGCCATGGGCAGGCGATGCGGTCGATCTTCGGTCGTTCGCGTGTAATCCATTTCACATTCAGCACTCCTTTCAAACGACAAGACGGGCTCGAACCTGATACGCCCAGACCTTTTTCTTGTTTCGTTACTCTACTTTTACAAGTCCTACGGCTAATCTCTTTGGCGCTTTCACGACAGGGACTCTCTTGAATTGCGATCGTCTCTTTACGTCGATAAGGCTCACGTCATTTGCAGAGGTATTGCTGACAACGGCAGTCTTGCTATCAGGGGTGAATTCAATCCAGTTAGAACTTCTTCCAGCCTCCAACGTCGCAATCGGCTCTAATGTCTTTGGATTAATGATCGTGATCTGATCGTTCAGTTGAGTCGTGAGCCAAAGCTCTTGGCCATCGGGGGTTACACGAAGGCGATTGCGACAGCATGATCACCGTTGAGAGGCACATAAAGCGTCGATCCGTCCTGGGATGTCGCCAACTGCTGAGGATGACTTCCCACCTTGATCGCCTCTGTAACTTTATTTTCCTTCGGATCAATGAAAGAGAGTCTGCCGTCGCCCTCACCTTGGTCACGAACACCTCGGAACCATCTTGAGCGATAGCCACGCCATGTGGCTTTTGCCCGGTCTTGATCTGTGCAATCTCCTTTTGATCTTTCACACACCGAAATTTCTTCGCCCTCAAAGTTCATGATATAAGCACGAAGACGCGAAGACCCCAAACTGCTCTCACCGGCAAAGACAAGTTGGCCTCCCAATAATGTGGCGAGCAGAACCCTATCAAATATCTTGAACATTCCATTTCAGCACCTCAGCCTTTCTATGTATTGCGCTTCATCAGTAAACTATTGAAGCGGGAAAACGCATGCGCGGGTATTTTTAGCACGCGGCTCTGATTTCTTCGATATTCTGGGAATTTTTCCCCGGTACGCCCTCGATAAAGTCTCATCCAGACTCATTTGCCCCCGTAATTGAAATCATCAAAGGACGTCACGCTGTCTGCCTTGGTCCAAACCCCCACCGCGCCGGCACCGGAGATATGTTCATCGTCCTGCTCGATGTAGGTCTTTCCATCTAAGGAAACGGTGATGTGCTTTTCCGAGAATGTCACTCGAAGCGTGTGCCACTGGTTTGGGACAACGGGAGCCTTCACGTATTGGATCGTTTTGCGACTCCCACGCTCCGTATGATAAAGTGAGACGTTGTTTTCTAAAGCGTTGGCTCTAGCGACATAATAGTTGTCTCCATCCTTCCAACGCCAAACAAGTCCACCAGCCTGATCTTCATTTCCTGAAAGTGACTTGAACTTTACTTCGACAAAACCATCAGTGAGTGAAACATCTTTTTTCACGGACCAGGGGAACGTACCCTCACCGGACTGCTTCAAAACATTTGGTTTACTGGGAGCCGTTGGATCAGCCTCGATTGCCCATTGGGGCTGACCTTTGCCAGTCACTCCGGCGATCCATCCATGTGGGAGTGATCCAGGTGTTTCATTGTCAAAGTTGATAGTTTCAGCAAAAGCGGTTGTCGTCATAAATACTCCTAGAAGTGTGAATGTTGTTAGTTTCATTTTAACCTCGTTTCATTTTAAGTTTTGCATATCGAGTGCAGTCTAAATCCCAAGGGTTCACACTAAGGTGGCCTTGTCACGGAAATCGTGAATGTTCCTGGTCTTCTCGCTACTTCGCCACGCGTTGCTCGTCCGGATCCCCGAACGGCCGCAACAGCCTCTTGATCAAATCGGTTTTCGGTGACTGCATGACCTTTTTTACGGTGCCCACTTGCTCGATCTTCCCGTCCACCATGACCGCCAAATGCCCGCCCAGAAATACCGCATCCTCATGGCCATGGGTCACCAGCAAGACCGGGATTTCGATTCGTTCGAACAGTTTCTTCAGTTCGCTGGCGACCTCGAACTTGGTCACTTGATCGACGTTGGAAAGCGGTTCTTCGAGGAGAAGCAGTTGGGGTTCGATGGCCAGGGCGCGCGCCAGATCGATGCGCTGGCTCTGCCCCCCGGACAGTTCGTCGACGCGGCGCTTCTCCACACCGTGAAGCTCGACCAGTTCGAGCATTTTCTTGGCGCGTTTGTCGCGCTCCTTCCGATCGACCCCGCGCACTCGCAGACCATAGGTGACGTTATCCAGCACACTGAGATGCGGGAACAGACCATAGTTTTTCGCTTGCGGCAAATAACCGATATTGCGGCGCTCGATGGGCAGTGCGGCGAGGTCTTGATCATTGAGAAGCATCTGGCCGTGGCGGGGGTGATGATTCCGAGAATGGAAAGGAAGAGGGTGGTTTTACCGCAGCCGGACGGCCCCATGACGACCATCGCTTCTTTGGGCCCGACCTCGAGCGACACGTCTTTGACGATGACTTTGTTCCCATAACCGGCCTTGATGTGTTGCAGCGACAGGTGGTTCATGGGTCAACACGGGTGAAGTACTTGAAGGAGGTCAGCGCAATGGTCGAAGCCGTAGTTATGAGAATCGTGGCCGCCAGGGCCAAGGCGGGCAGGTTTTGGGCCTGGGTAGAGATGAAGGTCGGGATGATCTCGGTTTTCGAGGCAATCATGCCGCGGGTGAGATAATAGTTGCGGTCATCCTTGGCCCGCCAAATGAGACCTCCACCCATGTCAGCCTTGCCGGAGATGGGCAGGAAAGACACAGACAGGTCGAGATCCGCCGTATTGGTATCGTCGATCAGCACGACATTGTAGTGATGTTCAGCGCCTTTCTCCCGAAGCTGTGCGAATACGTTCGGTGGGCTCAAGGCTTTGGGAGTCGTGATCACCTTCCAATCGCCAGCTGGTCGGCCATCAAAGAAGGTCCCCATCGCAAACTTCGGCGGTAGTTGTTCAGGGCGATCTTCGTCGAAGTGCCA